>NZ_MWQK01000001.1:300000-600000 GCF_002210425.1 Fibrobacter sp. UWB2 | reverse complement strand
GTCTTCGATTTTGAATTTGGCTTTTACGAACGCTTGATTATTGCGCTTGCTCTGCTCCCGCACCTTTGCCCGCAGGCGCTCGATTCGTTCTTGTTGAACAACCGTACGCTTGGCCGCCCGTACACGGAATTTGGCGGCTGGCGTAGCAAGAGCCATTCGGGATTCTTGCCCACGTGCGAAACGGCTATGTTTTTGCTTGCTGGGAACGATATCGAAAAGCGCTTGCAGATGATGGCGCTGTTCGATACTTCTTCTATGCTTTTTGCGGAACGCATTTTGCAACTCGAATACGGCGAACCCGGTGAACCCGCGAATTCGGCGGCGCTCCGTGTGTCTTCGGAATACTTGCAGTACTTTACGACCGGCGTTAAAAACAAGCCCGATTTTAGCATGCATTTCCCGGCAAAACTGATCACGACGAATTTGCAGTGGGAAGACCTTGTGCTTAGCGAAGAGACGCTTGATGACATCAACCAACTTTTGGCATGGATTGAAAAAAGCGAAGTCGTGCTCGACGATTTTGGGCTCCGCAAGAACCTCAAACGCGGTTACCGTGCGCTGTTTTACGGCCCTCCGGGCACCGGCAAGACACTCACCGCAACGCTCATTGGCTCAAAAGTCGGTATGGATGTTTATCGTGTAGACTTGTCGCAGGTGATTTCGAAGTACATCGGCGAAACCGAGAAAAACCTCTCGAACATCTTTGATCAGGCGGAACACCGCAATTGGATTCTCTTTTTTGACGAGGCGGACTCGCTATTTGGAGCCCGCACACAGACGAATAGCTCGAATGACCGTGCCGCGAACCAGGAAATCTCGTATCTCTTACAACGTGTCGAAGATTTCCCGGGTATCGTTATCCTTGCAAGTAACTTAAAATCGAACATTGACGAGGCTTTTTCGCGCCGTTTCCAGAACGCCATTTACTTCCCGCTCCCGGAACCCGAAGAACGTATGAGACTTTGGTCTAACATCTTCTCGAAAAAAGCTATACTTGAAGACGATGTCGATTTGAACAAATTTGCCGAAAAGTATGAACTCGCAGGGGGAGCGCTAACAAACGTAGCGCGTTATGCAGCGCTTTGCGCTGCTCAACAGAATCGCAAGAAAATTTGTAATGAAGACATCGTTAGGTCCTTGGCCAAGGAATTACACAAAGAAGGAAAAATTCTATGAAGATAAAATACCTCCTTATATCACTCATTGTGGCTTTATCTGCCATCCTTTCGTTTGCGGATGATAATTCGCTGAGCTACTATACGATTTCGCCTGAAAAAGTGGAAGCGTATGCAAAACAGGATTTGCTAAAAGACTCCGCTAAGGTGTTTAAAATTCTTGAAGAACAGAAGGCCTTTAAGTATGAAAGCCGTTCGCAGATGAATGAAAAATTTAAGGAGCTGTTTAAGGAGTATCCTCAGCATCAAAAAATTGTTAATAATTTCATTCAGACATCGTGGACTGTTCGAGAGGATACTGCTACAGACGCGATGGGAATGCTCAATACGCCGACCTATTTGGATGATTATGCTATTGATTCATTAAAATGGTATATTATTGATGATGCAAAACAACAGATGGTGTTTTCTCAACAAGCGTATGATTTTGTTTTGAAAATGCGAAACGTAGATTTTTTGGATTCTATACAGCTCGATCGTTACGCAAAAAATCTTCTGGCTTCGAGTTTTAAACTTTGTAGCGGGCATGTGCATAATCAGAGTGAGTATATTGATGCTGCTCTTGAATCTTTTTTTGCTAAGAAGAGAAAGAATCTTGTGGATTCTACAAGAGAAGCCTATAGTGAAATATGTAAGAATCAGGAGCTTAGGAAAAGGGAAAAATATGGCGCATGTATGGAAAGAAAATGTAATATGCGTCAGATATATAGCAATGTTGGGAAAAAATTAATATCTGATATTCAACGTGAAAAGAAATTTATCGATAGATATAGTGGCCGAATCTGCTCAGATGACCTTTGGAAAAAGTCTTTTGATAGGCTTGATTCTCTTTATTCCCTTTACTTTAAGGAAGTTGTAGATTCTTCGCTTGTTAAAATCAATGATTATGAAGAAGTCCCGATAAATTTAAAAGGTAAAACGTGCGGATGCAGCCATAAAGAAGAGCTGAATGGCGGTGTTGTTGGATTTTATCCGTATTGGTATGCTGGTGATACGACAAAATGGGTTGACTTTGAAGGCATTACTCGACTTGCCTATTATGGCCTGAAAATCGATAATGATGGCAATCTCCATACGGCGTCGGGTGCATCTGCTTTGACGTATTTTTGTAAAAAAGAAAATTATGAATTTGTCAATGAAGCTCATCGCCATAATGTAAAGCTAGATTGGGTTGTTGTCAGAGACGATTGGAAAAATGTTGATTTAGAGAAATTCTTTAAAAATTTGACTGTTGAAATTGATTCTCTTTTGAACACGAAGGTTAATTCTTATTTCCAGCGCTTTGTGAATACCTTCACGTTCTATACCGATGAATATGAAAATCGCGGAGATGGCGTGACTTTGTTCTTTAAGAATTATCCAAAGGATAATAAAAGTACGTCACGGTTCAATGATTTCTTTAAGGGATTGAAAGGAACGCTTGCCGATAAAAATGAGTATGTGCATGTGAATTTGATGATGGAACGCTCTGATTTGGCAATCGATAAGCACCAGTTATTTGCCGATACTGTGAAACAGGAATCTCATAGTGGAATCTATAGTTATAGCAATTTCTTGAGCCTGCTCCAGTCCGATAAAAACGAAAGAAAGATTAGCCGTAAGCAGATTCGTGAAGAAGTGAAAAATTACTTGTTCGTTGTGCTGGACGAACCGGCATCTCGTAATAAGCAGATTCTTTTGAACGATTTGAATTTGCAGATTGATAGCCTTGATCGTCGCAATATGTTGCATTCCTTGGTCCCTGTTGTTTGGTTTGATAATATCGGGTGGAGCCAGTTTGGCAAGGATGCCCTGTATTATAACGACACGTATTACAATTTGGGTGTTGGGCCGTATGCAACTGATCTCAATGCCGAAGAAACCTGTGCCACTTCAGGCAATTTGGGTGCCTGCATGCTCAAGCATTTCGAGAACGAAGATGGGGATGGCTTGCGCCAGGGCGCTGTCGCGTCTTTCTTCTGCACGCACCGCTGGGTGTTCCGCTTCTTGAACATCATCACATTCCTCATCGCGATTGGGGTTCTCGTGGCTTACTTTACCTCGTTCCACGTCTCGGATTTCTTCAACAGCAACTTGGCGCTATTGCTCGGAATTGTTGTTGCTCCCTCCGCCGTGATGATGACGATAATCTCTCGCTTTGACCCCTCCGTTGCGGCCTACCGCGGTACCTTCGGGCTTATCCCCATACTCCTCTTGCTTGTGACGGTGATTGCCATCATCTTGCTGCAAGTCTACAGGAAAAACGATCTCCCCAAACGCCGCAAAAAATAAAACCAACTGCAATTGAATTGTCATTCCCGCCTCCGAGCGGGAATCACCCTCTCGTTTTAAACAAAAAAGGAAAAAATATGACCTCTACATACACTCAAAAATCCGATGCCCTCCAGCGCATGGCCTCCCACAACGCCGCAAGCGTCATTGACTCCTCTGCACAGGGCGCAAGCCTCCAGCGCAAAGCCGATATGATGGGTGGCGCAATCCAATGCGCATCCCTCGAAGAAGAGGAAGAACCCGTCCAAGGCAAGTTCATCCAACGCGCGTCCCTCGAAGAGGAAGAATGCCCAGCTCAGGGCTAGTTCATCTAGCGCGAAGCAATCCTCGAATTGGAAGAACTCACTCCGCATTGTCATTCCCGCCTCCGAGCGGGAACCTCCTTCTCGTATAAAAGGACATCCCTATGAACTCTACATACGCACAAAAGTCCTCTACCGTCCAAAAGGCCGCTGACACCAAAGCCGCCTCTGTCCTTGATTCGTCCGCACAAGGCGAATCTCTTCAGCGCAAGGCTGATATGGCTAACGCTGCCCAGCGAGTTGTGCAGAGGGTTGCTCTAGATACAAATATTTATAAAAGTTGTTTTCAGAATTCAAATGCTTGCGTTGGAGCGCCCACTGTAGAAGGAGATGAGGTTGATAATAATGTTTATTATTCTACTCTTGCTAGTGATGGTAATAATAAACTATATAATACGGATGTCGAAGCAAAGAATGCTGCTAAAATGGTGGCAAAAGAAGCATCTCGAAATGAACCACTTGAAAAAGCTGATATTGATGAAGTTGATAGAATAAAATGGAATATCAAACTAGAAGATAAAGATAATAATCCTGTATCAGGGCCTGAAACGTTAGAGGTTACGATGTATAAATATCTAAATGAAAGGGGTCAACCTGATTATAAGTATGTTGGATATGGATTTGCGTATCATTCGATGGATTCTACTAATATGATGTGTCGAGGAAATCTTGCTCCTGCAATAGTTCGTCATTATCATGCTATAAAACGGGAGTTGATTAGAAATTCTGGTGAATTTGAAAAAAAAAGTGCTACTTATGATCAATTAGGTACTACAAAACACTATTTGGTAAAGCCTTATTGAGTTTTAGGGGAGAACTATGTTTTATTGTAGTACAAAGAAAGAAAAAATTGGGCAAAAAAATACAAATATTGGCGGTTCCTCTATTTTTGATTCGTCTGCGCAAGGCGAATCCCTCCAGCGCAAAGCAGATATGGCGAATAACGCAGCCCAGCGTGCAGAAGTCCCTCGACCGAATAACACGGGTATGCCTGACAATTTGAAGGCCGGAATCGAGAGCCTCTCAGGATTCTCGATGGACGATGTGCGTGTGCATTATAATAGTCCCAAACCTGCGACTGTGCAGGCTCTTGCCTACACGCAAGGGACCGATATTCATGTTGCCCCCGGTCAAGAAAAATGCCTCCCGCACGAAGCGTGGCATGTAGCTCAGCAAATGGCCGGCCGCGTTTCTCCCACTACGAATATCAACGGCATGCCTGTGAATGATAATGCTGCGCTAGAGCATGAAGCCGATGTGATGGGGGCGCAAGCCGTGCAGTACTGTTTTGATAACAGATTTTGTTCTGATTCAGTTTGTAGAAACGTAAGTTTATCTCCAAATGTATCTTTTCAAACAAAGAGAGCCTCTTTGAAAGGAGTTGTTCAAGGGGTGTTTATAAAAGAATCTTTTTCTGAATATCTCATTCGAAAAGCTGTTGTTGAATCTATTACTTTGGGGCATTTGAATGATTATTGGAATGAACAAGAAATAGATTTGATGGTTGAATATTTCGAATCTTATTGTAGCTATAAAAAAGTTAATGAAAAAATGAATGAAAAAGTGAAACAAATAAAAGAAGAACTAAAAAAGAAAAATGCTCCTGTTGATGGTGACTTTAAGAAAAACGTGGATAAGTTTGTTGAAAATTTAAATGAAGGTTTGAAAAAATTATTTGATGAAAATCCGGCTCTTAAAAAGAGCCTTAATAGTAGATATATCTTTGGTTTTCAAGATGGTGTTCGAAAAGTGGAAAATCCTGATTGGTCAACATGTGAAAGCGCTCTTGCTGCTGTGAATGGAATTCCGAAATCTGAATTTGTCCCCCCCCAAGGGCATGATATGGCTAACATTCCTGTAATTCCATGGTCTGTTGCAAAATGTGAATTCCCTACATCTTTGGTGAGATTGATGCGGGATATCTATATCGAATGGTATTATGGACGAGTTATGGATGAACGAACGCAAGATGAACAAGCTAGAAAAGAAAAAAATTGTAATACACCAGGGGCCTTAAGAAGTTGGCATGCAAATGGAAATGGCTCTTTGCCTGGTTTGACCATGCCGGAAACGTTCGATAGTCAATTACATAATCACTATGATCAAACCTCACAAAATCCATATGATGGTGAAGGAGGAGGCCCTAAGGGTAAATCTATATCTAGACCTGTGGGGTATGCTGAATATACGGGAACGGGAATGGGTGACGATAGAGATAATTGTAAAATTGTTTTGGATTATGTTCATGGATATATGTATTTAACACTGACTCATTATTCTTTTTGGAAAGTTACGGGCAAAAAATATGAGGTGCTTGATAAAACGGGTGAAGGAGAGAAGGATACTTTAAAAAATCCATGGTTTAAGATAGAAATGAATAGTTGATGATATATCATTTTTAGAAAAATAATTAAAGTATGAATTTGTCTGTTGTGTACGCAAAAAAAATAACATTTAATCAAAAGAAGACTTCTTCAAACGCCGCCGCAGTCCTAGATTCGTCAGCACAAAACGAATCCCTCCAGCGCAAAGCTGATATGGCAAATAACGCTACTCAGCATGCGGAGGCTCCGCGACCGAATAATACGGGAATGCCGGATAATTTGAAGGCGGGAATCGAGAGCCTTTCAGGATTCTCGATGGACAATGTGCGTGTGCATTACAACAGTTCCAAACCTGCGACTGTGCAGGCGCTTGCGTACACGCAGGGTACGGATATTCATGTTGCTCCCGGTCAAGAAAAATGCCTCCCGCACGAAGCATGGCATGTCGCTCAGCAAATGGCCGGCCGCGTTTCACCTACAACAAACATCAACGGCATGCCGGTTAATGATAATGCTGCGCTAGAGCACGAAGCTGATGTCATGGGGGAGAATGCAGTACAATGTAAGAAAAATAGTTCTTTAATGTTTTCTAAAAACGTATTTGAAAATGTAGTTCAATGTCAAAAATATAATCTTAGAACAGGTGATTTTCCTAAAAATTGGCCTACAAAGTTTTTACCTACAGGAAAATCTGTTGAGTCTAGAAAAGAAGAAATACCAGAGATTGGATGTGTGTATTCGAATCTTTTATGCGGAAATAATGAATTGTGCAAAGGTGTAGAATTTGCAAAACAAAACGCTCTAGGTCGAGCCGGTGTTAAAAATGTTGATAAATTGCATTCACATGAATTTAATTTAGAAAATGGTACAATGAAATTGTATTGGGCTCTCCCAAAGAAGAAGCCTCCGAAACAAAGTTGTATAGGCATTGAAGTGGAGGCTAAAGGATATGTATATCATGAGGGACATAATAATGTATCAGTGATAAAAAAGACGACTGATGGTATTATAATAAAAGAAAATCCAGCTCATTGTCATGCGGTATCATTGAAAATTTTTCAATATGCAAATGGTTCTTTTTATTGTCTAGAAAAAGAATATACTAATATCGGTGGTGAAGATGTACATTTTCTTATTGAACCTCCTTTCAATGTGTAAATTATATTTGAGTTAATCTCCTATCCTAAACCATGGTGCTGCATAAGAGCTAAAAGTATTATCTTTCATTCTCTCACCCCCTCGCCATCGCAACCCCAATCCCCGCAACCTCAGCAATAATCACCCCCAACACCAGGAGGATGACTCGAGGGGAAACGTTCACTTTGCAGCCGACGGTTTTCGAGGCGCGGAGGCTTGCTCCGCCTGAGACAACGGTGACGCATTCGAGTTTTCCGTCTGCGATGCGTCCGCCGTTTTCTGTTTTGTTGTATTTGTAGACGATTATCTTGTCACCGACTTTGGGCGTGTTGTACAAATTGCGCAAGGCCGATTGCTTCACGAAATAGTTGAGACCGTCGATTGAGGCAACACCGTGTCCTTTGGCTTCATCCCATTGCGAGATTGTGGCGATATCTGTAGGAATATTTTTTTTTGCGAATTTCATGTGTTATAAAGTACTAAAAAAAGTGATTAATCAGTGATTTAATCGATTAATCACTTTTCTTTTTTGGATAAATATTCCTTTTTTGACTTAAATTCATCGGTTTTTGCATTGGCATGAATTTTGCAATTGTTGACGATGATGAAGCTATTTGTTATTTTAAAGATATTAGAGTCAAGAGTGCTGCCTTTATGCGGTGCGTCAGGTTATCCTGCTTGGCTCTCTTTTTTATTTTGGAGGGGTGATGTATCTGTTGTATGCAGATGACTCTGGAGTCGCCTCTGATCCTAATGCTAAATACAGCGTGTTAGCTGGTTTCGCAACTTTTGAAAACCAAACATATTGGATTCAAAAGGCTGTTGACGCTGTTATGGAAAAATATCTTGGGAGAACAGATGTTGAATTGCATGCGAGTCCGATAAGGAGTGGTAAAGGTTATTGGCGGAGCGTTCCTAAGCAAACGAGAGATTGCTTGTTGAAAGATTGTCTTGCTTGTATTAAGATGAATTATCCCCGTCAGTTTATTTTATTTGGCTCTGTTGTGAGCAATAAAAATGAAAGCGTATCTGAAGAATTATTTTCTCAATTGACAAGCCGGTTTGATAAGTTTTTAAAAAGAAAATTTATAAAACATGGGGATTCCGCTAGAGGTCTTTGCATTTTTGACAAATCCAAGATGGAAAATCAATATCAGAATTGGTCTCGGATTTATCAAACTCTAGGAAACCGATGGAACGAAAAGTTAAATAATTTTGCAGAAGTACCTTTGTTTCTTGATTCTTCGATATCGCGGTCTATTCAAATTGCTGATTTGGTGGCTTTTTCGCTATATCGATATTTTGAACATGGCGACGACTCTTATTATTCTATTATTAAGGATTGCTTTGATAAAGATAATTCTCAAATTCATGGTTTATTTGTTTCTGAAAGGTAAAAGACAGTTTGTTTGGATGACAATCCCAATAAATTTTATATCTTTTACTTCGTGTGCACAATAGCGTTGCACCGTGAAGGAGTTTATGGCTAACTTAAAAATGTATATCGACAAGGTAAAGAGCAGAACCTACCTCGAAAAAGAACGCAATTCCATTACCGTGGACGATGTCACGATCGATTTCCCGCTTATGTTCGATGGCAACGGCAAGATGTATTTCTTCAAGCTCGACCGTTACGTGTACGTCAAGGGTACGCGCTACACCAAGGCCGATGGTAAGACTCGCGACTTTTTGCTGACTTGCCTTTTCAAGAAGGGCTTCATGTCCGATGGCGCGTCGACTCCGACTTTTGCGCAGTTCATCGTTCCGGATATCAAGAAGGGTAACGATGTCTACAACTCGGCCCCGTTCATTCACGATGGACTTTATATGTGCAAGGGCGTTGTCGATGGTGCAGACCTCACTCGCGAGGAATGCGACGACATTCTTCGTGGCATCTGGCGAATCGCGGGCATGTGCCGCCTGGTTGCAGGTGCTGCCGACTTCGGTATCCACGTTTTTGCGGGCTCGAACGACCACTGGGGTAACGACTCCAACAATTGCAAGCACTTGTTCAAGGCCAAGTTCGAATACCGCTAATTAAAAAGAATCACGAGCTTATCTTGTCATGCCCGCTTCCGAGCGGGCATCTCCTTTTATATGATGTTTTTTACGGCAAGTTCGTGTAAGGCTCCCATTTTTTTATTTATTTTATGTAAGCTAAAAGGAAGAATTTGGGTATGAGAAAGTATGTTTTGAAATTTAAATTAAAACTGAAAGCGATATGGGCATCCGTCGAGGGCTTTTTCTCGCGGTCGAGGAACATCCTCTTGCTGATGCTCGTGGGCCTGCTCCTGAACGTCATCCCCGCCAAGCTTGCTATTTTCTTTGGAATACCTCTCTTCTTGGACTGCTTGGGCACCGTGCTTACGGCCATGCTCGGCGGTTACCTGCCTGCGGTTATCGTCGGCTTTAGCGTGAACGCCATCAACGGAATTTCGGAGCCGGTCGCGACTTACTATGGCGTCCTGAGCATTTTAATTGCGACGCTTGCGACATTCCTTTTTCGTCGAGGATTCTTCCATCATATCTGGAAACTGCTCATAGTCATATTGCTCTTTGCGTTGATTGGCGGTGGTATCGGTTCCGTCTTTACATATGCTTTGTACGGGTTCAATTTTGGCGAGGGCATCTCGGCGCCGTTCGCGATTGCGTTCCACGACGTTTTGCACTGGAACCGTTTTTATTCGCAACTCTTTGCTGATATCGTAATTGACGTTTTTGACAAGAGTGCCATTGTTCTTTTGTCTGCTCTTATTTTTCGCTTTATCCCGCGTCATGTCAAGGACGAACTTAAAGATGTCCAGCTGTTCCATCATAAGAATGCCGACAAGGGTTTTTCTTCGGATAAAAAAACAATTCGCCATTCCTTGCTGAACAAGGTCGTGATCATGGTGATTGTCGCCGAAGTCCTTTTGGGCGGGCTTGCGAGCATGATCGGGTTCTTCTTGTATCGTGACAACTGCATCAATAATTTTGTCAGTATCGCAAGGGGTGTGACCGAAGCGGCGTCTATTGCAATTGATGCCGAAAAGGTGGACAATTACATAGCGCAGGGTTATGAGGTCGAAGGCTATGCTCATACCCGTGATGTGCTTGGAGGTATTCGTGAAAGCTTCCCGCAGACAAAGTACGTGTATGTGTACAAGATTTTGCCGGATGGTTGTCACGTGGTATTTGACCTCGATACGGATGGCATACCGGGTGGCGCTCCGGGCTCCTTGGTGGAATTTGACCCCTCGTTTGAACCCTATTTGCCGAAGCTTTTGGCGGGCGAGGAAATCGAGCCGATTATTTCTGATGACCAGTTTGGCTGGCTCCTCACCGTTTACAGGCCGATAAAAAATGCAGCGGGGAACACCGTTGCCTACGTGGCAGCTGATATCTCGATGGAATCCATTGTGCGCGACGAGGCCATGTTCTTTATCAAGCTGTTGTCGCTCTTCTTTGGTCTCTCGCTGATTATTATGATGGTGATTATTGAGGTGATGAAGCACGGCTTTGTGGTGCCTGTGAATAAGATGTCTCATGCCGCCATGAAAATTTCCGGGGCTACGATGCGTACGGCGATGGCGTTTGAAATGGGCAAGCTCGATCTTTCGCTGATTCAAAATGCAGTTGCTTATGTGAAGGACCTCAAGATTAATACAAGTGATGAAATCGGCCAATTGTACGACCATTTCAATTCGATGACCGAGGACACCCAGAGCTTTATTGAACAGGTGCGCGACCAGGTTCTTAGAATTCAGAAAATGCAGAACGTGATGATTACGGAATTCGCGGAACTCGTTGAAGCGCGCGACAAGAACACTGGCGACCACATCAAAAAGACTGCAGAATACGTCGAAGCGATTGCGAAAGAATTGCGTGCCGAAGGCAAGTTCAAGGGTGTGTTGAATGATGGCTACATCAGTAAACTCAAGCAGGCAGCTCCGCTTCATGACATCGGTAAAATTGCGGTTTCGGACTTGATTTTGAACAAGAACGGCAAGCTTACCGACGAAGAATTTGCCATCATGAAGAGCCACACGACAGAAGGTGGCCGAATCCTCAAGAAAATCGTGCACGATGCTGGTGACACGTTCGATGCGGGCTACCTCAACGAATCTATTGAAATGGCTAGCTACCACCACGAAAAATGGGATGGCTCGGGCTACCCCGAACACCTCAAGGGCGAAGAAATCCCGCTCTCTGCGCGAATCATGGCCGTTGCCGACGTCTTTGACGCCCTCATCGCCGAACGCGTGTACAAAAAGGGATTCCCGTACGAAAAGGCGATGTCGATTATCACCGAAGGGGCGGGCAAACACTTTGACCCAGTCGTCGTCGAAGCCTTCACGCACATTTCCAAAGCTTTGTACGACGCCCGCACAAGAGTCACGCTGGAAGCGGGCGAGACTGCTGAAAATGCGATGGGTGCCGTGGCTGCAGAAAAAGCAACGGAAAATGCCGCGCCGGGTGCCGCGAAACCTGTATAGATTGTCATGCCCGCCACTTTGTCATCCCGGACTCTGTTCCGGGAGGGCTTCTCCATCTCGGAATCTAGAAAGCCTAGCCCCTTGCGGGACTAGGCTTATGTTTTGGATGTTTGTTTTGCGTGTTAATGGAAAGGAGAGAATTAAACTAATGGTTCGGTGGTATTTTCTTCTGTTTCTGTAGAAACATCTTCTTGTGTAATTTCTTCTGTTTGAGAAACATCTTCGGTGGGAGTGGGCTCGCTTTCGTAAGGGCGTTCTACATTTTCTAAGTATTTTGCCTTTTCTTTAAGGATTGCCTTGTATGCCTCTACAAATTCAGAAATGGAAGATACCTGCTGAGCATTGCGTGTTTCTTCGGACATGGATTCAAAAGGCTCGCTCTGGTCGGCACGTGTTGCTTCAAGGAAGTAGCCAATCAATTGCGTGGAATCAATTCTTACTGTGACCGTATTTTCGTGAATCCAGGTGCTTGTGTTTGTTTGCTGCGAGAAAGAATTCTCTGATGCGTTTTGGAAAATCAGGAACCCGCGTCCCGAAGAGGCTTGCTTTTCGATGGCGCGATATTCATCCATGATGTCCTTCTTTTCTTTGCCTGTGAATTCAAATGTGATTGTAATATCGCGGGCAATCACCATGGCAACTGGATAGCACGGGAAAATGCAATTTCTCATATCTTTTAAGCGCTCTTCCGTGATGCCGTCGTAGTTGTCGGATTTTGGGGAAATCATTGCAGATCCCAACTTGAGCATATCCTTTGTCAATGCGAATACGCCTGGGTTGAACCATTCTCGCTCAATGCCGATTTTCGCGATGTTCATTCCAATATGGATTTTGCATTTCTTGAAAAGTTCGCTGCTGAAAGCGCTAGAACTGCTTGTCGAGGAAATGTTGTTGAATAGATATTGGGAGCCCTGCTTGTACGTGCTGTTTGATACGGTGTATGATGTTTGCTGTTCTAGGGATTCCATACTAGAATCTATGACGATGTTTGTGAATCCTTTGGGGACAACCGAGGTGGATAGTGGCAAATTCCTGGTATTGGATTCAATGCTTGATGAAAGCGACAACTGCTTTTGTAGCTCAGTGATTTTCTCGTCGAAAATCTTAATTTGATCTGTAATAGGATCTAGATGATTTTGAATATGGTCTAATTTCTTTTCTTTAATTTCGGTTCTGATGCTTTTTTCCAGTTCTTTAATGGCGGCAACGTATCTGTTTCTTTGGTTGATGTTTGTTGTTATATCTCTGTTGATCTTTACAGCGAGCTGGGCATCGCTTAATTTACTTTGTTCTTGTAATCTTGCGTTTTGCGAAAGTCTCTGCACTAGCTGCATAGAAACGCTTCGCTTTAAGTACGGCTTGATATCGGCAAATGGTGACTTTACGGCGAAATCACGTACCTGATCACCATACACAGTAGATGCCTGGGTTAAAGAACGTTCCATTTGCTTCTTTACCGTATCGACTTTTTTTAGATACGGCTTGATTTGGTCGCTAGAAATCAGAGCTGCAATATCCTCGATATAGGAGTACAATTGCATCCTGCGAATAGAGTAAGTCTGTATTTCAGATGCTATTGCCTCTGTGCTCCTTGCCATGTCTGATGGTGTAAATGATGTCCCGAGCATTTCAAACCAATTTGGCGGATTTAAACGTACGGGATAAACGTAAGAACCATTTGGAGTGATTTTTCTGACCCCGTTTAAGGCTTGACGGGCTTCTTGTAATTCAGCTCCTGTTCCACTATCTAGAACGCCTTCCAAAATTTTCATGTCGTTTGGAGATAAAACCGACAATATCTTGGCTTTCTTTTCGTTGATGATGTTTAAATGCTTTTCGGCTTCGTTTTCGTACCATTCCAAATAGGCGCTCTTGCCACGGTCTTTCTCTGACAAGCGGCCCTTAAATTCTATTTTCTTTTGATTCTTTAAATTAGCCCAAGCTTCGAGTTCTGCAATATAGTCCTCAAAAAGCTTGAAATAAACTTCTTGTAGAGTGTACCCCTTTTCGATGCCTTTCCCGAAATCGTAAGGGTATTCGCTAAGCAAAAGTTCTCGTAATTTGTTCTTGTAATCGGCAATGCTCTTGTTGAGCTTTGGCGTTAGCATGTCTAGTGCCGATTTGTATTGATATGGCAGCGAGAACCCGTTGTCGGTTCCCGTTATTCTGCAAGGATCGAACATCTTGTTTGCAAGACGTGATTCGTTTGCTTCGACCATTGGTGGCTTGGGTTCGCCGTTATCGTAGTTGTATTTGTAATCGTTTGCAACAATGGTTGTACCTGGAATTTGTAAACACAAAAATTGATTTTCGTTGTGCCCGCCGATGGCTGATGATATTTCGTTGTATATCATCGTGGCAAAGGAATTGTCGTTACCGTTGGTTTGTACGGGTTCCTCGGCCTTAACTAGTGGCGTTACTTGTTTTGTTATTTTTATTTTCTGAGTTTTCTTTTTTTGCTTTTTCTTAGTCTTAGCAGCCATGTCAAATCTCATAATTTAAATGGACACAAGGAAAAACGGGATTTCCCCGTTTCTCCTTGTGTTTTATTTTTGCGCTTACGATGATTAGGCTTCTTCTTTGAGCTTCTGGTCGATTAGTTCCTTGTAGGCGTTAACGAAAGCGATAATCGTATCGTCGCCGCTTTCGGTAGCAGGATATGCTGTACTTTCGTCCTTCGGCAGGTAGTGCTGGCAAATACCGATGATTTGCGGATTTGCGAATCGCATCGTAATGGACTTGTCGTCAGACATGGTCGACGTGGAGCTGTCGGATGAAGAAGAGCTGTTTCCGTTGCCCGCGTTGAATACGAAGAATCCCTTTGATTTAGAAGCTTCGCTTGATGCTGATGACATCTTGGTAGACGTGGTCGAAGAAGTTGTCGTAATCTTGATGGTCACGTCACGTGCGATAACAAATGCTGTCGGGTAGCACGGGAAGATATCTTCGTTCATCTCTTCTGGGGCGCTGTCAGGGCCGTGAGCGATGCAAAGAGTTCCTGTTCCTGTGTTCTTTGTTGCGACATTGTACATTTCGCCAGTCAATGCGAATACGCCTGGATTGAACCATTCGCGTTCAATGGTGACTTTGGCGATATTCATGCCGATTCGGATTTCGGTACCCGAGGATTCGCAAACTTCTTCAAAAGATGAAGTTGCTGTAGTCTTCTTTTGCTTTTTCTTGAAAATCCAGAAGCCCTTTGTTGTAGTCTTTGTCTTGACTTGGGTTTCCTGATGTGTTGATGTGGAGCTCTTTGATACGTTGTGGATAATCGTGAGCTGTGTAAATCCGTCAGGAACCGTTGGAGGAGTTGTAGAAGAAGTCTCAGAACCTTCGATGGATCCTGCGAGGTTCAACTTTGTGTTTAAAAGGTCTATTTTTCTATTGATTTCATTGTATTGATTTTGCAGAGCGTCGAGCAAAGCCTGTTGCTGTGTGAGGTTCTTGGACTTGATGAATGTGCCCAATGCGGACATGTAAGATTCCATCGCATTCAAGTAGGCCGATTGAGCTGCGTTGACCTTTGTACCTGCGCTGAAAATTGTGTCAATGCCTTGCTCTACAAGTTCACCAATGTTGACTCCAGGTGCAGATTTTTTGGAGCTATCTCCATTTTCGTCTTCTTTATTGGCTGTGTCGTTGAGTGCTTTTCCAAGGACTTTCTTTGCGTTTTCGTCGTTGCTGGTGTCGACGGTTCCTGTTGCGGCATCTGTCGGAACGCAGGCTGCGCAAACGGCCTTGGCAACGAATTTGGCAAAGTCCGAGAATCCGTTGTCCATGGAATCCTGTAAATTCTTGTCGGCTGTGTCAAAAGCTTCTTTTGTGCTATTGACTTTGTTTTGTTGTTCTGTTAACGCATCCTTTGTCGGAATGGATTTGCCTAAAGCTTCAATTTTTGCTTGCAAGGAACTTCTTCTTGTGTAGTACAGTTCCAATTCGTCGAGCAATGTTGCCGGAGAACTTAAAAGATCTACGGGTGTAAAGGATGTGTCGAGATAATCGAACCAATTTGTAGGATTAAACTTTACCGGGTAAATGTAGCCGCCGTTGGGACTGAGCTTACGGAAGTTGTTCATCGTTTGGCGGGCTTCTTGAAGTTCTGCACCAGATCCGCTATCAAGAATGCCTTCGATGATTTTCATATCGTTTGCGGAGAATACGGACAAAACTGCAGACATCTTTTCGTTGATTTCTGTGAGTCTAGCGTTTGCATTGTTCTCGTACCAAATGAGGTATTCGTTTTCGATTTTCTGGTTCTTTTCGGCGAGCGAAAGCCCGGCTTCGTTTTTAATCCTATTGGTTATGTTGTCACGTTCATTTTGACAGTCGCGAGACCATGCGCTGAGCTTTTCAACATACTTGTCGTAAAGGCGGAAGAACACTTCCTGGAATGTGTATTTTTTTCCGGGTTCATCGCCTTCGAACTTGTAAGGATAATTCTTGAGCAAAAGATCTCTAAGCTGATTCTTTGCTTTGGCAATGATTGGGTTCAATCTTGGGGTGAGTGCGTCAAGAGCTGATTTGTATTGGTGCTCTAAAGTTTTACCGTTGTCAGAAAGAACCATGTCAAACGGATCATAAAGCTTGTTTGCCAAACGTGATTCGTTTGCTTCAATTACGGGGCCCTTTGGGGCGTTGTTTTGGTAATCGTACGAAAAATCACTTTTTAAAAGCGTGATGCCGGGCAAAAGCAAGCAGAGCTTTTCGTTGGGGTTTGTTCCGCCGATGACTTTGTTGACTTCGTCATAAAAAGTCGCTGCAAATTGGTCTTGGTTCTGAGAGAGCTTTTGATCTTCAGCCATTATTTTGTCCTTCTTTAAAAGTTTTTGGGTGTATCGGGATTCTGTTTTTCTTGTTACGAAAAACAGTTTTGTATGCAATATAAATCGATATGATACAAGTATGATACATCTTTAGAATAACTTTTTCTTTACAAAATGTACTGGTGATACCTTAATCTGTTTACGGATAAGTTGTTTTATATAAATTTTTTGAGAACAAATATTGTTTGTATTTGCTTGTATATACTGATTTCGTTTGTTTGCTTTGAATAAAAATTGAGAACAAAAAATGTTTGAAATTGCTGTTAGTAATGAAAATACGTGTAAAATACTTTTTTCAATGGAATTCTTTGTGAAAATGAATCTAAAATAAAAGAATTTGCTGATTATTTTTGATTTTTGTTTTCTTGGAATTACTTTGTTTCTATTGTAAAATGTTTCGGGTGAAAAGTCGATTTTTAATTTGCTTGCTTGTTTACGTTGATAAATTTTGTAATTGAATCTTTGATTGAGTAATAAAAATTAAATTATTTGCTGAAATTTTAAAGAAAATGACTTGACTATTTTATTCGCTATTTGAGTACGCAAAAAAGAAAAAAATATGAAATTGTAAAATGTGAGCAGTAAATTACTTTTTTCATTTTTCGCTTTTTAAAGACTGGAAATATATTCGATCTTCTTTTTCTTGATTTTAAAATGTGAATAGAATCTATGAAATTTTTGTAGAATCCTTGATCTTATACGCTTTTGAAAAAGATTTGTGGCTGTTAATAAATTTTATATTATTTTGTTTATTTAAATAAATTAATTGTTGCTTTGAATTGATTTCGTGTTTTGATTTTTGCTTGTGGTGCCTGGAATTGGAGTTTGAAAGTTTACGTGCGAAAAAATCTATCAACATCTTCTTTGACGTATATTCGTAATGCTTTGGTAATACTATTGAAAGAAAATGGTATTGCTTGTGTGTTAACAACAAAAATAAAAGGAATAAAATATGGCTACACCTTATAGAATTAGAATCGTTACGGGCTCCATGAAGGACGCTGGCACAGACGCTCACGTGTTTCTTACCGCTGAAGGTACGAATGGGTCGTGTACGTGGAATAATCTTGACGATAAAAATGATAAAGATGATTTTGAAAAGGGTGATGTAAACACCATTGATGTGTCTGCTAATTATGATCTTGGGGATATCAAGAGAATTACCATTGGTCATGATAACAAAAATGGTCATGCCGGTTGGTTCGTGAGTTCTGTCTCGATCACCAATGTTGCAACTGGCAAGATGTGGACGTTCCTTACCAATCGTTGGCTTGCCAAGGATGAAGCTGATCGCAAGCTTTATGCGACCTTTACTCCGAGTAGCGTAACGCAGGTAACTGATTATCGAATTACCATTTTCACCGGTGAGGCAGCGAACGGGGCTGGTACTGACGCTACAGTTTATCTTCGTGCATTTGGCACGAATGGTAGTTTTTACTTGAGTGATTTTAACGATCCGAATGATAGTGACGATTGCGAAGCTGGTGAAGTGAATTCTGTAACCTATACTTGTGGATTAGACATTGGCGATATTGGAAGGATTACCATTGGTCATAATAATGCTAAGAAAGACGCCGCATGGTTTGTGGATGGCGTGAAAATCCAAAATCTCAGAACGGGTAAGGTCTGGAGCTTCCCTGTGTATAGTTGGCTCGCCAAGGATAAAGTTGGTGCTCAGCTTGAAAAAACTGTTTATGCGGGAAAGGATATGCCTCACTATAGCTATCTTGGACAGTATCCTGAAAATCGTGAAAATGGCTGGAGCGAAGAAATGAATGGCGTTTGCCATGATGATTCGAACTGGTATTTTACTCAAAATGGCAATATTTGGAAATTCCCGGTAGATCATGACTTGAAGTTGTCTTGCGGTGGTGAGGATCCGTCGCGTAAGATCTACAAGTATCATTATGGCTATCATCTTGGTGATATCGACTGCTATAATAAAATTTTGTTTGTGCCTGTTACGAAAAACGGTCGGCCGTATATTGTTGCTTTTGACACGGATAATATCCATAAACCGCTTGCGGTAAATGAAATGAAGCTTCCTAATGGATGCTATTTCGACGATATTGGCTGGCTTGCGATTAATCCGAATAATGGTTTGCTGTTTACATCGAATGGTTATATCCTAAAAAATAATCCGATATATGTTTATTCGATTGACTTTAATGCAATTCGTGCCGGTAGGGGTGATTTCTTGAAAATTTATACACAGGTCAATCTTCTTGATGAAGAAGGTGATGAATTTGTGGAGAGAGAATGCATGCAGGGTGGGTGCTTTGATAAGAGCAATAATTTGCATCTCTGTAATGGGTATTACAAAAATGAACATAGTAATAGAAAGGGCGGAATTACCGTATATGAAATTCCTGAACTTTCGTATAATCCCAATAAGGTTAATTACGCAAGAATTAGGGCTCGTTCCAATCAAAGCCATCACTTTAGATTCCAATTTAATACCTATGGCGAGGAGCCGGAAGGTATAACCTATTGGGATTTGGATAATGGCAAATCTCCGAATATTAAGGGCCAGCTCCATGCTATTATGCTTGATAATGCTGGTAGGGGTGATGACGACTTCTATTTCAAGCATTACCGCAAAATCTAAGTTTTGTTAGCGAATAAAAAAAACAGGGGTTCTGCTTAATGCGGAGCCTCCGTTTTTATTTTAATTGTATAAAAATGTTTGCAAATTAACATTTTAATACTTTATAGATATTTTGGTGTTATATTGTTGATAATTGGGAAGGGTAAGTGAATTTAGAATTAAGTATAACAGAACAGTGTAATCTTCGGTGTGATTACTGCTATTATAGGGATAGCCATGCGGCCCGTAAGGCTGTAATGTCCGACGAGGTTATGGAAAAGGCTGTCTCTCTTGCGCTTCGAAAAGCTGCTGAACTGAATCATAATTTTTTGAATATTACTTTTTTTGGCGGTGAACCTCTTTTGCGAATGGATATTATTCGTAAAACGGTTACGTTTGCCAGAAAATTGGTGAAGTCTCGTAGGAGCGAGTTGCCTAAGAAATTTAAGTTGCTTTTTACGGTCAACACAAATGGAACTTTGCTGAATGACGATGTTATCGGCTATCTTAAAAAAGAAGGCTTTTCTGTAGCGCTTTCATTGGATGGCCCGAAAAATAAGCAGAATTTGTCTAGGAAAACTGTTGATGGGCGAGGAAGCTTTAAATATATAGCTCCTTATATCCCTGCTTTGGTCGATTTGAACGCTGTTGTTTTGATGGTAATTACTCCAAAACATGTTCACGGTTTTTCTGATGCGGTAAAGTGGGTTTTCAAACAAGGCTTTACCAATGTGGGAACATCTCCTGATTTCAATGGAAAATGGACGAGTGAAGATTTTGATGCTTTGATTGTTGAATACGAAAAGCTGGCAAGATTTTGGTATAAAAGTAAAAGACAGAAAAAAGATTTTTATTTAAGCACTATTCAAGATAAAGTTTCGATGGAGCTGCTGGGCAAACGCCAAAAAGAATATACTTGCTTTATATCTTCAGAAGCCTTTGTTGTTGCGACGAATGGCAATGTGTTCCCTTGTTCGCGCTTTATATCAAGTCAGCCTAAAGCTCCTTATTCTTTAGGTAATGTTCTTGATGAACAAAGCGGTATTTATAAGAATATTTTGCCAAAGGCTGTAGAACGCTTTATCAATAATGATAAAAAGCAATGCAAAGAATGTGCTATCCGTTATCGCTGTCTTGCGCATGAATGCGGCTGCACATCTTTTTATACAACCGGCAGCCTGGAAGGTGTTTCTGCCGAAGTTTGTACGCATGAAAGAATCTTATGTGCCATCTGTGATGAATATGCAATGAAGTTGTATAGGAATGACAAGATGGAAAGCTTGTTATAACTAACCACAAACCTAAACAAAGAGGATAAAATGGCTACCAAAACCACGAAAAAAACTACATCCAAAACCACCGCTGTTGAAGAACTCGACCCGAAGGTGACCGTTAAGGCGACTAAGGAAGCTTCCGCCTTGCTGAAGCTTGCAAAACAGGTTGATGAAAAGTTTAAGGTCTTTGACCCGGTTCTTATCAAGGGTATCCCTGTTAGAACTAAGTATAAGGCAAACCTCAAGGAATTGAGAGCTAGCGTGGCTAAGATGGTCAAGTTCTTGGACGATCCGAAGCTCATCTTTGGTATTCCGTTCGTAGGAAACGCAAATAAGGTTGCAAAGAAAAAGTAATTTTTTCTTTCGATTTTTTGTTAGTTGTTGATAATGCGTCCGCCATCGTGAAAACGGTGACGGGCGTTCTTTTTTGACATCTTGGGTGCATCAGGCATTAAAGGTGGACGCTTTTGGTTGATAACTTCCGGATTATTTACTATATTCGTCTGCGCTTACTCGCCTGGTTAGTTCAGATGGATAGAACGAGTCCCTCCTAAGGATTAAACTCGCGTTCGACTCGCGAACCGGGTATAGCAAAAGGGTCGCTTTTCAGCGGCCCTTTTCTCTTACGTGAAAGTTTCTTACACCAGTTCCCCGCGGATGACTTCTACGCTGTCTCCGATGAGGCTCACGATGTTCGTCGGGTTGATTTCGATGTTGCCGCAGTCGACCATCATGTCTACGGAATGCTGGAACGTTTTCCAGATGTCGTCTGTCTCGTACATGTCCTCTTCGCTGAGCTTGGCTGCCGTGCTGAGGATGGGCTTGTCAAAGTGCTGGAAGAGTTCCTTGAAAAACGGGTGCGTCGGGATGCGGATGCCGATTTCCGGGCGTTTCACGTCGAGCTTGCGTGCAATGTGCGGGTCGGCGGGCAAAATGAATGTGTACGGGCCGGGCACTCGCTGCTTGATGATGTTGAACGCAAAATTGCTCACGTGGGCGTAGCCGGTGGCAAAGCGGATGTCTGGGACGATGAGCGCCATGAAGAATTTTTTCATGGGTTTCTTGAGGGCGTAAAGCTTGTGGATGGCCTTGGAGGATTCGGCGTTGCAGCCGATGGCGTAGCCAGATTCGGTGGGGTAGAGGACGAGTCCGTCGTCTTCGAGGATTTCGGCGGCCTGCTTCACGATGCGAGGCTGCGGATTATCTGGATGTACTTCGAGTCGCATAATTTTTTGCTATTTCGCTTTTTGGATTGGAAATATATAAAAAATGAGTGTGAAGGGAACCCCAAAATTTCTATCTTGCGGCCTGTGAAGCGTATTCATCGGACGATTGCGAAACTTCTCGTAGTGAATGGTTACTTGCCGAAGCTTGGGCTTGCTGCGGTAATCGGTTGCGTGACGGGGCTTGTCGCGGTTGCTTTCCATTTTGGGCTTGGCACGGCGATTGAATGGGTGCGTAAGCCGTGGACGCTTGGGCTTTTGCCGTGGTACGCTTTTGCCGCGGTGCCTGCGATTGGCGGGCTTGTTGTCGGGCTTTTCATCCACAAAGTGGCGCGTGCGCCGGAGACGGCGGGGCAGGGCACCGACAAGATGATTTATTCGTTCCATCACCAGGGCGGGAATGTGCGGGCGCGCGTGGCGCCGGTGAAGTTTGTGGCGAGCATCATGACGCTTGCGACGGGCGGCTCGGCAGGTTACGAGGGGCCGATTTCGCAGATTGGCTCAGGTATTGCATCGACGATTTGTAAGTTTTTCAAGATGCCGCGAATGATGCGCGGGCAGTTTATGCTGGCGGGCACGGCGGCAGGGCTTGGCGCCATTTTCAAGGCTCCGCTTGCGGGGGCGCTCACATCGGTCGAGATGCTTTATCGCGAGGACTTTGAGTCGAACGCCTTTGCGACTTCGATTATCTCGTCGGTGGTGGCGTTTACGGTTTATATTGCATTTGTTGGTTCCGCACCAGTGATTGGCTGCACGATGGATTTCCCGTTTACGAACGGCGTCGAGCTTTTGGCGTGCGCGCTGCTCGGAATTTTGTGCTTCCCGTTCTCGTACATGTATGTGCGTTGCTATTACGCTTCGGAACGGCGCTTTAGCAAGTGGGCGATTCCCGTGTGGCTCAAGCCTGCGATGGGTGGTGCGTTCATTTCGTTCTTGGTGCTTGCCTTCCCGGAGGTCTCGGGCGGCGGCTTTGAATTTATCGATAACCTGATGACGGGGCTTGTGCCGCATACCGTGTGGGGCGTGCTCCTCTTGCTCGGCATCGTGCTTGCTAAGATTGTGGCGACAGCGCTTACGGTCGGTTCGGGCGGTTCTGGGGGTGTCTTTGGACCATCGCTATTTATTGGTGGGGTTATTGGCGCCATGTTTGCTGGAATATGCGAACTTGCGTTCCCGGGATTTATCCGCATGCCCGAGATGTTCATTCTCGTCGGAATGGCCGCGTTCTTTGCTGGCGCTGCGAAGGCTCCGATTGCGGGTGTCGTGATGGTCTGCGAAATGACTGGCGGCTATAGCCTTTTGCCGGGCCTCTTGATTGCGGCCGTGATGCACATGGCTTTCTCGCGCAACTGGACGATTTATAAGAGTCAGGTGCTCAACAAGTTTGCGTCTCCGGCGCATCGCCGTGATATGGACCGCGAACTCATCCAGGCATACGATAAAATCGCTAAAGAGTAGTGCTCTCGACATCGTTGCCCGCCCGGCGGGTTTCTTGTTGTTTGTTACTAGAGTTGCAATTTTGTTATAAAAAGGAGATGCCCGCTCGGAGGCGGGCATGACAAATTTCTAGGCAGGCATTTCTCATCCTGCCGTTTGCTTTCTACGGCTTTATGAGCAGCGGAGTATTTGACCCGGGCGGATCTTTTCGGACTTGAGGTTGTTCAAACGCTTGATGCGTTCGACAGACGTGCCGTACTTGTGGGCAATCTTTCCGAGGCAGTCGCCGGGGCGGACCTTGTAGAACTTGCTCTTGCCGATTTCCTTCTGGTAGGCGGCTTCGGCTTCTTGCAACTTGTCTGTATCGAGCGTGACGGAGATGTCCCTGAACGTGCCTTCTGCAAAGTCATAGACTGTTTCCGGGTTGATGTACACGCCGTTGTAGCGCATTTCAAAGTGCAGGTGGGCACCGAACGAGCGGCCCGAGTTGCCTCCAACGCCAATCGTATCGCCGGCCTGGAGTTCATCGCCGACCTTGACCTTCCAGCGTTCGAGGTGGGCGTAAAGCGTGGTGAGGCCATTGCCGTGGTCCAAAATCACGTAGCGACCATAACCCTTGCGGCGGCCCTGGTTGCGGACCTTGACGACCTTGCCTGCGAATGCGGCGACAATCGTACGGTCTTCACCGTGGCAGAGACCGAGGTCAACACCGCGGTGCATGCGGTGCTTGCGCGGGCCGTAGTGGCCTGCGATGCGGCGGCTTTCCGTCGGGATGATGGATGTCGTCATGTCGAGGACAAAGAGCTTGGCCGGAGCTCCTGTGGAGGCGGAGTCCGTCGTTGCCTTGATATCGGCATCGGCTTCGGCGTATTCGCGTGCGGCTTCTTCGGTATCGAGGCTATCGCTGTTGATGCCTTCTTCGGTTCCGAGATCGCTTGTGATAGAATCTTGGGGCGCATCAAACTTGGCTACAGTTTCGACCTTCGGCTTTGCTGCAGCCTTAGCCTTGCGGGCCTTAGATTTTTTCTGGGTAAAATTGCTTTCGTTGATGAAAAATTTTCCGACGGTCGGGGCTTCAGCTTCTGGCGCAAAGTCGTTAATGCCGTCGATAGTCTGGTTCAATTCCGTGTTTCTGGAGTCAACCAAGCGAGGAACAATTTTTCCGGCCATGTCGTCATCTTTTGCAAAAAGGGCGATTGGCAGGACTCCTGCAATGAGTATAGTTTTAATCTTCATATAAAATACGCAATCTATATATATGGGCTCAAAAATACTCAAATTTTAGGGTTTTGTCACTATGTTTAGGATATTTTTTCACGGGATATTAACAAGAAAACTTTGTGTAGTATTCTTGTAAACTTATGAAAACCCTTGGATGTGCAAAATTCGATAAAAATGGTCAAAAAGTCGCTATTGCGCTTCGCATTTTTCCATGCCTTCGTTGATTTCTTCGAGAGTGTTTTTGAAGGTTTCTTGATAAGACTTTTCGTTGTGTAGGAGGGCCTCAATGTAGGCGTCGTCGATGCGGACTTGGTTATAAACGCTGTAGGTCGATCCGTCTGTTTCGCAAGGAGTCAAATCAGTGGGGCATTCGGGAACACCATATACAGGGGCGTTTCCTAGATGCCCTAAGAGATCCCTGTAACAACCGTTATAGCCGTACCAATAGTCTGGAACATCCTTGTGCTGTTCCTCGAGCTTTTTGATGGCAATTGATGCCGCGTGAGCTTGTGCGTCATAATAGTTGTTGTCGCCATTAATAACATCGCAATATCGATACGAGGGGACACATTTTCCTCTGAGTCCGGTGGTATCCGTTGTTGTTAATTTGGCAAGCTCTTGGTCAATGTCTATAAATGCAGAAGGCTTGTCGGCTGACGTAGCCGAATCGCAGCTAGCCCAAAAGAACGATGCTCCTGAAAGGAACAATTTCCCCAGAATGTTATGAATTTTTTTGAGCATCAAATTTCCTCCTAATTATTTACTATACAAAATAAATTAATGGGATGTAAAGATATGTAAGAATTGACCTCAAAAGCACAGTTTTTTGAGCGTTGTTCTGTGTTTATTTGGATAAATGTATTATATAGAACAATCTAATTGATGAGGCTTGTCTGTAAAAAAAGGCGTGCTTGGCACGCCCTTTCTGTCTGATTTAGAACTGGAAGTAAATGAACGGACAACTGTCTGCGCTCATGAACTGATAAATCACAAAGATGATGAACGCCGTCGCCGCCACCATTCCCGGAATCGGGAGCGATGCAAACGTGATGCGGTAACGAGACTTCACGCGCTTCGGAATCCAGTGGATAAGCATACCAGCGATGAACACGAGGATGATATTGATGTGTTCCCATGCAATCGGGAGAATCGTGTCCCAGCGCCAGGCGGTACCCATCTGGTGCACCATGTTCTTTGCCGTGTTCCATGCGACTTCGTTTGCTTCTGCCGGGTCGAGGTTCGAGCCTGCGCGGAAGAAGAGACGCGTGAACGTGATGAACACAAACGTGAGCGTCACATTCCATGCGGTCGTGAGCCACGGCAATTGTTTTTGGCAGAACAAATGATAAATGATGGTCGAGTAGATGCCCACGAAAAGCACGCCGAACCACACGGCCGTAATGGCGCATATAGGAATTGTGTAGTGCTTGTAGAGAATCGCGCTCAGAGCAAAGAATCCAAGAGCAATCGAGGCGCGGACGGTTGCGCTGCGCTTGACCCAGAGCTTGTTGAACACCTGGCCAAAGCCGTTCAAACCGCCCCAGATGATGAAGTTCCAGCTAGCGCCATGCCACCAACCGCCGACAATCTGCGTTGCCATAGCGTTCATGTTCGTGGTAATCGTCTTGCGGGATTCCGGCTTGAAGTAGGCGAAAATCGCAATGTAGAGGAAGAACACGCCAAGAGCGATGCCGACCCACATGCTGCCAGAAAGGAGAATGGCCACAAGGCTCAAGAATCCCATCCAGAAGAACGTGCCGACGGTTGCGTTCCTGTTACCGCCAAGGGGGATGTACAAGTAATCGCGCCACCAGCTAGAAAGCGAGATGTGCCAACGACGCCAGAATTCGGTCGGGCTCTTGGCCTTGTACGGGCTGTTGAAGTTTTGCGGCAGGCGGAAGCCCATGAGGAGGGCAACGCCGATCGCGATATCCGTGTAACCCGAGAAGTCGGCGTAAACCTGTAACGAATAAGCGAAAAGGGCAATCAGGTTTTCAAGGCCGGTAAAGAGGAGCGGCGTGTCGAAAACGCGGTCCACAAAGTTTGTGGCGAGGTAGTCGCTCAAGATGATCTTTTTGGCAAGACCGTTCAAAATCCAGAACACTGCCATGCCGAAGGCGCGACGGGGGAGGAAATACGGCTTGTAAAGCTGCGGCACAAACTTGTCTGCTCGCACAATCGGGCCTGCCACGAGCTGCGGGAAGAACGAAAGGTAAAAGCCGAAGTTCAAAATGTTGTCTACAGCCTTGATTTTACCGCGGTAAATGTCGATGCAGTAGCTCATCGCCTGGAACGTGAAGAACGAAATACCGACCGGGAGGATAATCGTATCGACGAGCGAGTGCGTGTTGAACATCGCGTTGCTTGCGGCGGCAAAGAAGTTGTAAACGTGGAGCTCAATGCCGGTAAAGTCGTAAAGTGCGTCCAGGAAGAAGTAAGAGTATTTATAATAGCAGAGCACCAACAAGTCGATAATCACGACTATAATCATCAAAAGTTTCTTTTTCCACTTTTCTTCAGCTTTCTCAATCCACTTGCCGATGAAGAAGTTTGCTATCACGCAGAAGATGAGGATGCACACGTAGCTGCCACTCGTCTTGTAGTAGAAGAACAAGCTCGTCGCAAACAGGAACGCGTTGCGGAGCAAAAGCTTGCTGTGGACTAGCGAGAAGATGGCGAAGACGACCGCGAAGAAACCCCAGAAATAGAACTGGGTGAAGAGTAGTGGGGAGTTCGGGTCAAACGCGAATGTGCGGGTCAGGTAGGGGATGATATAGTCAAGCATGATTTTTGGGCTTGTAAATTAGAAAATTTATTTCTTGTCCTGGGCTTCGGGTTTCAGCGGAACTTGAATTTGAGGCTGTGCGGGTTGCGCTGTCTGTTTTACGACTTCAGGCATGGGGACATCTTTATGGGCTGCGGCGGCAATCTTTGGCATTTGCGGAGGGACAACCGTTTTGGCTGGCGTTGTCGCAGGAGCATTTGCGGGTGCGGGGGCGGCGACTTTCGCTTGAATCGTGGCTGCGGTCTTTGCATTTGCCGGAACTCTCGGAGCTTGTGCTGTAGCGGTAGCCGTTGTGGCTGTACTCGAAGCCGTCTTTACCGTTGGGGCTTGCGCCTTCGGGGCTACACTCGATGCAGCCGGAATTGTCTTTGGTGCCGGAGCGGGAGCCGGGGCTGCTGCGGGTTTAGCCTGTGCAACGACCGGAGCTTCGGCGGGGAGGCTTGCAATGTGATCGAAGTAGGCCTGCATCAAAGCCTTGTAGAACATATCGCCGAGCAGCTGGTAGCCAGCGGTTTTGAAGTGGACCTTGTCTTTCTTGGCTAGGTCTGCCTTTTCCCACTTGGCCATGGAACCTAAGCCACCCATGATGGAGAACTTGTCCCAGACACCTGCCTTGTGCTTGTCCGCGAGCATAAAGAATGCCTTGCGTGCGACTTCACCGTTCGGGTGCTGCACGTATTTTTTCTTGCGGACCTTGCGGTAGGAATCGTTGTTTGTCTCGAAAATGAATGCCGTTTTGGGGCTTACCTTGCGGATGCGCTTGATGAGCATGTCGTAATCTTCGCGGAACACCTTGTCATTAAAGACTTCGACGTTCGCATCGTTGATGCCGATGGCGAAAATCACGAGGTCCGGTTTGTAATAGGACATTTCCTTTTCAAAGAGCGGGCATGTTTCTTCAAAGTAGTTCGAAACCTTGGCGCCGTTGATGCCGACGTTTGTGTACGTGATGCCGGGCGCATTGTTCTCTGCCAAGATGCCCGTGAGCGTAAAGTGCGGGCGAGGCGGAACCGTATCTGCGGCAACGGAATCTAGTGCGGCTTGCATGTCTTCGTCGCGGTTCAGGCAGTTCGTGTCGAGAACGTCTTCGCAGTCGCCCTGGAACATCGAGTCTGCGGCAACGGCCTGTGCCATTTGCTGTGCGGCTGGAGGCGTAATGCCGAGCGAATCCATGCGGAGTGAATCGGCGACGCGGGCGAGCGAGTCTGCGCGGGCGACGGAATCCTTGTAGAGCGAGTCCGTGATGAATGCGGCGACTTCGGCCTGCTTGGTCGTATCTGCCCAGCGGAACGCAATCTGGATGGTGTCAATCGGGCGCGGGCTCGTGAAAACGTAGCTCTGGCTAGAGGCATCGAACGTTCCAAAGACGTCCATGGAATCGATGCGGAGCACCGGTTCGACGTCGTTGCTGTCGCTATAGCCGAAAACTCTAAAGCTCGTTTCGCCCCAAATCGGTTCGGTATTGTACTTGTCCAAAAGGAGCGTAATTTCGGCACGCGGGTCGCGAGTGCTGATGGCAATGCCAAGGAGTCCGAGCGGTTTAGTGATTTCGTGCTGGACGTTCTTGTTCTTGTCCCAGATGCCTTTATAATAGCTAGCGTAACTTGCAGGGGTGTTTGTCCTAGCTGCCGAATACGGGAATACGAAACCGCGGCCTGCCGATGCACCCGGATATTCCTTTACCAGGTGTTCGCGGATGCGGCCCGAGATGACGTCTGCCTGCAAGTGCGAACCGCCAATGTGGAGGATGCGCACCTTGCCCCTGTTCTCGAAAACGAGCGTGTCGAGCTTCTTGAAGAACGGCTCGAAACTAGCGCTCCCTTGCGGGAACTGGATGGTATTCAAAGACGTATCGATAAAATCGTATTTCGTAAAGTCAACGTCATAGTAGCCCGGGGTGATTTCCATGTCCTTTGCAGAAACCATGGAGCCCATGCTAACAATGCCAAGTATGGCAGCAATGACGGCAAGCTTTTTCTTCACTTAACACCCCCTCCGGTATTTAAGGATTTAGCTTTTCTTTGTTCAAGTCGATTACTTTGGTCGTGTCGGCATTTGCCTGCTTGTTGTCCGAGAACTTGCGGATGTCCTTAAGTTTCGAATCGTTCAGGTGGTGCCTGTCGCGGAACTGGAAGTAATCGTAGTACATATGGAGTGAAGAGCAGAAGAGGTCGCCCATGTAAGAGGCGCCTTTGCGCGTAAAGTGCACGTGGTCCGTAAAGCCAAGCGGCGGGGACTTCTTGACCCACTTGATCATGGCGTTTTCGCCACCCATCACGCGGTGCATATCCCAGTAGGCAAGGCCGTTTTCAAGAGCCACTTCACGAAGCATCTTGATGGTGATGCCAAGTCCCGGGTATGTTTGCCATCTTCCGTTAATTTGTTTTGCCATGTCGGCTGGACCGATGAACAAAATGTCTGCATCCGGATTGGCTTTCTTGACGGATTGAATTTGTCTGGTAATGAGCTTCTTGCTCCAGTCAAGATTCTTGGGAGTCATGCTCGGAACCATGTTTCCGCCGTATTCCATGATGATGAGTTTGGCGTTCATGGCCTTGTAAGATTCGGCGAGGAGCTGGCTATCGATTTTGTGGAATACCGTACCCGAGCTTCCGCGCATGGCAACGTTATCCACAGCGACACCGTAAGAACCGTCCACAGAAATAGCATAGATTTCTGTACGACCGCTCAGGTAGAGCTTGATATTCGAAGTCGTGTCCGGGAGTTTCCACGTATAAACGTTCAGCTTCGTGAACTTTTCAACAACTGGAGCGGCTGCAGTTTCTTTCTTGTTCTTTGTCTTGATCTTCGGAGAACCGTCAGCGTTTGTTCCAACCTGTTCCATGACCTCATGTTCGTAGGTGAGGCGGAGCTTTAAGCTTCCCTTGTTGCTTGAGAGAACCTTGATGGTGGAGTAGCCACCAACGTGCGGGAACATATCCTTGCGGCCTTCGCGCTTCTTGACGCCGATAACGGCAGAACCGTTGAGTTCACCCACCTGGGCCAATGGTCCATAGCGGTTGTGCGTGGCGTGTTCTTCCTTGGGTCCAAAGATGATGTAGCGCTGCAAGTCGCCGTTGTTCCACTGCGAGGTCGACTGCGACGGAATGTGCATCACGGCGGGGAGCATACCCGGTCCGTTACCGCCAAATTCGGTCTGCAAGTCTTCGCGGATTGTCGACGAGATGCGGTCTTCTTCGAGCTGCGAGTCACCGTAATGGATGACGTGGACAACGCTCGAATCCTTCTGCGCATTCTGGAGGCTCGTGAAGAAGCGGTCAAACCACGTGAGGTCGTTGTTCGGCAGGTCAAAGCGCGTACGGCCTTCTCTAAAGAAGTCTTCGTAGTACTTGAGCGAGTCCGAGAACGCCGCAAATTGCTTTGCCTTGGTCTCTTCCATCATCTGGCGGATGGCGTCTTCCGGGTCGACCTGTTCGACTTTCACCTTGTTTCCGGCGGAGTCCGTCGTTGTTTCGGCCTTCTCGAAAACCTGGGAGAGCTTCGGGTAGCGGAGCGTCGTATCGCCAACATGGATTCCGTCTTCAGGGTAGGCAAGCGCCATCACCCCGAGGACGAGGAACAGAGAAATGATGCTGAGTAATACTTTTACTGGAGTCATGCAGAGATGTCATCCCCGGCTTGACCGGGGATCTCCTTTATGATTTTTTCGATTCGATGTTCTGTTTGCTGCGTTCGATGATTGCGGCAGTGTCGCCCACGTGCATGGTGCCGTCACGGAGGTCCTTGAATTCGAACTGACCGGCTTGGGCCTTGTCACCATCGACATAAACGACGATGCTTGCGCCCTGGTAGTTGGCCTGTTCCAGCTGCTTGCCCATCTTCATGGTGGCGAGCGGGTGAGAAACAGAGTTGCCGTTTGCGCGGAACACCTGGGCCGTTTCGAAAATCTTCTTCATGTCGTTCGTGAAGCTTGCGATGTAGAAGTCCACATGCTGCTTCGGGCTCGGCAAAAGTCCACGTTCGCGGAGGAGGTCGGCGAGCACGACGTCGCCCATGCCAAAGCCAACGCCCGGGATGCGGTCGCCACCGAGCTTTTCGGTGAGGCTGTCATAACGTCCACCGCCTGCGATAGCGCGCATGGATTTACCCTTGTCAAAGACTTCGAACACGATGCCGGTGTAGTAGGCGAGGCCACGCACAATGGAAAGGTCGAGGTTCACGCATTCGCTAAAGCCTGCGGCCGCAAGCGTAGCAAAGAGGTCTTCGATTTCCTTGAGGGCTGCGGTTGCGTTTTCGCTCTTCACGGCGGCGCGCACTTCTTCGATAGACTTGCAGCTCATGAAATCGTCGAGCTGCTTAATCTGTGCTTCGGAAAGTCCAGCTTCGGTAAGAGCCTTGGCGAAAGCTTCCGGACCGATTTTCAAGCGACGGTCAAGAACCGGGTAAACGAGAGCCGGGTTCGGGGCGCCAATTTCTTCGAGGTAGGTGGCAAGGAGCTTGCGGCTCGAAACGCCAATGGCAAAGTCCGCGTCCTTGAGGCCGAATTTGCGGAGCATTGTAGCGATAGAAGCGAGCAAATCAGCTTCGGCGTAGATGCTTTCAGTGCCGATGATGTCCATGTTCAGCTGGAAGAATTCGCGGAGACGGCCCTTCTGAGCCTTTTCGTAACGGAACAGGCGCGGCATGGAGAACCACTTGAACGGCTTCTTGAGTTCGCGGGCCTTCTGGATCACGAGGCGGGCGAGTGTCGGCGTCATTTCGGGGCGGAGAGCAATTTCGCGGTCGCCCTTGTCCTTGAAGTTATAAAGCTGGCTTACGATTTCTTCGCCGGACTTGCCGGTGTAAAGTTCCAGATGTTCAAACATCGGACCTTCGTATTCTTCGTAGGCGAAGCTTTCGGCGACCTTGCGCCAAGTGTCAAAAATATAGTTCTGGATGCGTTCGGCTTCCGGGTAAAAATCACGTGTGCCCTTGGGCAGTTGAGGAATTGCAATACTCATAGTGCGAGCAAAGATAGAAAAGTTACTAGTTAGTAGTTACTAGTTACTATAAAAATGACGGGTTACGATGTGGTTGTCTCCATCTTCGATGATAAAGAAATAACATTGTAACGTTGCCGGTTTTACATTTGTTTTGCTATATTTGACACGTAAAATTTTAAATACCTTAAAAGGAAGGTTAATCATGGCTAGAAAGAAGATTGCACTCGTTGGTGCTGGTCAAATTGGTGGTACAATGGCTCTCGTGCTTGCACAGAAGAACCTCGGCGACGTCGTACTTATCGACATCCCGATGACTCAGGGCATGCCGAAGGGTAAGGCTCTCGACATTATGGAAGGCCGCTCCGTCATCAATTCGTCCGTTGATCTTCAGGGTTCTACTGATTACTCCGCTATTAAGGGTGCTGACGTTGTTATCGTTACCGCTGGTTTCCCGCGTATGCCGGGCATGAGCCGTGACGACCTCCTCGACAAGAACTGCGGCGTTATCAAGACTGTTGCTGAAGCCATCAAGGAAAATGCTCCGGATGCATTCGTAATCGTTATTACGAACCCGCTCGACGCCATGGTCTACAACATGCAGAAGCAGTCTGGTCTCCCGGCCAACAAGGTCATCGGTATGGCTGGCGTGCTCGACTCCGCTCGTCTCGCTTGCTTCGTTGCTGACGAACTCGGCGTTTCCGTCGAAGACGTCAAGGCTCTCGTTATGGGTGGCCACGGCGACACGATGGTCTCCATCATGGAATGCGTCTCTGTCGGCGGTATCCCGGTTTCTCAGCTCATGAGCAAGGAAAAGTTTGCTGAACTTGCAAAGCGTACCGCTGGTGCAGGTGGCGAAATCGTGAACCTCCTCGGTCGCGGTTCTGCTTTCTACAGCCCGGCTACCTCTGCAATCCACATGGCTGAAGCTTACCTCCTCGACAAGAAGAGCGTGTTCTCCTGCGCTGCCAAGCTCAATGGCGAATACGGCGTGAACGGCCTCTACTGCGGCGTGCCGGTTGTCGTTGGTGCAAACGGTGTTGAAAAGATTCTCGAAGTCAAGATGAGCGCCGAAGAAAAGGCTGCTTTCGACAAGTCTGTCGAAGCTTGCAAGAAGAACGCTGAATGGGTGGATGCTCACACGTAATTTAAGAAATGTCATTCCTCTTCGAGGCTTGACTCTGCGGTTATCCAATACGAACGCAAGCGTTCGTGCTGTCTAACCTTGTATGTCATTCCCGCCTCCGAGCGGGAATCTCCTTCTTAGCAAAACAGCCCACGGGTAGTAAACCCGTGGGCGTTTTCTTTTACCCCAGACGCTATTATGGGGCTGCTATCATGTATTGTTTTACTTCAATATAATCTTCTTTGCGAAATTGACGTTTTTCCCGTTGACGTGAATCATGTAGACCCCTGCGTCGAGTGAAGCTAGGTCGAGCGAAGCTGTTGTGATATCGATTGTTCCCCTGACGACAGTTTGACCTTGAGTGTTAATGATATCGACTGCCGCTTTGGATTTGATTCCCATAAAGTTTAGAGTGCGGCCCGCAAGGGTTGCCTTGACAGATGACGCATTGCGAATACTCTTGATGGCATTGCTTCCTTCTGGATCGCAGGCTGTAAATGGTGCGATTTTTTTGATGTTGAAGTTGTAGTCGCCATTGACGGCTTGAATCTTGAATTTGACTGCAACCAATTGCTTAGCTGCTTCTGGACCGGAAATCTTTGTGGCGCCTGTATACCAACTAGGTTGCGTGAATTTAGACCAAGGTATGGCTTTGGTTACAGGGGTTGAGGTTGCTTTAGGAAGTTTGAATACCGGGTTTGCATATTCGATAGTGGCGTCGAATGCTCCGAGACCAAGCTCGAGGTCTGGCGCTATGTCTGACGTGTATGTGATGCAGAGCCCGCCCCAATCCGTAGCATCTCCGGCTTCGGGGTCTCCGTCAAGACCTTCTCCGACAATGTTAAAACCGATGCCAACAAAGGGGTTGTATTTTAATGTGCCCTTAGATAGCGATGCGACGCCACAGACTCCTTTGCAGTGTGTAATGACTGAGTCTAGTGATGTCCCGGTTTCGGTTCTTGTATCTGCAGGCCAATTGACTTTCGATTCACCTCCGTCTCCGTCATCGGCATAACTGAACCAATAACCTGAAGTTTCGGAACCGTTGTCAAGTCCGGTATTGACCTGAGATATTCCTTCTTCGCCGTCCCATGGTTGAAATGTTCCGGCGTATGCTGCGGATACAGCAAAAATGGCTGTTGCCAGCGTGATTGCGTGTTTCATGATTTTCCTCCCTAGTCCAATAGTGGAACTATAAATAAGATATACTCGTTTTGTATAAATGTTCTGAGGAAATATCAGATAAAATGAAAAAGTATGAATTTATTACGAATTGTATTCTTATGATACGTATCATATGTATAACAAAGTCTGTTTATGATACGTTGTGTGCTATATAGCGCATTTGTCATGCCCGCCACTCTCGGTTTCTGTCATCCTGGAGCGAAGCGACGGGATCCATTATATCCCGTGTTGCGTTACTTCAGCACAATCTTCTTTGCGAAATTCACGTTTTTCCCGCTCACGCGCACCATATAAATTCCTGCGTTAAGCGTGGCTAGGTTAAGCTTTGCGGCGTTATTTGTTGCGTTGTTAATGGCGCCCTTCATCACGACTTGCCCAAGGGAATTCAAAACCTCGGCAGTTGCAGTGGACTTGATTCCCGTGAATCCGAGCGTGCGCCCGTTCAGAATTGCATTGACTGCGGAAACCCTGCGAGCGACCTTGATATCGTCCGGTGGTGTGGGGATTCCGCATCTTTCCGGGCATGTTCCATCTTTAGGCCCGACGGCGCAAATTCTGAATTCGTAATCACCTGGTTCTGCCTGAATCTTAAAATGAATTCCGACAAGTTGCTTTGCTGCTGTTTCTCCGTCAAATTTGACTGATCCGTCGTACCATGAAGGTTGCTTAAAGTCGGACCACGACACTTCAATTTTCTTGTCGGTTTTTGATGCCGGAAGGTTTACTGCTGGGTTTGCATAATTCATCGTTGAATCGATGGTATCGCCAAGACCGAGTTCTAAGGATATGTCTGTATCCGATGTGTAGGTCACGCAGAGACCTTCCCAAGCAGAGGCGTCACCTGCGACTAATGTTTTGTCGGTGGAGGATGCTTCTCCGACGATGTTGAATCCCATGCCGGAGAACGGTTTTTGAGTCGATGTGCCGCTATAGAGAGTGGCTGTCCCGCATACTCCTTCACAATGCTCAATAACCGCATCCATATAGTGAGGTTCGCATGAATAATATTCGTGACATGGTTGAACTGGATAAACGATTTTTGATTCACCGCCATTGAAGGAATCATTAAAATCGTACCATATTCCGTAAGTATTGGTTTCGTTGCCTAGTCCGGTTTCTACAGCGGGGACTCCGTCGGCTCCGTTCCATGTTTCGAATGTGCCTGCGTAAATGGCTGACGCAGCGCAAAGTGCTGCTAACGTAATCTTTTTCATCGTAGCCTCCTAAGTCACCCCGGACTGTCTAACCTTTCATGTCATTCCACTTCGTGGCTTGACTGCTGCGGGTATCAAATGCGAGTTCACAAGTGACCTCTCGCTTGATACCCTTGCATGTCATTCCTCTTCGATGCTTGACTTGTTCGCCTCGGATATAGAAACATGCAAACATGTTTCTGCATCGCTCGGCTCCTCTGTCATTCCCGGCGCCTGTCCTCGCTTGACGGGGATGACCGGGAATCACCTTCTCGTATTTGCGTTACCTCAGTACTATTTTCTTGGCGAAATTCACGTTTTTCCCGCTCACGCGCACCATATAAATTCCCGCATTGAGCGCGGCGAGGTTAAGCGTTGCCGCGTTATTCGTGGCGTTGTTAATGGCGCCCTTCATCACGACTTGCCCAAGAGAATTCATCACTTCAGCTGTTGCAGTGGACTTGATTCCCGTGAATCCGAGCGTGCGCCCGTTCAAAATTGCATTGACAGCGGAAGTCCCGCGAGCAATTTGAATCCCTGCACTTGGCATTCCGCATTGTTCTGGGCATGTGCCGTCTTTGGGGCCGACTGCGCAAATGTTAAAACGGTAATCGCCGTCTTCTGCTTGTATCTTGAACCTGACCGTAGCGAGTTGCTTTGCTGCGGTTTCACCGTCAATTTTGACATCTCCGTTGTACGACGAAGGTTGCTTAAAATCGGACCAACTGAAAACCATTCTATTGCTAGTCTTGGAGGCGGGGAGATTGACTGCCGGATTTGCGTAATTGATTATGGAATCGGTAACTTCGCCAAGGCCGAGTTCAAGTTGTATGTCTGCGTCGGAAGTGTAAGTCACGCAGAGTCCGCCCCAAGAAGAGGCATCGCCTGTGACTAGTGTCCAATCTTTTTCTGAAAGTTGTCCGACGACATTGAAACCTATACCCGTAAATGCTGTATGGGGTGAATTCCATTTGTTGAGAATAGCTGTCCCGCACATCCCTTTGCAATCATCGATGATGGGTTCAAGCCAGTATATTGAACAATCTCGGCATGGATCGAGATCCCAATAGACTTTGGACGCGCCTCCCTCACCGTCATCTTCATAGGTGAACCAGAATCCGCTCATTTCTGTTTCGTTGAGAAGCCCGGTTTCAACTCGGCAGATATTGTAAGCGTTTTCGTCTGCACCGTTCCATGTGATAAACGACCCTGCAAAAGTTGATGTTGCTGCGCAAAGTGCTGTCAATAAAAACTTTTTCATCATCGACTCCTAAGTCACCCCGGACTGTCTAACCTTTCATGTCATTCCACTTCGTGGCTTGACTGCTGCGGGTATCAAATGCGAGTTCACAAGTGACCTCTCGCTTGATACCCTTGCATGTCATTCCCGGCGCCTGTCCTCGCTTGACGGGGATGACCGGGAATCTCCATCTCGTATAGCTTTACCTCAGTACTATTTTCTTTGCAAAATTCACGTTTTTCCCGCTCACACGCACCATATAAATTCCCGCATTGAGCGCGGCGAGGTTAAGCGTTGCCGCGTTATTCGTGGCGTTGTTAATGGCGCCTTTCATCACGACTTGTCCAAGAGAATTCAAAACCTCGACGGTGGCTGTGGACTTGATTCCCGTGAATCCAAGCGTGCGCCCGTTCAAAATTGCTTTGACTGCGGATGTCCCACGAGCAATTTGAATCCCTGCACTTGGCGTTCCGCATTTTTCTGGGCATGTGCCGTCTTTGGGGCCGACCGCGCAAATGTTAAAATGGTAATCGCCGTCCTCTGCCTGTATCTTGAATTTGACCATGGCGAGTTGCTTTGCTGCGGCTTCACCTTCGATTTTGACGGCCCCGTCGTATGACGAAGGTTGCTTAAAATCGGACCAACTGAAAACCATTCTGTTGCTAGCCTTGGAGGCGGGGAGATTGACAGCCGGATTTGCGTAATTGATTGTGGAATCGGTTGCTTTACCAAGGCCGAGTTCAAGTTGTATGTCTGCGTCGGAAGTGTAAGTTACGCAGAGTCCGCCCCAAGAAGAGGCGTCGCCTGTGGCATAGGAAAAATCTTCATATGAAATTTGTCCGACAACACTGAAGCCTAAACCTATGAAAGGTGTGTAGGTTAATGTGCCTTTGCTGAGCATAGCTGTTCCGCACAGCCCTTTGCACTCCAAGACGATGGGTTCGAGTACATGTGGTGGTAGAGGATCTGTATAGACGTCCCAACGGACTGCTGACGCGCCTCCATCACCATCGTCTCCGTAGGAGAACCAGAATCCGCTCGTTTCTGTTTCGTTGCCAAGTCCTGTTTGAACTTGGTCGTTAGCATATTCATCGGCTCCGTTCCATGTGATAAACGGCCCTGCAAAAGTTGATGTTGCAGCACAAAGTGCAGCTAACGTAATTTTTTTCATATTTTGCGTTACCTCAGTACTATTTTCTTTGCAAAATTCACGTTTTTCCCGCTCACACGCACCATATAAATTCCCGCATTGAGCGCGGCGAGGTTAAGCGTTGCCGCGTTATTCGTGGCGTTGTTAATGGCGCCTTTCATCACGACTTGTCCAAGAGAATTCAAAACCTCGACGGTGGCTGTGGACTTGATTCCCGTGAATCCAAGCGTGCGCCCGTTCAAAATTGCTTTGACTGCGGATGTCCCGCGAGCAATTTGAATCCCTGCACTTGGTGTTCCGCATTGTTCTGGGCATGTCCCGTCTTTCGGGCCGATGGCACAGATGTTGAAATTGTATTCGCCTGGTTCCGCCTGAATTTTAAAGTGTACGGCGGCAAGCTGTTTTGCTGCCGTCTCGCCGTCGATTTTAACGGCTCCATCGTACCATGAAGGCTGTTTAAAGTCGGACCAGTTGACGACGACTTTGTTTCCGTATTTTCCGTTGGGCGATAGAATGTTTGGAGCTTTTGCCGCGGGAAGTGTTACTGTTGGATTTGCGTAATTGATTGTTGAATCGACGGTTTCACCAAGACCGAGTTCCAAGGCTATATCTGTGTCTGACATGTAGGTCACGCAGAGCCCGCCCCAGGCTGATGCATCACCAATATCTGGCGCTGGGTTTGTTTCTGAGGTTTCGCCGACAACATTGAAGCCCACACCGACATACGGATCGTGTTCATAAGATCCTTTGTCTAGAAACGCTGTGCCAGCAAGGCCTTTGCATTCCTCGATGACGGGCTCTAAAGATTGATTTGAGTAAAACAAATCTGTCGATACAGGCCAAGCGATTTTAGATGTTCCCAAGTTGTTGTTATCGTTGTAAGAATACCAGTAGCCTTCTGTTTCGAGTCCATTGCCAAGACCTGTATGGATTTGAAAGTCTAGATAGAATTCTTCAAAAATTTTGGCTACATCCCAGGTTTTGAATGAACCTGCGTAAACGACTGACGTTGCGCAAAGTGCGACCAACAAAGATCTTTTCATAATCCACTCTCCTAATCAAACTTACCCAACATAAAATATAATTAATTTGGGTGCGTTTTATATTAGAAAAATGTTTCAAATAAATGAATAATTTCACGAGAATAAACTGCGTAAAACCTAAATGATACGCTTTGTATTATATGGCTGTTGCTGATTGCTTAAACTGTTGACTTTTAATTTATAGAAATGTAGATTATTTTCTGTTTTTACTCTAAAAATACGCGATGTCATAAATAAATATGTGGACTTTTTATAATTTTTGATATATATTTAAGAAAGTTGTTGGTGTGGATACGGAGATGTTTATGAGGACTAGGGGTTCTGGATTTTTTACGACGTTGGAATGGGCCTTTTTTGGCCTCTTTTGCCTATTTGGCGTTTTGGGGGCGCAATCGGCTTTTGCCGCAAATCCGTTGACGATGGACTTTTATTCTGCGGATGCCGCAGCCCTCGTGCATAACGACTCGCTCTTTATCTTTGCGGGTCACGACGAACAGGGGCCGCAGGGCAATAACAATAAAGCTTTCATCATGAACGACTGGCACGTGCTCGTGACCGACGATATGGAACATTATCACGATTACGGGGCGGTTTTGAGCGTCAAGACGTTCAAATGGGCGAATGCAAGCGCTTTTGCGGGCCATTGCGAATACAGAAATGGCAAGTTTTACTGGTATGTGGCCGTCCATCACGGGACCATCAAGGAAAATGGAAGTGAAGGATTTGCGATTGGCGTTGCCGTTGCGGACCATCCGTCCGGACCGTGGAAAGACGCGATTGGGCAGGCGCTCATCACGGACAATACGCCAAATGATGTAAAATTGAACATCGACCCTGCGATTTTCTACGATGGTGACGATATCTGGATGTATTGGGGCTCGTGGAATGCGGGCCGCCGCGTGAAGCTCAAAGAAAACATGATTGAACTTGCAAGCACGCCCGAAGATATCAAGATCAAGGACTTTTTCGAAGCCTCGTGGATGCACTATTTCCGTGGCAATTACTACTTCAGCTATGCTTCGGGGTACCCCTCGACGACGAATTATTCCATGGCACCGAGCCTGAACGGACCGTGGACGCAAAAAGGCGTCATCAACGATAAAATGGACAATTCCGAGACGAACCATCAGGCGATTTTCAAGTATCTCGGACATTGGTATTTCATGTACCACGGAGCGAATTCTCCGGGTGGTTGGACGTACCGCCGTTCCGTGAATATCGATTACCTCTATTACGACCGCGATGGCTTAATCCAGAAAATCAAGCATACGGATGGCGTGGATCCAGTCAACAATGCGCTTATCGAAGAGGGCGGTTACCGCTTGACGGTTTCGCATAGCAATTTGGCTCTTGAAGATAGCGATGGCATTGTGGTGCAGCAAGCTGCGGATGAAAAGAACGAAGCGCAACTTTGGGTGCTTGCGCATGGCGATTCGGCGCGTTATTACACGCTCAAGAATTTTGCAACGGGCCGCTACTATTGCCCGCCCAAGACGTTGTTGGATACGGTGAAAACTTCTGAAACATCTTGTGAAATCCGCATTGAAAATGCATCTGCAAAGAAGGGTTACTTCTTGTTTGCGGATTACGATAGCGATTACCTCGGCGATGTGCTGAACATTTCGAAGGAAGTCGGGATGCCGGTCATCACATGGGTTCGCACAGGAACGGATAATCAAAAAGTGCAATTTGCAAAAGCTGAATTGCCGAAAGTTGAACCGCCGACGGACTCCGGCAATGGTGGGACGACGGGGATTGCACGCGGTACTTTGAATGCGCCTACTTTGCAACAGGTTCACTACGATGCGAGTGCTCGCGTGATTCGTTTGGGCATAGAAGCGTCTTGGGCTTTGCTTGATGTGAATGGTGTTGTTGTGCGTCGTGGCTATGGTCGTGAAATCCAAGTGCGTTTCGTTCGTTCGGGAATGTACTTTGTTCGCGCAGTCCGTACTACAGCAAAGGTTTTGGTGAAATAATTTTAAGGAGTATGGAAATGAAGGTTTTGAATTTTGCGAATCTTGTGAACAGCGCGACTCTCGCAACGATTGGCGCTTTTGGCGTCTCCGCTGTGTCGGCTGCCGGTTGGTACGCCAAGGACAACTTGCAGCCGGGTCATGACCCGAGCATGGTGCGCTTTGAAGACGGTTACGCCCTCATGAGCACGAACAATAATTTGCAACTGTGGACATCCGAAGATGCTTACACATGGCAAAACCACAAGTCAACGGTGAGCAAAATCCCGCAGTGGGCTTACACGTATGCGCCTACAACCGAAGGTATCTGGGCGCCTGACATTTATTACATGAACGGCGAATATCGCGTGTATTACTGCGTCTCTGTTTTTGGCAAGCGCACATCTGCGATTGGCTATCAGTCCACAAAGTCGATTATGCCTGGCACAACGGGCTACGGCTGGACGGATCATGGCCACGTTTTCCATACGGTGGCATCGGACAAGTACAATGCGATTGATGCCGATGTCGTTCGTGATACCGAAGGCAATTATTGGATGGCGTTTGGTTCGTTCGGTCTTGGAATCCAGTTGATTAAGTTGGATGCAAAGACGGGCTATCAGGCCAGTGACGACAAGACTGTCTATAACATTGCTCGCCGCACGAGTAAGGCAAGTAACGGTGCCGAAGAAGGTCCGAGCTTGATTGAACATGGCGGTCAGTATTTCTTGTTTACCGCATGGGATATCTGCTGCCAGCAGGGCAACGATATTGAAAAGACAACTTACAAAACTGCTTATGGTCGTGCTGATAAAGTAACCGGTCCGTACAAAGATCGTGCAGGCTACGATATGGCGAATGGCGGTGGCACAATCCTTATGGAACGCTATGGTCGATACGTCGGCCCGGGCGGCGGCGAAGCTTTCCAAGACTTGAACCGCGTGCGTTTTGTGCATCACTATTACGATCTTAACGGCGACAAGTTCAATCATATTCATATTCGCGATGTTGTGTTTACCGAGGATAACTGGGCTGAGATGGGACAGCCCTTCCTCGGACGTTATTTGAGTGCCGAAGTTGAACACGGTGTCTTGACGCGCGCGGTGTCGGGCGACCTTGCGATTACTCGTAGCAATACCGCTTCGAACGGTGAATACCTTGCTTACATCAACACGGCCGGCTCCAAGATTCGTTTGCCAATGAACATCATGCAAGCGGGCGAATATCTGTTGCGTTACCGCTATGCAAACGGCGGCGAAGGCGATGCTACACACAAAGTCACCGTCAATGGCAAGTCGCAAACCGTGACGCTCCCGCCGACAGGTTCTTGGGGCACGTTCCCGGAGAAGTCTATCGTGATGATTCCGGCAACGCTCAAACGCGGTGGCAACTTCATCGAAATTGAACCGCAACCGAACGGATTCTTCTCGGAACTCGACCGCATCGATTTTTTGCGTGTGATTCGCGATACGATTCCGGCAAACGGCTTTGATAATGGTATCCGCGTGCGCCTCACGGACAAGGATGAATTTGCTATCAAGGATGGCGGCTACGCGATCTTCGAAAACGTTGTTGCCGATTCCATCAAGAGTGACGAAGTTTCTATCCAAGTGAAAAATGCAACCGCAGGCAAGCTCGCCATTCGTGATGGTGCAAAGAACGGAACCGTCCTTGCTGAGTGCGACCTTTCAACGGCTAAGGCTGCTGCAAACGGCTGGTCTGAGGCAAACTGCGGAACTCTCAAAAGCAAAACGGGCATCAAGGACTTTTATTTGACTGCTTCGGGCGTCTCTGGCGAAGCGATTGTCGGAAACATTCTCTTCAAGAGTGCCCCCTTGCCGGAATCAAGTTCTAGCAGTGCTGTTGCGGAATCGAGCTCCAGCGAAATTGTCGTGAGCAGTTCGAGCGAATCCTCCGTGGCGCTCCCGGCTGTCCGTCCGACATTGAACTACTCGGTGACACAAATTCCTAACGGTTACCGCGTACACTTCGATAATGCTGGCGTTCATCAAGCTTACCTCTTGAATCCGATGGGACAAATTGTCTCCCATAAAAAAACTTACGGTACCGATATCGAATTTAATAACCTTCCCAAAGGCCGATACGTTGTAAAAGTGAAGTGATTTTTTGCAAATAAATTGTACCGAAAAATCCTTTCGGAATTTAAATTAAATAGTGTATGCTGGTGTGTGGTTAAAGGAGTCGTATGATTCGTTGTTCTAAAATTTCCACCATTGCATTTGTTCTCGTTGGCCTCTCGATTGAGACTGCTTTTGCTGCCGATTGGTACGCCAAAGAACACCGTTGGGCGGGCCATGATCCCGACATTATCCGCTACGAGGATGGCTATGCGCTTGCGACAACGGACAACCACATGCTCATGCAGTTTTCCGAGGACGCGCTGAACTGGAAAAATGGCGAGCCCGCCATGCCTGAATTTTCGAAGTGGCTTTATAAATACGCCCCGAACATGATTGACATTTGGGCGCCCGACATTCACTATATCGGCGGGGAATACCGCATGTACTATTGCGGTTCCGAGATGGGTATCCGCTCATCGGGCATGGGCTTCATGTCGAGTAAGGAAATCGACCCGACAAAGCCAGGCTACGGTTGGACGGACCAAGGCGAAGTGATTCACACGGTCAAGAGTGATTCGTACAACGCGATTGACGCGGCGGTGCTCAAAGATCTTGACGGAAAAGTCTGGATGGCGTTTGGTTCGTGGGGGACGGGCATCCACATTCTCGAACTGGACGAAAAAACGGGCAAGGTGAAAGACGGCGCAAAAATGCAGAACATCGCGAACCGCGGTGGCGCTGGCGTCGAAGGCGCAAGCCTCATTGAACACAACGGAAAGTACTTCCTCTTTACCGCTTGGGACAACTGCTGCAAAAAAGGCGCTGATCTCGAAAACAACTCTTACAAGACGACGGTCGGGCGTTCTAACCGCATTGATGGCGGCTATGTAGACCGCAGCGGCAAGGCTCTCTTGAATGGCGGTGGTACGATTCTCCTCAGCCGTTACGGACGCTACTACGGGCCCGCGGGCGGTGAAGCATTCGAAGACGTGAACCGTCAACGCTTTGTGAATCACTATTACGATAAAAATGATGGCGGTAATTCTTACATACAAGTGCGTGATATCGTGTGGACCGAAGATAACTGGCCCGAACTTGGTCAACCGTTTATGGGACGTTATCTGAGTGCCGAGGCGGAACACGGCATCCTCACGCATGTGGATATCTCGAGCAGTTCCAAGGCTTCGAACGGTGAATTTGTCGCTTACATCAACTACGATGACAGCAAGATTCGCTTGCCGATGATTATCCCGCAGGCGGGTGATTACCTTATCCGTTATCGTTACGACAATAATTGGACCGATAACGGCGCAAACGGCAGCTCGCATTTTGTGGACATCAACGGCAAAACGCAAGAAGTGCAGTTGCCGTTGACTGGTGCCTGGAGTGAATTCCCTGAAAAGTCGGTGGTGTACATCCCGACAAAGCTCAAGCGCGGCTCAAACTTCATTGAAATCACGAAGGGCAAACATTACGCAGAACTCGACCGTCTCGATTTCTTGCGCATCATCCGCGATACGATTCCGGCAAATGGCTTTGATAACGGCATCCGCGTGCGCCTCACGGATAACGATGAATTTGTCATCAAGGACGGTGGCTATGCGATTTTCGAGAATGTGATTACCGACTCCATTGTTGGCGTAGGCGTAACCGTTCAGGTGAAAAACAGCGCCGGTGGTACTCTATCGCTCCGCACCGAAAGCAAAAAAGGCGATGTGATTTCTAAATGCGAATTGCCCACTGCAGGCGATTCCAAGTGGACTGACGTGCAATGTTCGAACTTGCCGAAACTGAAGGGCGTTCAGGACTTTTACCTCACGGCAGAAGGCCTCGGTGGCGAAACGCTTATCGGGAACATCAAATTTGGCGAGGTTGCGGACACGACGAAGGTGTCGATTCCCGGTGTCCTTCGGCCGAATTCCGGCGCAAATCGCATTCTTCGCAGTGGTGAAATGCCCCAAAAGGGCTATCACGACCTTAAGGGTCGCCGTTTCAACAAGCAGATTCCGTATCGCGTGATGTTCTAAGGGGCGCGGCTTAGAGCCGACACCTCTAAAAATCCCCTTTTTTTGCGTGTTTTTTCGCACATTTCATGCCGCATTTTACATAAAAATGCGGTTTTCGTATGCTTTTCGACAGAAATTAAATATATTTATATGTAAAAAGAAATTTTCCAGATGGAGTGTCTTATGAAAAATGTGAGACTTTTCAAATTGACAGCATCGATGGCGCTTGCCGCAACTATGGGCGCTTGCACCAATTCTTCCTCGCCGGAAGATGATTTTTTTGAATTCACGAGTTCATCGAAAGGGGATAGTTCGTCTTCGTCCGTGGATGTCAGTGCTTGCAAAACGGTGAAGGAATCGCTTGCAACCCCGACAAAGTTTAACGTCGCTAACGATAGCGATTCGTCTTGGACTTTCTCGTGGGAATATACCCGAAATTCTGATCGTCCTGAAACGGGCTTTAGGATTGAATACTTGGATCTTGATGCAACGAATACGGACTGGAAGAGCGAAGGTACTACAAATGCCGAAGTGACTTTGTACAAGCTCCAGGGCAAGAGCAAGGTCGGTAAGTATTATCGCGTGGTCGCAATTGACGACTGTGGCAAGTCTGACGGCAGCAACCGTTTGCAGATTAACGAGAACGGTTCGACGTCCGTGTCTACGGCTACTGATGCAGATCTCGGCGTTCCGACCAACTTCGCCATCACCGATACGCTTGGCGAAAACCTCTGGCTTGTCTCTTGGACCTATTCTGGCGATAAGGACAGCTATGTGTTGCAGCGCTTTATCGAATCCAAGAACGCTTGGGAAAAGTTCTTGACCATCGACGATAGAACCGCTCTCGAAACGGTTATTGATACTGCCGCTGCGGGCAAGTACATTCGCGTGGCCGCCGTTTACGAAGGTAAGGTCTCTACGTATTCCGATAAAATCAAGATGCCGGATGCCGTCGTGAAGTCGACTTCTACGGGTACAACTTCGACAGCCTCCAAGAGCAGTTGCAAGCCTGCCGCTCCGACGGCAATTACTGTGACTCGAATCGCGCCTAGTGTATGGCAGCTTGGATGGACGTACAAGGAAGCTAGTAACTGTGCTGAAACAGGGTTTATCGTGCAGTCGCTTGATATTGATGCCGATAATCCTACATGGAAGGATGTCGCAAAAACGGCTGAAGACGTGGTTAACTATAAGTTGAAGGGCGATAAGTTCCGTGAAAAGTTCTACCGTGTTGCCGCTCTCAACGGCGATAAGAAATCGGATTGGACGGACCAAATCAAGGTGAGCTCGCATATTTCGTACGAGTCTGTATATAATTTCACAAAGCCGGAAATTTCTGCACGTGTCTATTCAGCACCTGATGGTTATGAAATGCAGCTTACTGTGACTACGGATACTCCGAATAAAAACGTGTTGAATTCGGGTGACACCAAGGCGGTGGATTTTGCATTCCAGCTTGCCTATGGCACGGGTGATGTCAAGGACACTATCATTGACGCTTATCAGGAATCTTCCGTGGTGATGAAGTTTAAGAGTGTCGAAGCTCTCTGCAACTCTTATGGCCGTGTGAAGGTTATTTGGACGGACAACTACGGAAGCTCTGATGAAACGGATTGGTCTGTGCGTAAGGGTACGCGAACGGCGTATAGCTCTGGCTTGACTGATCAGGAAGGTCTCTGCCCGTACGTCTACAAGGACGAATCTTCTTCCAGCTCCGCTGAATAAAGAACTCTACAAAGAACACAAAAAAGTCCGCCATCTTCGAGATGCGCGGACTTTTTTCTTATCATACATGCTAAGCTGTCATCCCGGACCCGTTCCGGGAGGGCATCTCCTTTTTTTATTTCAGAAACGCAAAAAATACAGCCGCGATAATGAGCAAGAACGCGACAATGTGATTCCACTGGAGCGTTTCCGTGTGGAATACGGTCACTGCAATCGTCGTGAACACCGTCAAGGAAATCGCTTCCTGGATGATTTTCAACTGCATCAGGCTGAATGGCCCGCCGTTGATGCGGCTCCCGATGTTGTTCGCGGGAATCATGAAACTGTACTCTAGGAGCGCAATGCCCCACGAGGCGAGAATCACGAGAATCAGCGGCCAGTCGGTGCTGATGTGCATTTCTTTGAGCTTGAGGTTGCCGTACCAAGCGAACGTCATAAAGATATTGGAACAGCAGAGAAGAAGAATTGTAAAAATACCAGCTTTCATAATTTATTTCTTGTTTCTTTGACTATACGGTTTTCCCGTCGTCATTTGGTAGGCGAGGCGCTTGCGCACCCCTTCGAGATACTTGATGTAATTTTCACTCTGGTAGTCGCGATACGTCCAGTCAAAAGCGTGGAAATGCCCATCCTGGAAGTATAACGTTGGCTCCACGAAAATCCCGCGCTGCATATAAACGCGCTGGCGCTGGTCCTTGGTCGTTGCCAAAAAGAACTGCCCAAGCGTCATGTAGCCCGGATCGAGATTTACAGGGCGCAGCCCCGGAGTCCCGTTTTCCTTTGCAATTTCGAGTTCAATATCGTTTGTCCAAAGCTTGATGTCGACAATCGTTTCGCGGTCCACGAGATTCTCGTAGCTAAAGAACGCGCGTACCGGTGTTTCGCCAATTTCTTCTTTGTAGTAGTTGGTGAACGTGAACGGGAACGGTTCCAGGTTCAGGTCTTCTTCGCCGAAACGCGACTTGAGCACTCCGCGGACCGCCTCTACGGACTTGGCATCTTTGGCAAGAATGCCGACGATGATTTTCACTTTGGCAGGAGTTCTGATTTCACCCATGCGCGCAAATTTAGTAAAAGGCGAGTGACGCGGCAAAACATTTATGTTTTGACATGGCCGAGCCGTACTAAATGCGTCCGAAGGACGCAAATTTAGTAATTTTACGATATGTTTAGAAGTTTATCTTTTTGTGCTTTTCTCGTCTTTGTTCTCTCGTCTGCTTACGCCGAAGCTCCTCGCGTTGAGCCTACGATTCTCGATTCTGTTCCGCATGAACAGTCGCATTTTACGCAGGGACTCTCGTTTGACGGCAAGGACATGATTGAAACGACAGGGCTGTACGGAAAATCTGGACTGTACCGCCGAACGCTCGACGGAAAAATTTTGGATTCTGCCCGCATCGAGGAGCGCTATTTTGGCGAAGGTTCCGTAGTGCTTGGCGATGAAGTTTATTACCTCACTTGGAAATCGCACAAGGCCTTTATCTACTCGCGCAAGCCGTTTAAAAAGAAGGATGAGTTCCGTATTCCGACGGAAGGCTGGGGCCTTACGCTTTGGCGCGACCAGCTTTTGATGAGCAACGGCTCCGATGAACTTCTGCAAATTGCGCCGGGCGGCTTTGGTATATCGGGAATCATTAAAGTAACTGATGGTCGCTATTCCATAAAGCTTTTGAACGAACTTGAAGTTGTCGGGAATATTTTATACGCAAATATCTGGCAGACCGACTTGATTGCCGAAATTGAACTCCCAAGCGGTAAGGTGCTCCGCTATATTGACTTTGCGAAAAAAGCGGGGGAGATTCGCGAAAAATTCCCCGGTGTCGATGTCTTGAACGGTATCGCCTACGATGGCAAAAACTTCTGGATTACCGGGAAACTCTGGCCGCAAATCTATAAAGTCAAGTTTTAGAATTACTTAAAAAATAAATTTTGTTAATTTGTCTATATCAATTTCATTAAATATAAAATTGCTTTAAAGTGTTGTCAAGTTAATCGAAAACTTGTGAGAAAAAAGTAATTTTGTTCGGATGCTAGTGCGTGTGTTAATCATAAAAATTACTATAAAATAGATTTTTTCATACTTAATTTGTAGAATATTAACTATATTCTTGACTCGTGTAATGCTTAAAAAAGCGAATGGATTTGTTTGGCTCAATGAGCCGAAAAAGGCTATCCTATACACCTCAAATGGGTTCTGAGGCCTTTGGCTTCAGGACCTTTTGATTAGAATCCTAAAAGAACGGTTCGTTTTTGATTGCTGTGGGGATGTGTAAGTTCGCGGGTTACTTTACAAATTCCTTTGAACTTTATATATTTGCACATACCTCAGTTAACCGGGGGTGCTTTCTGCTCTTCGAGCAGAATCACTCCGGCTCGGTCATGCCGGCAAGCAAGCTTGCCGTCGCGACACTCACCGGGGGTGCTTTGGTTTCGACAGGGTTACCGAAGTGTTAGTTGCAAGTCGAGGTCTCAGACGAGGGCAACTCGTTAAAAAGTCTGAAAAAAAATAAGTGCTGACGAAAACTACGCACTCGCTGCCTAATTAACGGCAACGCCGGGCCTCATTCCGCTCCCATCGGGGTGTACGTCCGGACGCAATATGGGATAGGGTAGTGTCATGCCTGGGGGCATCTCCCGAGATTTACTAGGCTGGTCAAACTCCGCGCCGACCTTCTTGGGCGTGGATAAGACGAGATCTTAAATACGAAGGGAACACTTGTAGGAACGTACATGGACGTGATTTTGGACAGGGGTTCGACTCCCCTCACCTCCAGAAAAGAAAAGGGCTCTCATGGAGAGCCCTTTTCTTTTCTGTTTTATAAGAACCGCTCGGCTCTTGTGCAATTGGAAAAATCCATCTTCGCCTCGCTTTCGCGAACACGACCCGTTAATACGGGTCGCTTATCGCTCACAGAAGTAAATTTCAAAAAATCTTTCTAAATTAAATTCAAAAGGAGGTTGTATGGATTGCAGAATCTTAGTCCGTTTCATTGGAGTCCAAGAGGATCTTGATGCGTTGTGGAGCGCATTTATGGAACATTTCCCGGAGGCTGAACTGCCGAGCATCGATTCCGGAGAATGGTATTCCGTCGAAGATTATATGACTGATGAATACGAATGTCGCTTCGAGGAATTGCCGGAGTCCGAGCTGTATGCAATCGATGGAACTTTCCTAGTCGAAGGCGAACCTCCCGAGGATGTCCTGACCGAAATCCTAGAACGCTTTGAGCGCGTGTATGCCGTGTTCAAGTGGTCTACGATGGATGTTGGGGTAGGCTGCGGTACCAGCGAAGGTTGGGGCGAGTTCAATGCCGACCGCGCCGATGACGGTTCCGACGAAGCGAACGAAATCTCCGAAGCTGTCCTCGGATTTTAGCCTTGTCATTCCCGCCACCTTTGTCATCCCGGACCCCGTTCCGGGAGGGAATCTCCCTTCTATATTACGCCATTTTCTCAAGCAATGTATCGCAGATTTCTGCGAGCATTCTTTCGTGTGTGCACACTTCGGGTGACACTCCTTCTATTGTCCCCGTCGTGTAATAGCTCGTGCAGGCGCACTCGTGTGCGCAGCAACGGTAGCGGATGTCGCACCCCTCGCATTCTTTTTTGTCGTTGTCCAAAAATTCACGAATCTTGTCGCATGCCGCTTCATCAAAGCCGGTAAAGACGTTCCCCTGCACATAGTGGGTGTCTGGGTTAGAAGTAATAAACCGTGTGCAAGGGAACATATTCCCGTTTGTCGCAACACCGATTGCTCCATTGTACACATGGCACGAATAAAGTCTGTATCGCGAATTAATAAGTCTTATTTTTACTTTGTCGTGGATTGTGCCGAGGAAGAACTTGTCGCCTTTTTCGCGGCATTCTCTCCAGTAATCTGCCATTTTCTGATATTGCAAGGCGAGCTTGTCAAAGTCTTCGCCGCTCCATTTGCCATCAAAATCGACGCTTGTGGTGAGGCTTTGAAATCCCTGTTCGTGCAGCCACTTGACGCTTTCGAAAAGCGTGCTGACGTGCGCTCGTGTGACTGTGCTTAACGCGACTGCGCCGAGTTTCACGAATCGCGGAATATGCTTTTCGATGGCCTTGAAGCTTCCCGTGTTGTTGACGGTGCGTCGGGCGATGTCGTGGTGGTGTTCCGGCCCGTCAAGGGAAAGATAAATGCGGAAATGTTCCTTTTCGCAAAAATCAAAGAATTCATCGTCAAAAAGCGTGCCGTTTGTGTTGACCGCAAATTGCAACTTAAAATTTTTTGAAATTTTGCCTTTGTCCATCGCGTCATCGACAATCGCCTTTGCGAATTCGACACCTTTATAAATGGCATCTCTTCGCAAAAGCGGCTCCCCTCCAAAGAACGTGATGTTCAAGTACGACTGCCTAAAGAAAATCGTGCGGTCAAGTGCAATTTTGATGGCCTGCTCGAGGGTTGCATCGTCCATGACCGTTTTGCGGTCTGCTTGCGATTCCTTGTAATAGCAGTAGGTACAACGTAAATTACATTGCTCTGTAAGGCAAAGGACTAAGTTCATGCTTGAATGTCGTCCTGCTCAAACGTTGTTACCATGCTTTCTATAAGGCAACCTGGATTGTTTGGGTCTTCGCACAGGTGGATACGGGGGGTGAGAGTGTCTATGACAGGTGTAATCTGTGGGACAGGGACTTTGATATCGCTACTACTGGACTGTATTCCAGGCGTACTTTCGCTCGAGCTGCTTTCTGTGACAATCGGATCGCCAGCGAGAGGTTCGAGTATTTCCATGGAGCTGCTTGATGGCGCTACGCTTGACGAGGATTCTTCGTATGGCGGAAGAATGCCTGCTTCTGGAGGTGGCTCGTAAGACGAACTGCTGAGACGTTCGGAAGACATCGAGGATTCCGAATCCGCCATCGGGGAGCCCGATTCCGGTGGTGGAAACACCATGGAACTACTGCTCAACGGCTGTTTTGCGGATGAAAGTGCTTCGATGGCTTCGCTGCTGAGGCGCTCCCCGCTAGAAGAAATGTCGGTGTAGCTTGAACTGCTGTATTGTTCTCCGCATGCAGCCTGTCCGCATGTCGGTTCGGTTTCTGGCGGCTGCTTGGGGTGGTCTCCGCCCGTTGCAGAAACGCTGTCATCGCAGGCTATGGTCCCGAAGGATGCCGCAATTCCGAGTGCGGCCGCGACCGCGCTTTTGGTGAAACGGCTCAATTTTGAGTTCTTGACGACTTTCTTCTTCTCAATTTTCATGGTTACACCTAGCGCTTGCAAATTTTATGCGTTGTCGAACATCTCGTAAGTCGAAACCATGCTCACTAGCGGGAAATCATCGTCGTCATGGCACATAATGACGTTGACGCCCATGGAGTCAATATAATTGCAATTGCGTCCTGGACCGACCCATGGTGGGACGACTTCTGTGGAGCTGCTGGATTCTTCCTTAACACTCGATGAACTGCGGGGCTTTTCCACAAATGTGCTGCTGGAGCTTTCGGACGAGCTGCTGACCGTCTTTTCTGAGGAACTGCTTTGAATTGGCGCAACAGAAGAACTGCTCGGCGATTGTACAGATGAAGACGAAAGTGTTTCGACGGCTTCGCTGCTGAGGCGTTCGTGGCTCAGCGGAATATCGACTATAGAAGAACTAGACTGTATTTCCGGGGTCTCGGAAGCGTCGCTGCTGTTCGGATTATTGTTATCTGGTTCAACTGGGCCGATGACTTGACCGCTTTCGGCGTCGCCTAAACAACCGCTCATCAAAACGGCGGACATGCCAAGCAACGAGGCGACCCCAGCTTTGGTGGCGCTCGATAAACGTGAATTACCGGTAACTTTCTTTTTCTCGATTTTCATAAAAATTTTCCTCCTTACATCCTTACACCATCTTAATATAGTTTGTTTTGGAATATAAAGTGTAATTTGGGGCCTTTTTTGTGATCGGCACTGAACGTTTTTGTTGCATCCGTTGCATATAGAGGGGGCAAACGAAAAAACGCCCGGTTTCCCGAGCGTCTTTAAGCTAAACTACTAACTTCTGCGAATGTAATGCTTTCGTCCGTGAGCAACAAAGCCCTCGGTATTAACCGAGGGCGGTTGACGCCTTTGGCGTCCGCGGCTTTACTCGGTCATAAAATTATGCAAGCATAATTTTGCGACACTCGTTTTGCACGCTTTTGCGAGAGCGAGGCTCTGACGGAGGTTTATTTCTGCGTTTAGAGCCGAGCGGTCGCTTAGGTCTTGTCTTCACCGCGGAGCATGATGACCTTGCCCGTGCGGATGTATTCCACGATTTCGAACTTCTGCAACAAGCTCTTGAGGGTATCGACCTTCTGGCTGTTGCCCGTAATCTGGATAATCATGGAAGTCATCGTCATATCTACCGTGTTGGCATGGAAATGGTCGCAAAGCTGCAAGATTTCGGTGCGCTGTTCTGCAGTGCAACGAACCTTGATGAGGGCGAGTTCCTTTTCCACAGCGTCCGTACCGGTATGGTCCTTTGCCTGAACCACGTCCACGAGCTTTTCGAGCTGCTTGATGATTTGCATCAAGATTTCGGGATTGCCGTGAGCGATGATGTTCATGCGGCTGAAGTTCGGGTCGAGCGTGGGGGAGACGACGAGAGAATCGATGTTGTAGCCACGGCGGGAGAACACGAGTGCAATACGCACGAGCACGCCCGGGCGGTTTGCTACTAACAAGCTAATAGAATGTGCAATATCTTTCATTTTCAAATTCTCCTATTACGTCGATCCGGTGGGTTTTTCGAGCTGCGTCTTCGGCTGTTCGGTGATCATGCTTGTGATCGGAGCGCCTGCCGGAATCATCGGGAACACGTTGTCTTCCTTTTCGCATTCGCAGTGGATGAGAATCGGGCCGTCGTTGTAGTCCAAAGCCTTCTGGATCACGCGCTCAGCATCGGCCGGGCGCTTGATACGCAGACCCGGGATGCCGTAAGCTTCAGCGAGCTTCACGAAGTCCGGGTTGCCTCTCATGTCAACGCTGGAGTAGCGGTGGTCATAGAAGAGTTCCTGCCACTGGCGCACCATGCCGAGGTACTTGTTGTCCATCACGAAAATCTTGATGGGGAGCTTGTGGATGGCTGCCGTTGCAAGTTCTGCTTCGGTCATCTGGAAACCACCGTCACCGCTGAAGCTGCAAACCGGCCAGCCGGTTTCGTTGCCGAATGCGGCACCGATAGCAGCCGGGAAGCCAAAGCCCATCGTGCCTGCGCCACCGCTGGAGTGGAGCTGACGCGGATAGTTGATGTGGAAGAACTGAGCAACCCACATCTGGTGCTGGCCCACGTCTGTAGTAACAATAGCCTTGCCCTGCGTAAGTTCGCTCACGGTAGCAACGATGTGCTGCATACGGAGGCCGCCCTGCTTGGCGTAGGTAAGCGGGTAGCGCTTCTTCCAAGTCTGGCAAGTCTTGATCCAGTCAGCGGTATCAAGCTTGTTCACCATCGGGAGGAGCTGTTCCAGGACGAGCTTCGCGTCACCGCACATGAACACATCCGGCTGCAACACCTTGCCTTCTTCGGCAGGGTCGATGTCGATGTGCATCTTCACGGCGTTCTTGCAGAATTCGCTGAGCTTACCGGTAATGCGGTCGTCCCAACGGCTACCGATCGAAAGGATCAAGTCGCATTCGAGGACAGCCTTGTTGGCGTAAATTGTACCGTGCATGCCGAGCATGCCGAGAGAAAGTTCGTGGTCGGTCGGGAATGCACCGAGGCCAAGCATTGTGCAGCAAACCGGAGCGCCGAGCTTTTCGGCGAGTTCCTTCACCTGGCGGTGTGCGCCAGAAATCATGGCACCATGGCCCACGAGCAAAAGCGGCTTCTTAGAATTCTTGAGGTATTCCGCGGCCTTTTCGACGCTTTCAGTAGAAGCGTAGGTCGGGATCTTGTAACCCGGAAGGTCCATCTGGTCCGTGAACGGAGCGGTGCAGGGGCCTGCAGTCACGTCCTTCGGGAGGTCGATAAGCACCGGGCCCGGACGGCCAGAACGTGCAATGTGGAAAGCTTCCTTCATCACGCGCGGGAGGTCGTTCGTGTCCTTCACCAAGTAAGAATGCTTCACGGTTGCAAAAGTCATACCGCTAGTATCGCATTCCTGGAAAGCGTCCTTGCCCAAGTTCGGAGTCGTCGTCTGTGCCGTGAGCACGACGATCGGGCTAGAATCCATGAGAGCTGTATAAATACCTGTAAACGTGTTCGTTGCACCCGGACCGCTAGTGACAAGAGCTACACCGACCTTACCGGTCTGGCGGGCATAACCGTCAGCCATGTGGGTTGCGCCCTGTTCATGACGGCTGAGCACAACTTTGATGCTGGAGTCGAGGATGGCATCGAACATCGGAATGGCCGATCCACCGGGATAGCCGAAAATTGTATCAACGCCTTCACGCTTGAGGCATTCGATAATCACTTCGGCACCACTTAAGGTCTTATTTGCCATAATTTATCCTGTCTTTTAAAGAGTAGATGAAAATTTAGATGGGCTGAAATATAGGAGTAATTTTTGAGGGTGGCAAGAGGTAAAACCCGACTTTTACTAAAATTTTTGAAATTTTTAGTGAAATTTTATTTTGAAACGACCTGTTTTGGTGTGAAAATTGAAAATTTTTCGTTAAATTTTGAAAAATTACACTTTGAATAAAGTAAAAACTAATAAAATTTGGTGTAAAATTGGTTTTTGTAAGACGTTGCTGTGAAAATATTTGTAATTTGCCTAATTGCACTTGCTGGCTTTGTCATTCCCGCGAAAGCGGGAATCTCCCTCTCGTTTTGTGGGCATCCCGCGTTTTTTTTACTATTTTAATCTTATGCTTAAGAAAATCATACTTTCTCTGTTCCTCGCGGCCGCCTTCGTGTTCGCCGCCGACCCGATCACCATTGAAGGGCGTTTGACCGAAATTCCGGGCAAAATGCCGAGCAATGACCTGTACAGCTATGTCTACGTATTTAAGTACAAGGTCCAAAAGGTCGTTTCGGGCAAGCTCGACGCCAAGGAAGTTCTCGTGGGCGTTTATAACCCGCTCATCGCCCGTGGCAAGGTCAAGGACAAGATGGCCGACAAGTCCAAGGGCAACGTTGGCGAATTCAAGGCCAAGTCCAAATACACGCTCAAGCTCATTCCGCTCGAAGGCAACTGGGACGGCGCTGTTGAAGATGAATACTTTGACGACGAATCTCCGCGCTACCTCGCAATTGAAGTGAATGAGTAATTAATGGTCTTCTCTTCCCAGATTTTCCTTTTCTATTTCTTGCCGACGTTCTTGGTCGGCTACTTTGTTCTCTTCAAGCTCGGGGCCAAACACTCGTTCTTGAATTTGTTCATCACCATCTTCAGCTATATCTTTTATGGTTGGCTCGAACCGTGGCTCGTGTTCCTCATGTTCGGCTGTACGCTCGTGGTGTACGTGGCGGGGCGGTTCATCTCGGCGCCTGACGCAAGCAAGTTCCAGCGGAATTTTGCGCTCGGTACGGCGATTGCGGTAAATCTCGGTGCACTTGGATTCTTCAAGTATTACATGTTCGGCATGGGAATCGTGAACGATTTTGCGACCATGCTCGGCTGTGAACCGTTCTCTATTATGACGGTCCTTTTGCCGGTGGGTATTTCGTTCTACTCGTTCCAGTCCATGAGTTACGCGATTGACGTGTGGCGCGGTACGGCACCTCCGGTCAAGAACTTTGCGACATTCGCATGCTACGTGGCGCTTTTCCCGCAGCTTGTGGCGGGCCCGATTGTGCGTTACAATACGGTTGCCGAAGAACTTGAAACCCGCACGCATACGCTCGAAAACTTTGTGCGCGGTATTTTGTTCTTCTGCTTTGGTTTTGCCGAAAAAATCTTCCTTGCAAACCAAGTGGGCATTATCGCTGACCGCGTTTTTGCGGCCGATGCTCCAGGCGTCATCAATAGCTGGTGGGGCTCGCTTGCCTACATGTTCCAGATTTACTTTGACTTCTCGGCCTATTCTAATATGGCGATTGGTCTTGGCCTTATGCTCGGGTTCCATTTCCCGCGCAACTTCAACGGCCCGTACCGCTCGATTAGCATTACGGACTTCTGGAAACGCTGGCACATTTCCCTCACGAGCTGGTTCCGCGATTACCTGTACATTCCGCTGGGCGGTAACCGCGTGCCGACGGGTCGCATGTACTTCAACCTTTTCCTCGTGATGTTCGTGAGTGGCGTTTGGCATGGTGCAAACTGGACGTTTGTGTGCTGGGGCCTTTATCACGCCTTCTTCATGATTGTCGAACGTGCGAACAACAAGAACGCTTGGTACTACAAGGCTCCTCGCGTGGTGCAAATCCTTTTGACTCAGGTGATTGTGCTCTTTGGCTGGGTGCTTTTCCGTGCGGATTCTATTGGCGATGCCGTCCGCATGTGGAAGAATATGCTTGGGCTTGGCGCAACGGCTGCTTCCGACGTGATTTTGTCTACTGAAATTTTCACGCCGACATGCGTCACTTTCATGCTGCTTGCAGGGCTCTTCTCGTTCTGGAAGTTCCGCAGCTACGATTGGTGCGTTGACGTCTCGTTCAAAAAATCGCTTGTCGTGCTTGGGCTTTTCATCCTTGCAACGCTTGCGCTCTTTACCCAGAGCTACAATCCGTTCCTTTATTTCCAGTTCTAGTTATGAAAATCGGTAAAATACTTCTCTTGCTCGCTATGGTGGCGGGTGTTGCCTTTGCAGATCCGATTCCGACAGAGGCGCTGACTCAGAGTGGACTTGTGATGCGTGACCGTCAACTTCGTGATATCGGTCTTGTGATGCGTGGTGGGCGAGGTGGCTTTGTCGATATCGGCTACACCTACACGCCTTCGTCCGAACAGTTGCAGTTAAAGAGCAAGTATGGTGTTCATGATGGTTTTGCGTTTAGGCATCATTATGGCATTTTCGGGAGCTGGGCGCTGGATTCTGTATCTCATTTGGGATTCCTCACTTGGTTTGACCGCGTGGGTTGGGATGCGCAGGACTTTTTCTTCTTCCCGCATTATGGCGATTTCGCGCATATTTCATCATCATTTACGTGGGGCTTTTCGTACACGAATACGAAATATGATGTTACGGCAGCGCTCGGCTTGCAGCACCAGAATCTTGAACTGGCGAGCCATAAAGTTTATCCGAACGAGTCGGATTCCTTGCTGTTCTACTGGGCTCATGCGCGTTACAAAAACGTGAGCTTGCAGGCGAGCTTCTATCGCAATACGTTCCAGACGATCCGCCTCTCGCTTGACTTGGAATCTCGCTCGCTTTATGGCGGTGTTTCTAGCGGTTACAAGACTTTCTTGCCGAATTTGAGCGCCACAATTTACAGACGCAAGACGAATGGCGATGACGATAACTTTGTACGTTTGAATTGGGAACAAAATCTTTATGAACAAGTTTTGTATGCGGATGTGTCGTTCGATTTTCCGGATGATGGTTTCCGTTCTGCAGCATTGAAATTTTATCCGGTTCCATCTCGTTTGTTAGGTATTGAGGCTTCTTGCTTGCGCCGTCAAGAACGTTCTGGCGCCAAGGATTTGCTCTGGGGTGGCGCTATAGATTTGTTCTTCCTCCGCTTGGGCTACAATACCGTGTTTGACTACGAGAACATGTTCCATGCCAAGGGCACGTTAATTGCAGAAATCAAGGTGAGCATGGGTAAAATCGGTAGAGACCATTTTGGGCGCGGAGCCTCTCAACCTGCTCCGATGGTAACAACTGAACACAAGCCTGATTTGAAAAAAATCTTGAAGGCTCGTGCTGAACAGCAAAATTTGGGTAGCACGTCGATTGATGCTCAGGGCAATAAGGTGATTGAGGCGAAGGGTATTCGCTACGAAAAGGTCGATGGTTCTGCAACTCAGGGAGGCAACTAATGAAGTATTTACGTTTATTCCTTTGTCTGGTTGCAATCTCTCTGACGGCTTGCATGAGCCATGTGTTTACGGATACGACGACGAGGCTCCAGGTCGAAAACAAGACCGATGTTACGATTCTTGGAGTCGATATTATTTCTGAAGATGGAAAGTCTGTGTATACATGGATTCGCGATGCGGTTGAACCGGGCGAAAAGAGCCGCGTCGTCGAAGAAGACTGGGTCGGAACGTTTAAGGTTAGAGTTCGCTTTGACAAGTGGAATGCTAAGTTGCTTGCAAGTGTAGGTAAGTTTTGTGCAACTTATAGCACTCCCGTTAGAGTGTATGCTTTAGCCAAACAAGGCGAACCGAACGTATTTGAAATAGATGATAATGGTTGCAGTCAGGAAGGGCATGTTCATATGGTATATTCTGAAACAACCCTTGACTTTGAAGGCGGCAGCCTGCACCTCATTGTCTCGCAAGACGAAGACGGAAACGTGGCATTTAAGTTGAAGTAGGGCCTACCGACTACTTCCTACTTTTTTACTACATTTTGCTACAGTGCAGATAACTAAGTTAAAGATTTTTGGTTTTAAATCCTTCGCGCAGAGAACGGAAATTAACTTCCCGACGAAGGGTCTTACGGCTGTTGTTGGGCCGAACGGCTGTGGCAAGTCCAATATTACGGACGCCATCCGCTGGGTGCTTGGCGAACAGAAAGCCGCCGCTTTGCGTATGGGTAAAATGCAAGACGTTATCTTTAGCGGTACCGAAGAACGTGCCGCCATGAGTCTTGCCGAAGTTTCTATCGTCATTGATAATAGCGATGGTACGCTTGCTTCTGATTATTCCGAAGTCATTGTGACGCGCCGTGTGCACCGCGATGGTTCGGGCGAATACCTCATCAATAACCAAGAATGCCGTCTGCGTGACGTTCACGCCTTGCTCTTTGACTCGGGTCTTGGTTCCAGCACGTATTCGCAGATGAACGCCGACATGATCAAGGCGGTTCTTTCGGATAAGGCAGATGACCGCCGAGTGCTCTTTGAAGAAGCCGCAGGCGTGAGCAAGTACAAACAGCAGCGCAAGGAAACGCGCCGCCAGCTCGAACGTGTGCAGATGGACATGGAACGTGTCGAAGACAACTTGCGCAGTGTGCGCCGTTCTGTCCGTCTCTATGAAACTCAGGCCGAAAAGGTCAATGCTTACAAGAAATTAAATACACGCCTCCGCGAACTCGATTTGTCTGTAAGTCTCGATAAGTTTGAAGATTATAAAGAAGGTTTGGCCACGCTAGATTCAACGACCAAGCGCATGAACCACGAAGTGGAATCTTCTAAGACGCAGGCGACGGAATTGCAGGCTAAGATTGAAGAAAAGAAGCTTGCAATTAGCGAGGACGAAAATACTTACCGCGATTTGGAACGCAATGTCCAGGCGGCAACGATTGCCTTAAACGACCTGAACAACAACATCATGCGTTTGCGCGATTCCATGGCCGCTCTTGAATCTTCGAACGAAAAGGCTCAGGGCGAAATTGAACGCAGCGAACAGAAGTCGCAGGAACTCTCCGAAGAAAAGGCTCGCCTCGAAGAAGAAATTGCCGTTCTCGGTAGCGAAAACGACATGGACGAGCTGAATGCGCTTTTGGAACGCGAACGTGAAACGCTCCAGGTCATGCGCGACAAGGTCGATGACTTGCGTACGCAGTCCCGTGAACTTTCGAACGAACGCTTGCAGGCGACGAACCGCGTGAACTCCCTTCGCGGCCGCTTCGAACGCATGGATGCCGAAGTCAACATGCTCCAGTCGAACATCGCGAAGTGGCAGACCGAAATTGAAGGTCTCGACAAGCAGAAGTCCGATGCTGAAGCAAACATCGCCGAAATCCAGGCGGGTATCGAAGACACGAATCGCGAAATCGAAAATCTCGAAGAACAGCGTGCCACGCGTGAAGAACGCTTGGAATCCGAACGTGCCGAACTCACCGAAGCGCAACAGAAATTGCAGGGATTGAAGAATGAAGAAGCCCGTTTGCAGTCTAGAATTGATGTGCTCCAAAGCGTGATGAACGAAGGCTCTGATGCCAACCGTTACCTCAAGGAAAACAAGGCGAACCTCATTGGAGGTCTTGTTTCGGAACGCATCGAGGCTACGCCGGAATACGCATCGAGCGTCGAAGCCGCTCTCGGTGAAATTCTTGATTCTGTAGTCGTGAATGGCGATAGTGCCGTGAACGAAATTGTGGATGCGCTCAAGAGCGAAAACGTGGGCAAGGTGCTCATGTCGCTTGTTTCGAGTGCCGCTCCCGCTTACGACAAGCCGGTGAACAATCCGGGTGTCATAGGTTCGCTCAAGGATTTTGTCAAGACGGATGACGAAGTTTCTCCGTGGCTCTCGGGAATTCTCTCTCGCTATTTTGTTGTAGATTCTTTGCAGACCGCACTGAATTTGGCGAAGGAATACCGTGGCGAAAACTTGAATTTTGTCACCGCCGATACAATTGTGCGTACAAGTGGCCTTGTGTCGTTTGGCGTTTCGACGTCGGGAGCGCTCTCCCGCAAGAACGAAATTGCAGATGCCGAAGCGCTTTTGGAAAAGGTCCTTGGCGATATTTCTGCCGGTGAAGAAAATGTGGACCGATTGCGTGAACTGACTGAAGAAGATGCTCAGATGCTTTCGTCTTTGGTTGATGAAATCCGTGAAAAGCGCGATTCTCTGCGTGGTGGCGATGCTTCTATCCGCATTCACCGAAATACGGTTGAAAACTGCACCCGTCGCTTGAACCAGTTGAATGGCGAAGTGACGAACGCGCAGAACAGAATTGATGCGGCGACGCAGTCCAAGAACAGCGATGCTGAACTTGCCGAAGCCGAAGCTGAAGTCGAAAAGGTCGAAGAACGTTACCAGACGATTTCGGATCAACTCGGTGAAAACGAGACGATGCTCCGCGAAAAAGAAGAAGATGTCCGCGAACTCGAACGCAGTGCGCAAGACAAGACTTCTCGCCTCAAGCAGAACCAGAACCGTGTGGTCGCCATTGCTGACCAGATGGAATTTTTGGACAATACGATTCGCAACCGCCGTGAAGAAATCGAAAAGAACACGGTTTCGATTGAAAAGTTCGAGACGGATTGCAACAAGCTCGCTGACGAAGCGCAAGTGAAGGATAATGCGCTCCGTGAACTGGAACGCAACCGCGACCTTGCACGTGAACGCTACGACCTCGTGAGCGGCGATCTTGAAGGATGGCGTGATGAAGTCAACCGCCTCCGCGATGACATGATTGAAAAGATGAAGGAACTGAATGACGTCGGCCGTCGTCAGGAATCCCTTCAGAACAATCTCGACCGCCTCCGCGAACGCATCACGAACGAATGGACTGTCGATTTGGACAATCCCGAGAACGTTGAACGTGTGGAATACACGCAGCCCGAAGCCGACCGCGAGATTCGTGAACTCCGCGGCAAGATCAAAGAGCTTGGCCCGATTAACATCAACGTGATGGAAGATTACGAAGACGAAAAGAAGCGCCTCGAAGAAGTCGAAAAACAGTTCGACGACCTCGATCGCGCCCGTGCATCGCTCGACCGCACCATCACAAAGCTTGACGACATTGCCCGCCAGCGCTACCTGGATACGTTTGCACGCATCCAGAAGAACTTCCAGTTCGTGTTCAGTAAGCTGTTCCTCAATGGCGAAACGAAGATGAACCTCGTGGAACGCGTGGACGAAATGGGCAAGCCGATGGACATTCTCGATGCCGACATCGAAATCAACGTCCGCCCGACCGGTAAGAAAATGCGCGGTATCAAGGCGCTTTCCGGTGGTGAACACGCGCTTACGGCAACGGCGCTTTTGTTCGCTATTTACATGGAAAAGCCGTCTCCGTACTGCGTGCTGGACGAAGTTGATGGTCCGCTTGATGACGCTAACGTCGGTCGCTTTATGGCGCTCCTCCGTGAATTCAGTAAGCAGACCTTGTTCATCGTCGTGACGCATAACAAGCGTACCATGGCCGAAGCCGATATGCTCTACGGTGTGACGCAGGAAATCAAGGGTATTTCCCGCATCGCTAGCGTACAGCTCGCCGACGCAACTAAGTTCGCGATTTAATTAAACATTTAGGCAGTAGAAAGTAGACTGTAGGCGGGATTGTCATCCCGCCTTTTTTATGAGCGTCAAGGCTTTAAGCAGGGTTTGATGATTGATAGGTGTAACGACGCTATCGACGATGGAGTGTCAATTGTTCAAGCCTCGTCGTATTTGAAAGAAGCTCTTGTGCGTTACGACAAGGCAGATGCGATAAATTTTGTAACATCGCTTTTTCGACTTATAGAACCTATTCATCGACCGATAAAAAACCAAAACGACTATACAGGTATTGAAAAGATTCTGTCCAAAGTTGCCGGGATGTTCGACTTGACAAAAGATGAATACTATTGCATCGTGGAACCCTTTGCTCAAAAATTAATTAAGTTAGATATGAATGTTGCTGCGCATTCGGAAGATTTTTTGAGAAAGGTCAACGAGGGCGTAAAAAATAAAAAGAAGAATGAATTATATCGTATCACGGATTCTGGGACAATATCAGATTCGCAGCAACAATCTGAAGATAACAACTTTGAATCCAGTTTTGATGATGAAAGTTTAATGGACGAATATTACGCTATTTTCGGTTGCACGCCTAATGCTTCTGAAAAAGAAATACAGTCTGCTTATGGAAAAATAATTAAGGAATCTGATTCTCCTAAATGGGACAAAAAATCAGCAAAAGAGCGTTTCGCTAAAATTCAGGAAGCGTATCAAATAATAAAAGTTGCCAAGGGATTTTAATTAAATTATACCGAAAAATGTCTTGTGGCGCCTTACAAGGAAATTTTGCCCAATATGGAAAATTTTTTAATTATGCGAACTTTAAGGACACCTTTGTTGTGGCTTTTGCTACATTTTTGATGGGAAAATCATTATTTGAGGTTCTATTTAAATTAACGGATTTTGACAGGGTACTATAGAAAAAGGATACTTTATGATCACTGTATTAATCATCTTTCTCGTAATTTTACTGATTGTCGTTGGCGTAATATTGTTTGTCAATATTGGTGTCCGATTCACCATGTTCACTGCCCGCACCATTATCGACACTATCAAGAGTCCTTTATCGCTGTTTCTAATCATGTGCTTCATAGTGGTAGCCATTTTGGCACTTATCATTAACCAAAAATCTGCGAGAGACTCATCCTATGCCCCTAGTAATGATATTCCCGTAACTACAGAATACAAACGATCTCTCCCCGAAAATAAGCGCACTCATTTTAACACAAGCGAAACAAACACGCCAACCCGCGAAACGCAAGAAGAACCCTATCAGAAAACAAACGAGGGTGAGTACAAACCCAACCAATCCGCACAGGGAAATCATAATTACATCATGGATTCTCGCGATGGAAAAACCTACAAAACCGTGAAATTAGGCAACCAAGTGTGGATGGCCGAAAACCTGAATTATGAAACAAACGGCAGCTATTGCTATAAGGATGATCCAGAAAAATGCGCTAAGTACGGACGGCTTTACATTTGGGAATCTGCATTGAATGCATGCCCAGTTGGTTGGCATCTTCCCGCCAAAGAAGAATATGAAACCCTATTAGGCTACGTAGAAAAACAAGAAAAAGAAACAATAGAAAAAATATATAGGGACCTAGAAGAAAAATATGAATTGGATCTAAGATGGGGGGGATACTTCCTAGCTAGGGACAAAGACCGATACGGTTTTTCTGTTCTTCCTGTGGATTGTGATTACTGGACTGCCACAGAGAATGATGGCAACAGAGCCTACAACATGTTCTTGGATGATATGGGCTTCAGTTCGTTCTGGGACTCCCAAAAGGATCACAAGAGTTATGTTCATTGTCTCCGGAATCCTTAGCTTATTTTACCGATGGCGTTCTAGAAGACGGTGTCAAAATAGTGCCTGGTTGAAAGTTCTGCTTGAAAAATAACGGCTAAGGCTCCGCCCTAAATTGCTCCCAGGCTCGCGAACACCCTCGGAACGAGTTATAAGACTGAAATGAGGTGTGAAAATTTTTATCTAATTTTTTGTGTAATTCTTTTCACTACTATGGAGTAGAATATGGCAGTTTTTGAAACGCTTTTTATCTTGACCGGGATTCTCGTGGGTCTTACGTCGCGGGGAGGAATGTACCTTTTCTTGCTTCCGCTTGCTGTAGTGGCGTTCGTGCTCGCCATTATGAACAGGCCGAGCCCAACGGTTTCCAAAGCAAAAAAAATCGTAAGCTCGATTTTATCGGTAGCATACCTTGTCGCGGTAGTTATCTGCTCGCTTACTTTTTTCCAAAGCGGTTCCAAAGAACCGGAAGATGCCCTCAAAAAGGAACCGACAGTTGCATTGCAGGCTCGGGATGACAAGGACTTGTCCGTTCTGGAAGAGAAGGTGGATAAAGTCTATTCCATGCTTACCGACATGAAAACGGAATACAGCCTGATTGGAAAAAGCGATCTGGAACGGGTCAAGGCGGAGATCGCCATACATGACGACGAATTGATTGAATGCGACCCCACAAAAGAGAAGGGCTGTATGGAATTCTCCAATTATGGGACGATGAGCGACAGCAACAGGTTTTACAGGGTTTCCTTGCACTGGGAGTTGCCGAGATTCCAGGTTTATCCTAAATGGGTCTACCGGAAAATCATCAAGGGGCTGCTGGGCGATGACTTGACCGATGCCGACACGGTCCTTGACGCCAGACATTTAGAAAAAATTCATAAAAGAGCCCTTTACCGTCAGGTGGAAGCATACAAGCGGTCCATTGAATCCGAACTCAGGAATTATCCCGATGACTGGTACTATGACAGCACCCGGACGGAAGTCGCCGCCACTCTCAAATACGAACGCCAGGACAGTATAGATGTCGCGTTCAATTCACAGCTGTGGACGACTTATTATATTTCGAACGCCGGGTACGATGCCGGTGCTGCCGGAGGATACAATTACGAGTATCATCGGACCTTCTCGAAGAAAGACGGGTCGTTGGTTGATTCCACTATTTTCAACCCAAATGAAAAGAAAGCGATTGTATTGCTTCTTCGCAAATATGCGGAAAAATACGACGCCAGGGCCGAAGCCATCGGCATGGATTTCCAGCTAGAGCCTTCTTTTTTGAAGGACGGTATCGGTTTTGACGGTTTGTCTTTCGACATCGGCTGGCATACCCACGGTAGTGTGATGATTGTGGTACCTTACAAGGAAATTCTGCCCTATATGGAAACTTGGGCTCGCCAAAAATTCGGTTTTACTGAAAGTCCGGCTACGATTAAATAAGATTTCCTATATTTTCGTGCGTGAAAAAAACAGGTTTAGGTTTCGCTCTCGCGGCTGCGTCCGCCATTTGCTACGGCACGAATCCGCTGGGTGCGTTGCATTTGTACGCTCAGAATTACTCGCCTGAAACGGTTCTGTTTTACCGCTTTTTTACGGCGGCAATTCTCCTTTTTGCGGTAATTCTCGCGAAAGGCTCGCATTTTAAAATCTCGTTTCGCGAGTTCCTTGCGCTTGTCGCGTTCGGATTCCTCTTTGCGGTAAGTTCGCTTACGTATTACGCATCCTTCAAGTACATGGACGCAGGGCTTGCATCCACGCTATTGTTCCTTTATCCGCTCGAAGTCTCGGTGCTCATGGCCATTTTCTTCAAGGAACGTATAAAGGCTTGGACAATCGCTTCTATCGCGGTCTCGATGGTGGGCGTGGCGCTCTTGTATCGCGGCGGCGATGGCTCGACGCTAAGCTCAGTGGGGTGCCTGCTGGTGTTCTTGTCATCCATAAGCTATGCGATTTACATGGTGATGGCAAACCGCATCAACCTACAGATGGGCTCCGTGAAAATGACTTTTTACGCCATCTGTTTTTGCCTATGTTTTTTGCTGCTTTATTCAGTGACACTTGGCGCTGGCCTCCCGCCGCTCTTTACGCAGGCAAGTTCGTGGGGTTGGGGCTTTATGCTTGGCTTTGTGCCGACGGTGCTTTCACTTATTTTTATGGTCAAGGCCGTGAAAATTATTGGCTCTACGCCTACGGCAATTCTCGGGGCGCTTGAACCCGTGACCGCCGTGACCATTGGCGTGACTGTATTCGGCGAAACGATCACCACCCGCCTCATCGCAGGGATCATCTTGATCCTCGGCTCTGTTGTGCTCATAGCTGTGAAGAAGTAGCTGAATATTCTATATAATACATTCTGACTTTTTTTTTGCGTGGTTTCTCGCATCCACTCCCGTTTTTCCTGCATTTTTGCTCTCGTTTTTCTGTAAACAGATTTATAGTTTTATTTACATGAAAAATTTAGTCCAAACTCTTTTGTTTTCTTCGGTGGCGGCGTTGTTCGCATCGTGCAATAGCTCAACATCTGGTCCGGAATCATTTCGGGAACCGATAAGTTACACTCCGGATGGCAAATGTACGATTGGATGGTCGGACACTAAAACGCAAGAACAGTTGGACTCGTTGCGTGCTTTTTGCGATACTATTTTTGTCCGTAGTGTCGTGAATATTTATAAGGACACAGTTTACGATGATACCGTAATTACAGTCAATAAAAAGTACACCAGTTTTATTTACTTTGACCGGTATACAGAAAAAAATGATACGCTTACCCAACCTACAGCTGAAAAAAGTGGCGATTCAGGTCCGTGCGGTAGCGTGCCTATTTATTGTAATCTAGATTCCTCGGATACGCAAAAGACCTTTAGTTGCACACAAGCTAGCGTTTGTTATATGTATGATCTTGATGCAAGTTCTGCTAAGACTGTTGTTGTTAGTTTGCCGGATATGTATTATGACTCAACTGTAATAGTAGTGAGTAAGTCTGTGTGCTCTGAACCGGGGTTCCGCTGTGTGCGTGATACTGTTTTCCATGATGCTTTCCATACGACATATCGAACCATTGCTCTTGACACAACGTTCCTGAATTATGGTGTAAATGCTTGGACGGATTATGTTCCTGCCATCAATGCGCCCGCATTTGATACGGCTGCGTTCCGCAATGCGCTGGATACGCTTGATACGCAAAAAGAAATTTTTGGAATGGATACGTTGTTCACAGGATATTCTGTTTCTGTGGAAGGATTGCCGGACTGGGCTTCGAATACTACCAAGTGCACAACGACGGAAGATTCTAAACGTGTTTGCATTTATAAAGAAATCGAACTTCGTCCAATATCAATGCTTACGACTTATCCCACGTTATACAACAAAAAGCCATTCTATCTTTGGAATAATCTTGAATCGCCTTTGGAAAAGGACACTTTGATTACATGGAAATTGAAATACAGTTATTATAATGGACATTCTTTTAAAGGAAATAGTGGCTCCCTGGAAATAACTACGCTCTTTAAGGGAATTTAGATTGTTATATTAGCAACATGCTAAGTACATGTTCAATTTGCAAAAAGGAATTTAATGACAAGGTGGGGATGTCCCCGATGGAAAGTAACCTTGCCATCCGTTATCGCAATAAAATCGGCAGTATTTGCCCCGATTGTCAGGCCGAAATCCGCAAGACTAAGCAGGGAAGGTGGCGGCTTTTCTTCTGGAATGTGAAAGTTGCGCTCTATTGCTTGCGATTCCTCTCGCTTTTTGCGCTCCCGTTTATTGCACTCGTTGTTGTTCTTGCGCTTTACGTGCTGTAGCTCCAGTATACTTATGTAACAAAATCCCGCGGAAATCTCAATTTTTGCGGGCGTTTTTTGTATATATTATTTTAAAAGTTTTTCTACCGCAATGTATTATCCCCGCTTGACGGGCATCATGAGGTTTCATGTTCCTAGAAAAAATCAAGTCCCCTGCCGACGTGAAAGCGTTGGACATCAAGAGTCTCGAACAGCTTGCCGCCGAAATGCGCACAGCACTCCTTAAAAAGCTTTCTAAGCGTGGCGGTCACGTGGCGCCTAACCTCGGATTTGTAGAAGGGACGATTGCGCTCCACTACGTTTTTGATTCTCCGAGGGACAAGATTGTCTATGACGTGAGCCACCAGAGCTACAGCCACAAGATGCTCACGGGCCGCGCCCAGGCGTTCTTGGACGAATCGCATTACGGCGATGTGACGGGCTATAGCGAACCGACCGAAAGCGAACACGATTTCTTTATGGTGGGGCATACCTCTACGTCGGTGAGCCTTGCGCTTGGCCTTGCGACCGCTCGCGATGTGCTGCGTGAATCGGGCAATGTGATTGCTGTAATTGGTGACGGTTCCTTGAGCGGTGGCGAAGCGTTTGAAGGTCTTGATAATGCTGGCGAATACGCTACGAATTTTATTGTTGTGGTGAACGATAACGAAATGTCCATTGCCGAAAACCACGGCGGGCTTTACAAGTCCCTGGCAGAACTTCGCGCGACTGCGGGCAAGTCTGAAAACAATTACTTTAAGTCGCTTGGCTTTGATTACAAGTATCTTGAACAAGGTAATGATATCGCTTCGCTCATTGAAATTTTCAAGTCCGTGAAAAATTCGACGCGCCCGGTCGTGGTGCATCTGCATACGCAAAAAGGCCGTGGCTATTCCTATGCCGAACAGAACCGCGAAGGCTGGCATTGGGCGGCTCCGTTCAACATCGAAACGGGCGAAATCAACTGGGGCAGTGGCGAAAATTACGGTGAAATTCTCGGCCTCTACTTGATGGCAAAAATCAAGAGCGATCCGAAGGTTGTCGTGATCCATTCTGCCGTTCCGGCGGGAATAGGCTTCTATGAAGCTCGTCGTAAAGAGGCGGGTAAGCAGTATATTGACGTAGGCATTGCCGAAGAGCATGCGGTAGCTCTTGCATCCGGACTTGCAAAGGGTGGCGCGAAGCCGATTTACAGTACGCACGGAACATTCCTCCAGCGCACTTACGATCAGCTATCTCAGGACTTGTGCGCAAACAACAATCCGGCGACAATTTTGGTGACGATGTCAGGTGCCGATGGCATGAACGATACGACGCACCTTTGCATTTTCGATATCCCGATGCTTTCGAATATTCCGAACTTGGTTTATCTTTGCCCGACCTGCGTTGAGGAATTCAAGACGATGGCGGACTGGGCGATTGACCAGACGGAACATCCGGTGGCGATTCGCATTCCGAATGCAGTGCATCATCGAAGTGATATTTTCGAGAAGGATTACTCCAATCTCAACAAGTTTAAGGTTGTGCATCGTGGCGAACGCGTGGCGCTTATTGGTCTTGGCGATTTCTACCAGCGTGCTGCGGCTGTGGCGCTTGAACTGCGTCGCGAAGGCATTGATGCAACGCTTGTGAACCCGCGATATGCAAGCGGGGTCGATAAGGACTTGCTTTTGGAACTTGCAAAGACTCACGATGTGTTTGTCACGCTCGAAAATGGCGTGATCGAGGGTGGTTTTGGCCAGAAGGTGGCGACCTCTCTTGGCGATACAAGTGCGAAGGTGCTCGTGCGCGGACTTTCCAAGGAGTTCTACGACAAGGTGAGCTTTGCGGATCTCTGTGAGAAAAATCACTTGAATCCGTCGCAGGTCGCAAAAGACGTGATGCAACTCCTATCGTAATGACCGAGCGTCGCTAATTTTAGTATTATGTAGCTCATGAAAAAAGCTAAAATAATCGTCATGATTATTCCGCTGGTGCTTTTCTTTATTGCATCGGCGGTTTACGTGTATTTTGCGAATGCCGAAGCGTTGCACGATGTGATGCTGGATAGCACGTCCAAGATTGACGTGGATCCCGATATTATTGAAAAGTCCCTGTCTAAAGTGCAGGTGGACATGGAACTCGGCGAGCCTTTCAAGGTCTACCCGATAGAGACGAGCCCCGATAGCGAGGAAGTTTTCCGCTCGACGTTGATTGAGTATCCATTTGGGAGTTCTCCGCGTGCGGATTCGCAGAACAACGTGAGCTTGCGCGGTATCATCTTGTATGTGCATGGATACAACGATTACTTCTTCCAGAAGGAACTGGCCGAAAAGGCGGATTCTGCGGGCTTTGCATTCTTTGCGATTGATTTGCATTATTGCGGACGCTCGTATGTGGATGGCGACCCGCGTGGTGACATGCGTAATATCAAGGAGTTTTACGCCGAACTTGATGTCGCTGTAGAACTCAGCAAGAAAATTGCTGTGGACGATTATGAGGAAGCGGAACGTGTTCCGTTTGTGATTGTGGCTCATTCCCAGGGCGGCTTGATTTCGTCGCTTTACGTGAACGACCGCAGTGATGAACATTTTGCAGCGCTAGTGCTCAATAGCCCGTTCCTGGACATGAATTTCAACTGGTTCCTGCGTAAGATTGGACTTCCGATTCTTGCCGATTTGTCGATATTCATGCCGGACTTCTCGGTGGGCTCGACGGGCGACCCGAATTATGCCTATTCCCTTTTGAAACATGAAAAGGGCGAATGGGAATACAACGAAAATTTAAAAAGTGAATCTCGCCCGGAACAATTTTTGGGCTGGCTCCGTGCGATTATGAATGGTCAAAAGAGAGTCCATTCCAAGCTTGATATTAAGTCTCCGGTGCTTGTGATGCATGGCGATTGCTCTGCAGATGGCGAGGAATGGTCCGAAGATTACACGCATTGCGATGGTGTGTTAAATGTGGATCACATTCAGGAATGGGCACCGAATTTGGGCGAAAAGGTGACAACGCGTACAATCCCCGATGGCCTGCACGATTTGTTCCTTTCTCGCAAGGATGTTCGCGACAAGGCATATCAAGAAACGTTTAGCTTTATCGATTCCCACGTGAAATAAGTTATCTTTTACTTTGTATTTTCAAGGAGTTTTTAAATGAATAAGTTATTGGCTATTTCTTTCTGTGCAATGTTGCTTGCGACGGCTTGCAATTCTTCTGAAGAACCGAAGCCGCAGGCTGTTGCTAAAAAGGTCGAGGCAGTTCAGCCGGCCGCAGCTGTTGTTGAACAGAATGTGGCTACGATTACGACGGTTGACTGGAACAAGGCTTTTGAAATGAACAAGGCTGGTGCCGTTCTTATTGACGTGCGTACCCCGGCTGAAGTGGCTAAGGGCATGGCATCTGCTGCCGCCATCAACATTCCGCTTCAGGAAATGCCGCAGCGTTTGGGTGAATTCCCGAAGGATAAGGACTTGCTGATTTACTGCCGCAGTGGCAAGCGCAGTATGGCCGCTTCGAAGTTCCTCGTTGAAAAGGGTTTCACCCGCGTGTTCAACGTTGAAGGTGGTATCCTCGCTTTCCCGCCGCAGAACTAATTTAGGAATGCCCCAAGAAATCACAAACTTCATGCAGTTTGCCTTAGAGCAGGCGTTTTTTGCGATAGGCGAAAGCCGCCCAAATCCGGCGGTTGGTGCCGTGGTTGTGAAGGACGGGATTGTCGTGGGGAAGGGGCGTACGCAGCGCCCCGGGAGTGCTCATGCTGAAGTCATGGCATTACGCGATGCGGGTGAACTCGCTCGCGGAGCCTCTATTTTTGTGACGCTCGAGCCGTGCTGCCATTACGGGCGCACGCCGCCTTGCACCAAGGCAATTATTGAAGCCGGAATCCAGAAAGTCTATTTTGCACATTCCGACCCGAATCCTGTGGTGCATGGAAAATCTCGTAAGATTCTCGAAGAAGCGGGTATTGAAGTCCATGAGGGCGAGGAAGCTTGCACTCTTGCTTGCGTCGAGGATTGCTCGAACGGTGAATCTTGTACGGAATGCCGCGTCTTTGAATTTACGAGCTCGTTGCCGTTGGATAAAGCTTCTCGTGAAGCTGAAGGTCGAGCGGTCTTTGCCGAAGTCGAACGCTATTTTGAAGCGTATGATTATTTTGTGCGCAGTAAGCGTACTTTTATAGAAATTAAGTCTGCCATTTCACAAGACGGATTTATGGGTTGCGTTGATGCTTCTGGCAAACATTTGCCGCTTGCGATTACAAAGCAAGGCGCTAATTGCTGGAATCATGAACTCCGTGCGATGAGCGATGCTATTCTCGTTGGTGCAGGGACGCTCCTTGCCGATAACCCGAGCCTAGACGTGCGTTATGCCGCAGGCAACAATCCTGTGAAAATTGTTTGGGCGGGGCATCACGAATTTAGCGCTGATGAAATTTCACGTTTGAAAATTTTCAGTGCGAGCGATGCAAAGCCAATCGTGTTTTCGTGCGTGGCGCAACCGAAATTGCTGAACGTTGCGGAGTGCGTTATACTCTTAAACGATTCTTTTGCCGAAAACTGGCGTGCGATGGTTGATGATTTGTCTGCTCGCGGAATGCACCGCTTGATGGTGGAACCCGGTGCTCGTCTTGCTCGCGAACTGTTCAACGGCGAATCTCGCAATCTCTCGCAAACGCAAAATGCGCAGCCTTTATGGAACCGCCTCGATCTTTGGCGTTCCACCGATTCTTCTATCGATATATCCCTTGAAAATCTCATCGAGTCTGGCGCCGTCAAGGCGGGCCTCGAATACCCCGAATTGCCTGCCAACATCGTCGCCAAAGAATCTGCTGTCATCGGCCCCGATGTCCTGACGGTGTATTATCCGGGATAGGCGAAAACTAATCCGCCTTTTCCCCCTAGTAACTAGTAACTAATAACTAATAACTAACTCCATTTTTTCTACATTTATGCTCGTATGTTTACGGGTATAATTCAAGCAACCGGCGAAATCATTTCCCTCGAAAACAGGGGAGACGCGCTTACCATGCGCATGAAGTCGCCGGGATTCTTCAAAAACAGCAAACTGGGCGACAGCATTGCCAATAACGGCGTGTGTCTCTCCGTTGAAAACTGTACCGATGACGAAGCAACGTTCTGTCTCATGCACCAGACTGTCGTGAATACGTCCTTCCAGCAGGCAAAAGTCGGGGATCTCGTGAATCTCGAGTATCCTTGCCGCGCCGATAGCTTTATGGGCGGTCACTTTGTGATGGGGCATGTGGACTGTACCACCGAAGTCTTGCGCGTCACTCCGCGCGAAACGGGCGTGGAAGTCGATTTGGCTCTGCCAGCTGACTTGCGTCGCTATGTCATCCGTCGTGGATCCATCACCTTGAACGGTATTAGCCTTACGGTGGCCGAAAAAGGGGAGGATTACATCCGCGTCTGCATTATCCCCGAGACCTTAGCCCGCACGAATCTCAGAAACTGGGTGCCTGGCACCGTGGTGAATGTAGAAGTCGATATGCTCGGCAAATATATTGAAAACTATCTAAAGGAACGTGACCTTGCTTAATACGATTGAAGAGGCCATTGAAGATTTCAAGAACGGCAAGTTCTTGGTCGTGGTTGATGACGAAGACCGTGAAAATGAGGGCGATTTCATTATCGCCGCCGAAAAGATTACACCGGAAAAGGTGAACTTCATGCTCCACGAGGGGCGTGGCGTGCTTTGCTGCCCGCTTCCGATTTCTCGCTGCCGCGAATTGAATCTCACGCGTCAGACTGCCGAAAACACTTCCATGCTTGGCACTCCGTTCACCGTTATGGTCGATAAGCTTGAGGGCTGCACCACGGGTGTTTCCGCCCACGACCGTGCAGCGACGATTCAGGCATTAGCCGACCCGAATTCCAAGCCTTCGGACTTTGGCCGTCCGGGTCACATTTCTCCGCTTTACGCCCAGGAAGAAGGCGTTTTGCGCCGTGCAGGCCACACCGAAGCCGCTGTGGACCTCGCCAAGCTCGCCGGTCTCCGCCCGGCTGCCGCCCTCATCGAAATCATGAACGAAGACGGCACGATGGCCCGTATGCCGCAGCTTCAGGAAGTCGCCAAGAAGTTCGACCTCAAGATTATCTCGATCCGCGACTTGATTGACTACCGCCTGAAAACGGAAAAGCTTGTGCAGCGCGTGGCCGCTCCGCACGTTTCGACCAAGTACGGCGATTTCACGGCTTATGCCTACCGCAGCAAGACCGATGGCGTCGAACATGTGGCCTGGGTTGCCGGTAATCCGGACTTCAGTAAGCCGGTTTATGTGCGCGTCCACAGCGAATGCCTCACGGGCGATATCTTTGGTAGCCTCCGTTGCGATTGCGGCGACCAGCTTGCCGCAGCTATGAAGTTCATTGGCGAACATGGCGGCGTGTTCCTCTACATGCGCGGTCAGGAAGGCCGTGGCATTGGTCTTTGCAATAAGCTCCGTGCATACGAATTGCAAGAAAAGGGGATGGACACGGTCGAGGCGAACCTCCACCTTGGGTTCAAGTCCGACTTGCGTCAGTACGGTACGGGCGCCCAGATTTTGGCAGACCTCGGCGTGAAGGAAATGCGACTCCTCACGAACAATCCGAGCAAGATTTCTGGTATTTCCGCCTACGGTCTCAAGATCGTGGAACGCGTGCCTATCGAAATCAAGCCCAACAACATCAACCGTTTTTACCTGCGCACCAAGAAAGAAAAGATGGGCCACGAGCTCCATCTCGACAATGCAGATCATGGCGCAGCCGAAGTTTTAGATGAAGGAAAATAAGATGAAAGAATTCAAAAATTCCCTCAATGGTTCTGGTTTGAAGGTCGCGATTGCCGTAGCCCGCTTCAATGAAGTGGTGACTGACCGCCTCCTCGAAGGCGCTGTACGCGAACTCGAAACGCTCGGCGTCGATAGCGATAATATCGCTGTGGCTCATGTGCCGGGTGCTTTTGAACTGCCGGGCCTCTGCCGCAGATTTGTGGATTCTGGCAAGTACGATGCCGTGATTGCTCTCGGTGCCGTTATCCGTGGCGAAACAGGGCATTACGACGTGGTTGTGAACAATTCTACGGGCGGTATCGCATCGCTCGCTGCCGAAGGCAAGGTTCCGGTGATTCTCGGAATCTTGACGACCGACACGGTCGACCAGGCGATGAACCGCGCAGGCCTCAAGGCCGGCAACCTCGGTTGCAACTGGGCAAGAACTGCCGTTGAAATGGTAAATCTTTACAAGCAGATTGGAAAATAATTATGGCACAAGTAAGTTTTAGACCTGCTCGCGTCTTTGCGATGCAGTTGCTTTACGCAATGGAAATTTCTGGCGGTACGGTTGCAGATGCTCTCCCGGGCGTTTTGGAAGCCCAGCCGCTCCAGGACAACATGAAAAAGTACGGCATGAAGCTTGTCGACTTGGTCCTTGCTCACAAGGCCGAACTCGATTCCGAAATCGAAGCCTGCTCCGCTCATTGGGGAATTGAGCGCATGGCGACTCTCGACAGGATTGTGCTGCGCATCGCGATGGTCGAACTTTTGTATGTTCCTGAAATCCCGATGAAGGTGGTCATCTCTGAAGCCGTTCAGGTAGCTGCCAAGTTCAGCACGGATTCTTCGGGCACGTTCGTGAACGGACTCCTCGCTGGATTCTTGCAGAAGCGTGGCATGGTTGCAAACAATACTAAGAAGGATGCTTAATTTTTATGAAGATTAACGAGAAGTGGCATAAGCACATTTTTGCCGGTATCGCTGGCTTTATTGCTTTGATCGTTTACATGATGACGATGGCCCCGACGGTCTCTTTCTGGGACTGCGGTGAATTCGTCGCTTGCGCTAACACACTTGGCATTCCGCATCCTCCTGGAACGCCGTTCTTCGTGTTCTTTGCCCGTGCGGTTATTCTCCTTTTGCCGTTCGTGGGTGAAATCGCAAAGCGCGTGAACTACATCTCTGTGGTGAGTTCTGCCGCAACGGTCTATGTGACAGCCCTCTTTGCCTGGGAACTTTTGGCAACGGTCCTCAAGACGGACTCCCTTGCTGAAAAGATTTCTGCAAAAATGCGCACATTTGTGCTCGGCACTGCCGCTCTCGTCGCTGGTTTCCTCCTCACGTTCTCCGATACGTTCTGGTTCAACGCGGTCGAAGCCGAAGTCTATGGCGTTGCCATGTTCATCTTGATGCTCGTCTCTTACCTCGGTCTCGTGTGGTACAACAAGCGCGAAGAATCGGGTAGCGACCGCATCCTCATCTTCATTTGCTATATCGCATTCCTTGGCGTTGGCGCTCACCTTTATACGATGCTCACTGTCCCGGCTGTGTTTGCCTTGCTTCTCGTGGCTCAGCCGAAAAAGATTGTTGAACGCATCCCTATCTGGATTACGGGTACGCTCCTTTGCTCCGTGATTTACATGGTGTCCGCTTTCATTGAAATTTCCCTGATTTGCCTTCTCGTCTTGGGCGGTGTCCTTTTGCTCAGCAAAAAGTTCCCGTTCCTGCATACGGCCTTGGCTGGCTTGACTCTCTTGGTCGCAGTCGCCTTGTCCATGATTACGGATAGCTGGTTTATTACGATTGCTGGTACGTTGATTGCGGGCGGTTTAAGCTATGCCGCAATTGCTTTGCAAGTTTTCAGAACTAGGGAAGCTGGCTTTAAGCGTAGCTTCATTCTTTCTCTTGCTTTTGCGTTCTTTGCATTGGTCGGCTACAGCACGCACCTTTACATCCCGATCCGTTCGGAACTCAACCCGACGATTGACGAAAACGACCCGGAACTCAATATCCGTGACGAACAGGGCAACCTCCAGCTCGGTAACCTTTTCGAATCCAAGAACTGGGACGCCTTCAATGCGTTCATTGAACGTAAGCAGTATGGTTCCGAAAGCATGATTACCCGTGCTTTCTACCGCCGTTCCCGCTTGGCTCACCAGGTGCTCTCCTTCCCGAGCATGAGCTATGGTGGCTACCAGATGGCCCAGTACCTGCCGTTCAAGGTGGGTGGGGTGAATTACTCCAATGGCGTCTATGTCTTTGACGCTGCCGAAAATGAACCGGTCGAACGACTGGGCTTCAAGTTCCCGACCCAGATGTCGTTCATGGGCGACAATATCGGCTGGCAGCTCTTCTACTTCTTGATCTTTAACGGGTTGCTCATTGCGGTGTGCGTGTATGTCTACAAGCGCAATAAGCATGTGGGTATCTTTGTTTCGACGCTTTATGCCCTTTGCTCTCTCGGCCTTCTGTTCTACATCAACTTTGCCGATGGCAGCCGCATGGAACAGCGCGACCGTGATTACTGGGTGAGCGCCATGACCCGCAATGTGGCCGACTTGAACAATGCCGGTGCAGGCATCTCGTCCCTCCCGGACCCGAACGAACTCATCGACCTTCGCCAGACTATCGAACATTCCAGGTATGCGATTGAACGCCTCCGCTTGAATAACGCTCCGGCATCTCGAATTGCCGAATACGAAAAGAAGATTAGCGATGCCGAAAATACGTCTGCCTGGAGAAATTGGCAGAAAATCGAAGAAAGCTTTGCCCGCTTTGGCCAGCGCGCTCCGTTCCCGGAAGCGGTCCACATGGAAGTCCGCGAACGTGACTACTTCTATACGCCGGCATTCATCTTCATGAGCATGATTTACGGTATCGGTGCGGGTATCCTGGTGCTCCTTGCCGCAACAACGACAACAACGGCCGCCTTCGCTACGCCGATTGCCGCCGCTCTCGTGCTTGTTTCGCTCCTCGTTCCGTGCTTCTCTAACTACAAGGAACATGACCGTTCCGGCCTCTGGGTTCCTTGGGATTACGCCTACAACCTCCTCAACAGCTGCCGTCCGAACGCTATTCTTTTCACGAATGGCGATAACGATACGTTCCCGCTGTGGTTTGCTCAGGAAGTTGCCGGTGTCCGTAAGGATGTTCGCGTGGTGAACCTTTCCTTGGGTAACACCGACTGGTACATCAAGCAGATGCTTGTCAACGAACCGATTCTCAAGCTCTCTTACAACAAGGAAACGATCGATAGCGACATGGTCCTTGACAATAACAGCGCCAACAACCCGAACCACCAGGTGTCTACTTGGGTTCGCCGTGCCGAAACGCTCAAGCCGAAGCTCAAGGAACGTATTGAACAGTTGGAAGCCAAGGGTTACCTTTCTGACGCTGATTCCGCTAAGCTTCTCCAGTTCAAGGTGAACTACCAGGTCTGGGATGCATTCTTGGATTGGGCCAAGAGAAACCGCTCCAGCATGATGCTCACGCAGCATAAGCTCGTAATCGACCTTGCACTCCAGAATATGGACCGCCCGATTGAAATCTCGACGACGGTCGGAACGTCTAACTTCATGGGCCTCGAAAAGTACATGGTCCAGGAAGGCATGGTCTACAACTTTGTGAAGGGCGACCTCACGCCGAAGCAAAACGCATTTGATGCCAAGGCTACGGCCGCCATGATCGACACCGTTTACAAGTTCCGCGGTCTCGGTGACGGTTCTGCATACATCAATTCCGAAACGGAACGCTTGCTCAGCAGCTATGTCTCGCTCTACTTGCAGATTTCGTTTGACGCTCGCGAAAAGATTGCTGCCCTCATCACCAAGAAGCCGTTTACTCTCGCTGACAAGATCGAAGTGGAAAACATCGCCAATAGCGCGACCAAGTACCTCGAACTCGGCATCTACCAGTTCCCGAGAGAATGGCGTAATTACTGGGCTGCTTCTTATGTTTATGCCTCTGCAGGCATGAAGTCTAAGGCTATTGAAGTTATCGAACGCGGTCTCAAGAACATTCCTTCGTACGATGCTCCGGGTCAGAGCCGCCTTGCTATAAGCCTCCAGCAGATGCAGGCGCTTTCCGATGAATCGCTTAAGGTCGATGATGTACCGGCAGTAACGCCGGCTGCAGACTCTGCAAAATAGTTTCGAGGTATTGTCATGGATTTGAGCTTGGTTATCCCTGTTAAGGAAGAAAGTGAAAACCTTCCTGAGTTGTTTAAGGAAATTTGGGCCGCCATTCAACCGACGGGTATGGAATTCGAGGTTATCGTTATCGATGACGGTAGCCGAGACAATACCTGGGAAGTGGTGGAGGGTTTGGCCAAGGAATACAACGCTATGCCGGGTTCTTCGGTAAGCGCATTCCGTTTCCAGTTCAACTGCGGCAAGGCCGCGGCGCTCGCCCTTGGTTTTTCCAAGGCTCGCGGCAAGTACGTCGCAACGCTCGATGGCGACTTGCAGGATGACCCGCTCGAAATCCCGAAGATGATCAAGATTCTCGAATCCGGTTACGACCTCGTCTCCGGCTGGAAGATTCGCCGCCTCGATCCGTGGCACAAGACGATGCCTTCCAAGCTTTTCAACTTGACCGTGTCGATTGTCTGCGGCAAGCGCCTTCACGATTTCAACTGCGGCATCAAGGCATACCGCAGCTCCGTGGTGCGCTTTATCCAGCTTTATGGCGACTACCACCGCTTTATTCCGGTGATGGCCAAGTGGCAGGGCTTCCGCATTACCGAAATGCCGGTGGCTCACCGTGCCCGTGTTCATGGTGTCTCGAAGTACGGCGTTTCTCGCCTGGTGAGCGGGTTCCTTGACCTGGTCTCCCTCATGTTCATGCGTAGTTTCTCTTCGAAGCCGCTTCATTTCTTTGGTCTCTTCGGGCTGTTGTTGCTCGTTTTTGGCCTTGGCATTTGCGGTTATTTTGGCTATGAATGGATACAGACGGGGGCTATGCATGTGCGCCCGCTCTTGTTGGCTGGCGCCTTCTCACTCGTGATGAGCGTCCAGTTCTTCTCGCTTGGGCTCCTTGGCGAAATGATGAATGGCAATAAAAAACGCACTTATCCGGTTTCCGATGTCATTGGCCAACTTTAATTTTGTATAGATTTGTGTTTAGAGAGGTATTTAATGGCGTTTCCTAAGAGTTTGGTAATCATTCCGACTTACAATGAGAAGGAGAATATTCTCCTCATCATGTCGGCAATTTTGGAACAGAATGAATGTCTTGAAATTTTGGTGGTGGACGATGGCTCTCCGGACGGTACGGGCGATCTCGTTCAGGCCGAAGCGGACAAGAATTCTCGAATTCATTTGATTCGCCGTAAGGGCAAAATGGGCCTTGGCTCCGCTTATGTGACTGGATTCAAGTGGGCGCTTGAACGCGATTACGAACGCGTGTTCGAAATGGATGCCGACTTTAGCCATTCTCCGACGGACTTGAACCGCTTCCTGGAAACTGCCGAAGATGCCGACCTCGTGCTAGGTAGCCGCTATCAGGACCACCGCATCAGCGTGGTGAACTGGGACTTGCGCCGCTTGATTTTGAGCTATGGTGCAAATGTCTATACCCGCATTGTGACGGGCCTCCCGATTAGCGATGCAACGGGCGGCTTCAAGTGCTTCCGCCGCGAAGCGCTGCAGGCTTTGAACCTCGACAAGATGAAGAGTGACGGTTACTGCTTCCAGATCGAAACGACTTTCAAAATTTGGAAGAAGGGCCTCCGCGTGAAGGAAATCCCCATCATCTTTACGGACCGCACCCGTGGCACCTCCAAGATGAGCGGCGGAATCATCTCCGAAGCGTTCTTCCTCGTGCTCAAGCTTCGTTTGGGCTTGGCTTAACGCACTCTTCCTACTAAGTTTTACCAACTAGCCTATGCTTTCTTGTTCTGTCATTATCATTGCTTATAACTCTTGCGACTTCATTCCGGCATGCCTCAAGTCTGTGCGCGATGCTTGTGAAGGAATCGATTCGCAGATTATCGTTTTGGATAACGGTTCCACCGAACCGATCATTCCCGAAATCAAGAACTTCTTCCCGGAAGTGGAATGGATTGACTCCAAGGAAAACCTGGGCTTTGGCAAGGGCTGTAACCTCGCCGAAAAGCATGCGACCAAGCCGTATCTGTTTTTTATCAACCCGGATACGATTATCTCGAAGAACGCCTTCCGCGAAATGCTCAAGTTCATGGAAGAGCACCCGGAAGCGGGCACGGTCGGTTGCCGCATTCTGAACGAAGATGGAACGCTCCAGTGGGCTTGCCGCCGTTCTTTCCCGACGATTGTTTCTGCTGTTTCCAAGACGATTGGCCTTGCGGCTCTCTTCCCGAAGAATAAGACGCTTGCAAGCTACAACATGTCGTATGCGGACCCAGACGAGATGATTGAAGTCGATGCCATTAGTGGTTCGTTCTTCTGCATCCGTCGCGATGTCTATGAAAAGCTGAACGGCTTTGACGAAGACTTCTTCATGTATGGTGAAGACCTGGACCTCTGTTTCCGTACCAAGAAAATGGGGCTCCACAACTATTACACGCCGGTCACGAACATTCTGCACTTTAAGGGGCAGAGCTGCCGTACACGCCGTTGGGGCTCGTATGTAGACTTCTACAAGGCGATGCTTATCTTTGTGAAAAAGCACAAGGATCTCTACTTTGTCCCGAACTTCCTCGTGTCCTTCGGTATCTTGTTTGCCGCATTCGTGGGTATGTTCTCGCGCCTGATTCCGAAGTTCTGGAAGATGTTCCTCGATTTGGGCGTAGTTGCTATCTGGGCATTTTTCATTCTTTGCTATGAAACAGGCGTGTTCTCGACATGCTTTGATTGTGCCGGAAAAGGCGATGTCATCATCCATTCTGGTTCAGAAGACTGGATCCTTGCGATTTTAGCCATTGTTTTGAACATCGTGTTCCTCATGTTCCGTGGGGAATATACGGTTTCAAGTCTCAAGGGCGAGAAGTTCTTGCGTTATTTGATTCCGCTGAACTTGCTTATTGTCGGTGGGTATTCTGCATTCCGCTACTTCACCCAGACTCCAGTCATCAATGATGCAACGACCTATTTGCCATACGATTCCCATTGGATTACGCTGGCGGTCGCTTCTAGCCTCTTTATTCCGCTTGCGCTCCTCGCTTGGCGTCGTATTGCATTTTGGATAAACTATTTCTACCGCATCTTTGCGAAAAAGCGCCACCGCTCCATCTTGCTGGGTGGCCGCGAAGATTCCCTCAACAACTGGTTTGATAGCTACAACGTGATTCCGGGCATTGAAATTCTCGGTTGCGTGAGCTCTGAACCCGAAATGTTGAGCGAAGAAAACCGCAAGCATCTCCTTGGACCGCTTTCGGATATGGAGTCCATTCGCAACCGCACGGGCTGCCGCGAGCTCCTGGTGGTCTCAAATTTCTCGGGCTACCGCGAAGAATTCAATATGAATTGGCTCGATAAACTGGGCATGTGCGTGTATTTGCTCATTGGAAATGGCAAAAACGGCAATTTTGCCCTCGTAAACCTCAAATATCTTCGTTAAAATCGCCCTTTTTTGTAAAAATTGTGTTATTTTTTTGATGAAATAACACATATAAAAGGTCTTATGCTCGATTCTAAATTGTTAAGTATTCTTTGCTGCCCGGAAACTCGTCAACCTCTTTCGCAGGCAGGCGAGGATTGCATCGCTCTTTTGAACAATGCGATTAAGGCTGGTACGCTCAAGAATGTTGCTGGCGAAGCTATTACTGAACCCCTGACCGAAGCGCTTACGACACCTGATGGTTCTCGCGTCTATCCGATTCGCGACGGTATACCTGTACTTTTGGCGGATGAAGCTGTTCTTCTTCCATTGGAGTAATGATGGCTGTATCGTTGGATTCTCTCAGAAAGGCTGTAAAAAAGAATAAGGGGCGTTCTCAGGCTTTGGCCTGGCTTGCCGATATGGAACGTGCTGCGGGTGATTACGAAGCCGCCTTGAAAACAGTGGATGCCGCTCTTGCCGCATCTCCGTCCGATGTTCCGGCGATGTTGGTCCGTGCAAAGATTTTGGCTGGCCAGCAGGATTTTGCCGGTAGCATTACGGAATACAAGAAGGTGCTCGCCAAAGACCCGTTCTGCCTTTCTGCCCATAAGCGGATGGGGGAATCTTACGATAAGCTTGGCAAGGAAGCCGAGCGCAATGCCTGTTTCCGCCGTGTCCACGATATGGACCCGTTGGACCCGTTCTGGAAGGATGAATACGATGTTCTGCCAGAAGAAGAGACTCTTGTACCTCCGGTGATGGACGACAGCTCGTTCACCATGGATGTTTCTGACGATACTGAAAATGCAGAAGCCGGCGAAGACAATATCTTTGCAAATTTGGCTGCATCACTCCCGAATACAGACGAAGAAGACAATACCTCGATGGAGGCTTTGCGCAATTCCTTGAACTTTGCATCGGATGAAATTGCCCAGAATGGCGATGCGGCCCAGGATGCAAGCTTCGAAGGTCATGCCTTGAATTCTTCCGAAGTGTCGTCTGCAATTTCTGACATTTTGGGTGGCGATGACGATCTTGAAGTGGTGGATTCTTCGGAAAAGAATGAACCTGCTGCAGAGGAACCTGCAACGTCTTCGCTCTTCTCGCACTTCTCGGATGAAGAAGAAAAGATTGATGCTATCGAAGAACCGAAGTCCGAAGAAGTCACGGAAGAAAAGTCTGATGACGCTGAATTTAGCCTCGACAGTTTGGACGAACCGCTAGATGCGGATGAAAAGTCTACCAACGTCGATGACGCATTCTCTTCGCTCCTTGGCGATGATGAACTCCCGGAAGAAGCTCCGTCTGCAGAACAGCCTGTGGAACAATCCGCAGAAGAACAGCCCGCAGAACAGGCTACTGAACCTGTTGCTGAAAATCTCGGTGCTCCTGAAGAAGAACCGACTGATGCGGAAAATCTTGCCGGAATGAATAACGTTCCTGCAATGCACATGGACTTCTCTGACGATGAAGACGTTGGCGTTGCAGATGATGTCTTTGACCTAGACGAACCGGCCAAGGCGGAAAGCAAAGCCGAAGAGGCTGAAACGAATGTCGATGATGCTTTCTCGTCGCTCCTTGGAGATGACGAACTTCCGGAAGAAAAAGATTCAACGCCGTCCGAAGAACCGGTTAATGCTGCTGAATCTGCTGAGGAAGTCGCAGAACCCGCTCTTGAAACACAGTCTGAAGAACAGGCTGACGTTGAAAAGCCTCTCGAGGAATCCGTAGAAGATTCCTTCGGTAGCTTGTTCGAAAAGTCTGCGGATGCTGATTTTAGCCTGGATAGCGAAGCTCCTGCCGCTGAAGAAACCGCAGAAAAGCCTCTCGAAGAATCTGTTGAAAAGCCCGAAGAAGAATCCGCTGAAGATTCCTTTAGTAGCTTGTTCGAAAAGTCTGCCGATGCCGACTTTAGCTTGGACAACGATGCTCCTGCTGTAGATGCTCTTGAAAAGGCTCCAGAATTTGTTCCGAATGAATCTGCTGAAAATGTCGCACCGGCAGAAGGTCTTGTTCCGACATCCCATATGGATTTCTCGGACGATGAAGACATTCCAAAGGCAGACGATGATTTTGTTCTGAACCTGGATGAAGAACTTCCGACGGAATCTGAAACTCCGGTTGCAGAAAATGCTGCCGAAACGCAGGTTTCGGAATCGCTTGAAGAACCGGCTGAAGAAACTTTGGAAGAACAGCCTGCCGACATTGAAAAGCCGGCTGAAGAAATTGCGGAAAACGTTGCCGAAGAAGTTGTCGAAGCTCCTGCGGAGTCTTTAGAAAATGTGGCAACTGCTGACGATGAATCTGCTGCTGAAGAAGTCGATGGCGCCTTTGACGCCCTCTTCGGTGACGATGATGAAGCTCCGGCAGAGGCTACTGCTGAAACTCCTGTAGAAGAACAGCCCGCTATTGAACAGCCTGTTGCTGAATCGAATGTTGAAGAACAGCCTGTCGAAGAATCTCCGAAGGATGAAGACCTGGCGAAGGAAATGGGCGGTGCGTTTGCCTCCATGTTCGGCGAAGATGATTCCATGCCGACTGAATCCGCTCCTGTTGACGCTCCGGCAAGCGAAACTACCGAAAGCGTTGAAGAGCCTTTGAGCCAGGAAGCGACAAGCGCAGAATTTGAAGAAGAAGCGGTCAAAGAAGACGTTGAAAAGAGCGTCGATGAATCCTTTGATAGCATCTTCGGTGCAGATGCCGACGACCTTCCGGAAGAAAAATCCGAAGTTGCCGAAGCTCCTGCTGAAAAGATCGAAGAAGCTCCTGCCGAAGAACCGACAAGCGTTTTCTCTGCTCCGATTGATTCTCTTGAAGAACCGTCTGATGTAACTCTTGAAGAGCCCGCCACAGAACAGCTCGAAGAACCTGTTGCCGAAACAGCTGAACCGGTCGCTGAAGAAGCTCCGTCTGCAGAACTCGATTCCATCGACTCCGAAGTTTCTAACGCATTCAAGGGCCTCTTTGACGAAGACGATTCCCTTCCGGAATCGGATGAACCGAACAACAACGGCGTGGATTACCTAATGTCCGGCGATTCCGATGACGAAGTGGCTGCAAGTCTCGTTGAAAATGCAGATGCTCCGCTTTCCCGTGGCGCTACGGATTTGGACGATAGCCTGAATACGCGTACGCTTGCGGACATTTATATGGAACAGGGTGTTTACGACAAGGCTCTTGATATTTATACGGATCTTGCAAAGAAGAATCCGGATAATGAAAAAATCAAATCCCGTCTGGAAGAAGTAAAGAAACTCTACCGCGAAAAGTTTGGAGAAGTCTAATATGGCTGAACTTCGCATCGAACAGCTCTTGCGTGAGATGGTGAACCGCAAGGCGTCTGACTTGCATTTACGAGTTGGCGTTCCACCGGTTTACCGTATCAATGGCGTCTTACAAAGACTTTTTGACGTGCGCATCGATAGCGCCATGATGGATTCCTTCTTGGATGACATTATGAATCGCGACCAGAAACAGCGCTTTGAGGCAAACAAGGAATGCGACTTTGCTGTGGGCGCCCGCGATATGGGCCGTTTCCGTGTGAACGTGTTTCGCCAGCGTGGTACAATCGCCGTCGTGATTCGTCATATCAAGGCTGTGATTCCGCCGTTCGAAGAACTGCATTTGCCCGAAATCATTCGTGATTTGGCTTTGACCAGGCGCGGTCTTGTGCTTGTGACGGGTACGACGGGTTCGGGGAAGTCGACAACGCTTGCTTCGATGATTGACTACATCAATCAGAAAGAATCTGTGAACGTCATTACAGTCGAAGACCCGATTGAATACCTTTATCGCGATAACGTGGCAATTATCTCGCAGCGTGAAATCGGTGTGGATACGCTTTCTTATGCAAATGCGCTTCGTGCCGCTCTCCGTCAGGACCCGGACGTGCTCCTCGTGGGCGAAATTCGTGACCTTGAAACGATGCAGATTGCGCTTACCGCTGCCGATACGGGTCATATGGTCTTTGCGACTATCCATACGACGAACGCCGTAGAAACGATCCACCGTATCCTTTCGATGTATCCGCCGCACCAGCATGACGAAATTCGTCTGTTGCTTGCCGAAGTCTTGGTGGGTATCATTTCGCTCCGTCTTTTGCCGACGAAGGATGGCAAGGGTCGAGTCCCTGCTGCCGAAATTCTCGTGAATACGGGTGCCATCAAGGAATACATCCAGGACAAGAACAAGATTGACATGGTGGAACAGGCTGTTGCCGAAGGCCACATCCAATACCATAGCCAAACGTTCGACCAGGCGCTTCTGGAACTTTATCAGAATGAGCAGATTTCGCTTGAAACGGCAATGAATGCTGCTACGAACCGCGATGACTTTGACCTTAAGATTCGTGGTATTTCTGGTACATCTGATCGTGGCTGGATGTAATTAATTCGAAATTAAGAATAAGAAAGAGGCGAGCAAAAATGCTCGCCTTTCTAGTAACTAAAGACTATTAACTAGTAACTGCGGCTTGCCGCACTACTTCGTATAAACGCAGCGGTCGGTGCTGTTCCCGAAGCAAGTCTTGGTCATGCCGCTCACGCTGCTCACGACGCCCGGCTTACCTACGCTAGAGACCATCTTGCTACCCGAGAAGCTCGGCTTGAATGCGATATCCGATGTGCCGTAATAGCTGTTGGTGTCGAAGCTTACGCTGTACTGCGTGCCTTCTTCGGAATTGTTCGTGCCGAATCCGAGGAGCTTTGCGTTGCCGGAGATGGAGGTTGTTCCGTCGGAATCGACCATGCCGCCCATACCGCCGTTCATGCGGCATTCCACGATGATGACGCCTCCGGTGATGCTGATGCCGCCATTGCTGTCAATGCCGTCTGTGTCGCCTGTGCCCACGTAAACGTAGTGGTAACCGCCAGAGACCTTGAGATTCCCGGTGCTACCGCCCATGCCTCCGCCTGCTCCGCCCCAGCCGCCGCGACCTGTGTTGCCTGTGGAGGTCGTGCTTGTGCCGCCAGCTGCATTCCAGCCATCGTCTGTAGTGATGACGCTTGTGATGCCGCCTTCAAAGTTCATGTCCGGAGATTCCATACCTTCGTAGGCGATGGTCACGCTCACGTTGGCGTTTTCCTTGACGTAGAGGGCCTTGTCGGCGTGGACGCCGTCATCGTCTGTTGCGATAGTCATTGTGCCGTCGCTGAGAGTAATCGTGCCACTGCTGTGGAGACCATCATCACGGCTGTTGATGTCGATAACGCCACCGCTGATGGTTATGCTTGAATCGCCCTTGATGCCCTTCATGCTTTCGCTCGGGGAGCAGGAGCTTCCGCCACCCATGCCGCCTGGGAATCCGCCACCGCCGAATCCGCCGCTGCTACTGGTGTTTAAGCTGAGGCAGGATTGTCCGCCGCCTGTTGTAATCTTGATGGTCGGGCTCTTGGATTCGCCATTGGCAACGACAACTGCGTTTGCTGCCGTGATGCCGTCAAATGCAGACGTTACGGTGATTGTACCGCCCGTGATTTCGATAGAACCCTTGCCGTTTGCCAAATCAGTTGCGTCCTCGGTATCGCTCTTGATGCCGTCGCCTTCGGTCGTGGTGATATTGATGGTACCGCCGCTGATTTCAACGGAGCCTTTACCCTTGAGACCGTTATTCTTGGCATTCACGGTGATGAGGCCGTTTTTCACCTTCAAGTCGTTGCTGGTATGGATACCGTTGTTGTAATTGGCCTTGACGATGAGGGTACCTTCACCCTTGATGGTGAGGTCGTCCTTGGCGTAAATGCAAGCGCCCGTCGTATCGGTCTTGGCTTCGCCGGAGTCGTTTGTGTAAGTGTATTTCTTTGTTCTCGATGCGCCGTCCGTGAACGTGTTTGTCGTGCCGTTTTTAGCAACGACGAATGCCTTGCTTGCCTTCTGCACGTAAATCGGGGCGTCAGCGGTGTTCGTAAGCGTGAGACCCTTCATGTTCAGGTAAACGGAAGTGTCCGTCTTGGCGGTATTCACGAGAATCTGGGCGTCGCTACCGCTGTAAGAACCGTTAAAGTCGTATTCGCCACCGCAAGTAATGGTAACTGTACCGCCTGTAACGGTGACGCAGTTGTTGGTGTTTGCGACAGTTGCACCGCTTGCAGCGTAGGTGATGACCGGAGTTTCGCCGTTGCTGATCACTTGCTGAGTAGGAGTGCTCGAAGAACTCTGTGTGGCCGGAACGCTGGAGGAACTCTGTACGGTCGGTATCGTCGAGCTGCTCGAATTGACGATTGGGGCAACGCTGCTTGAAGATGCGGTAACGGCGCTGCTCGTGCCATTGCTTGCACTGCTTGTACCATAGCCTGCGCTGCTTGCCGGAGTGTTGGCGGAGCTGCTCGAAACGGAGACGTTGGAATTCGAGGATGCGTTGAGGCCTGAATCGCTAGAATTGGCGACATTCGAATTTGAAGAAATGCTGGAGCCCGAGTCGACGGAGCCCGAGTCGCTAGAACCCGATGTATTTGATGTCGGAATAGCTAGGTTTTCGCTATCGCTGCTTGCGATTCCTTCGCCTGCGTTGTAAAAATCACTCATGGCCGGGTTCGAATCCGAACAGCCAGCGAGCATGGCCAAAGAAAGGCCAGAAATGCAACTCATTGTCAGAAGCTTTATTTTCATGATTATATCTCCCATTCAACAATTTTCTTAAAACGTATATTTCTTCAAATATGTTTGAAATGGTTGAATTGTTCTTTTTTACGGACATTGAAATTTTAAGCGGAACAAAAAGTTCCGTACGGAACGAAAGGGCTCAAATTTTCCATTTTTCGCGAATGCAGCGAACGAAAATGCTAAATTTGGAAAATGCTTTTGAAGAAAATATTCCCCTTTTTGTCTTCCTTTTTACTGGTTGCAGGCGTAAGCGAATCTTTGGCCGCATCGCCGGTTATTGAACCTGAACGGACTCGCAATTTGCGTACTTTGGAAACGGCTCCGATGCTGTTTGAATACCATCGCCAGACGACGGGCAATGAACGCCAGTACTTTACTTACCCGCGCAGGGACACGACTTTCCGCAAGAACTTTGCAAAAACGGAAGGTGACGCCCTCCTTTACTACGATAACGTTCGTGGCGCTGGCGTTTTGGGGAATGGACTTGGCTCTCCTGATTCTGTAAATCCGCGTTTTGGTATTGCCGCTAGCATTATCGGTGGCATTGACTATCGCGGTGGTGAATCTGTTGGGGACCAGGTTTGGACAGGGCGCGATTATCGTTACGAGAAAAAGTCGATTGCTGATACCATTTGGCCGGGGATAGATGGCGGTATTTACTTGCGCGGCTTTATCGATTCTGTGGACTTTGTCTTGGACGCCCGCATTTACGATGAGGGGCATTCTGCCAAGAATCCGAGATCTTATGATGGGGAATTCCTCGAAGTCCAGCGTGAAGAAAATAATTCTGGCGTAGAATATACAAGCTATGCCCGTTATCGCACACACTTTGCATTCAACTACGACTGGTTGCGTTTAGACTTTGGTCGCGATGTGATGCACTGGGGCCCGGGCTACTACAATAACTTGTCCTTGAACCAATTTGCGGTTCCATACAACATGTTGAGCCTCGACATGATGATTGGCCCCCTCCGCGTGATGAGCTTTTATGGGGACTTGCGCATCTATGGTAGCTTTGACATGAAGAACAGGGACGAAACGCGTAACCTCTTTGGCCACCGTTATGAACTGGCTGTGGGGAACGCAACGTTCGGTATTAGTGAACTCCAGATTCTTTATAAGAACATGAAACCTTGGCTCTTTGTGCCGACGGCGCCTTTGTTCATGGAAAAAGGGAATTACTCCGAAAGCAGTAACAACGGTTCGTTGTCCTTTGACTTTAACTATCGCTTGTTCAATACGGTTCGTCTTTATACGGAATTTTTCCTGGACGATATGGAATCCCCGATTAGCCTAATCAAGAATGACAATATCGAAGCCAAGTGGGCTTGGATGGCGGGTTTTCAGGCAGGTCATGATTTTTATTACAAGGGTCACAAGATTGAGGCGGGTACGATTTTTGAATACGCCCGTGTAGAACCGTACGTTTATTCCCACTTTGAAAAGAATACGGCGCAGATAGCGCATCTTGGTTTCCCGTTGGGCAATCAGGGCGGTCCGAACAGCCGTACGATTGACTGGAATGTCTTTGCTCGCTTGGATGGTCATATCTTTGCTTCTGTTCGCCAGACGTGGTTCTGGAAAGGGACGGATTACGGTAGTGCCGTGAACGATACGACTCCGGGATCGAACCATATGAAACTCCCTAAGCATTATTTGAAAGGTGCTAAGCTTCAGTACATGCTTACGCCTGCGATTAGTTACGAAGGCCAGCGTTTCTCGTTCTTGGGCGAACTGACGTTAATTGATGATAAAAAAGCGTATATCCGCGCGGGATTCAAGTGGTAGAATGTATGAAAAAGCCTGAACTTTTAGCACCTGCGGGTGACCTTGTACGAATGAAGTATGCATTTGCCTATGGGGCAGATGCCGTTTATGCCGGACAGCCGGCGTTCTCGTTGCGCGCTCGCGAAAACGGTTTCAAGAATCTCGATGACCTTGCCGAAGGCATTGCGTATGCGCATGAGCATGGCAAGAAGTTCTACCTCACGAGTAACGTGATTCCGCGTAATGTGAAGGTGGAATCGTTCCAGAAGGCTTTGAATGCTGCACTTGAACTTAAGCCGGATGCCTTGATTGTCGCGGATCCGGGCTTTGTGGGCTGGCTTTTGAAGGAACATCCCGAAACGGAAGTTCACTTGTCCGTGCAGGCGAATACGACAAACTATCTTGCAGCCTCGTTCTGGAAGAACTTGGGCGTCCGCCGCATTATCTTGAGCCGTGAACTTCGCCTGTCCGAAATTTTAGAGATAAAGAAACAAGTTCCAGACCTTGAACTTGAAGTGTTCGTTCATGGCGCCGTTTGTATGGCCATGTCTGGCCGTTGCATGCTTTCGAACTGGGTGACGCACCGCGATGCAAACCAGGGCGCCTGCGACAACAGCTGCCGCATGCCGTATCGCTTGTACGCGAACTCCGGTCCGCAGGTCGAGGACTATCGCGAACATGAGGGCTCGTTTGCGCTCCAGCGTACCGACCGCCCGGAACTTGACCCGATTGCGCTCGATGAAGATACGTGGGGCACTTACTTTATGAGTAGCCGCGATCTTTGCGCCTTGGACGTGATTCCGGAACTCGTGGCGGGTGGGCTTGATTCCTTCAAGATTGAAGGCCGCACTCGCTCTGTGTACTACTTGAGTCAGGTCGTGCGCGCTTACCGCATGGCGATTGACGCAGTGGCTGAAGGTAATCCCGTGCCCGAAGAAAGCCGTCGCGCGATTACCTTTGTCGATGGGCGAGGCTTTATGCCGGGATTCCTGCGCGGACCGTTACCGCAGAACTACGAAGCGACGCATGTGGATGCCGCTGGTGGCTGCGTTGCCGCCCAGATTAAGGACTACGACGATGCTACGGGTGCCTGCCTTGTGAACGTGAAGAACCCGTTCTCCATGGACGATACGCTGGAACTGATGACGCCCGATGGCATGCAGAAGTGCGAAGTCGAGGAAATGCTAGATTTCCGCGGCGCTGCCGCAGATCGGTTGAATCCGGGAACGGAAGGACGCGTCTTCCTAGGAAAAAGTACCTTAAATAGCGAAAAAAATGCCAAATTCGGCTTCCTTGTGAAACGAGCAAAAGTTTAAGATACGGTAAAAAAATAGATTTGGAATATGGCTGTCGATAAAGCGACAAAAGAACAGGATGAACTTGAACTTTATCAGATTGATGATAAAGCTATTGTTCCGTTCTTCCAGAAACATCTGGAAGAGTTACGGCAGTTCATTCACGATCATCAATGCAAAGATCATCTTTGCTTGCTGGTGTTGCTAAAGCAGTTTATTCGTACTTACCGCATGCCGTTCAATATGCAGCGCTATATGGAAGTTCAGAGAACTTTCATCCAGCGTTCCTTGCATGACAAGATTCAGGACCGCCAGCAGGCCGTGAGCCACTGGATTCAGGAATTTGCCGGTCGCCATCGCAATCGTATGATCCAGCTGCAGTGCTTGTATCTTGATCGCGTGAAGGACCGCTTGCTCCCTGAAATCGAAAAGCTGCTCGAAAATAGGATTGACCACCTGCAAGAAAAGCTCGGTGAAAATGGCGGACAAAATAACCAACCGCCACCGCCTCAAAATCCCTAAAATTTCACAAACGAATGATGTATGTAACTTGTTGATTTTCACCAAGTTACATTTTTTATAATACAAAAAAGTGGCGTTTTTGAGCGAATTTCGCCATTTGTATAATATTTTGTATGCTTAAAATAAGAAAAATCTTGTCAAGGGATGTTTGAAAAAATACCTGTTGATAACTTGTGCTAATAGTAAGTGATAATTTTGTTACACATACGTTCGTAAGGGTGGTGTAAACTGGAAAAAGCGTGATAAAAAATGTTTCTAAAAATTTTTTGCCATTTTTGAGCGAAAAATAGGGATTTCGAAAAAAAAATAGTTGGGGTGCTTGTGGTTCGGATTTCCTTTCTTATTTTTTGCTTGCTCTTTTATACTTTGGATTGGTTTTTTAGATCGTGGAAAATACTGTTTCTTTGTTGGATATTGCAGAGTCGCCCTGGCAACAGGTGCTCGACCGCGTGCGTTCGGAATGCAAGGACTTTTTTGGTGCCGTGATTCTCGACGCTCTTGGTTATGAGGGAATGTGCAATGGCTATGCCTTGCTTACTGTTCCTGACGAGCTTCGCGAGAACTGGGTGAATTCCCATTATGGCGATTTGTTGCGCAAGTCCTTTACGGCTGTATTTGGTAGTGAATTTGTTGATTATCGCATCCGTCAGATTGCTCCTTCGGACCCGATTCCCGAAATCAAGCTCACGATGCCTGTTATTCCGCGTCCCGAGAAAAAGAAGGCCGAGGTTAAGCGCCCGAAGCAGCCTTTGGCTCTTTATGCCCGCTATACTTTTGAAAACTTTGTCGAAGGGGAGTGCAATTCTACGGCTTTCCGCGCTTGCCAGGCGGTGGCCGAGAATCCGGGTGACCCGGCTTTGAATCCGCTTTTTGTCTATGGCGAAAGCGGCCTTGGCAAGACGCACTTGTTGCAGTCCATTGCTGCTAAAATCCAGAAGAGCCGTCCGGAAGCATCCATTGTCTATTGCCACGCTTATGACTTTTTGCGTGATGCAACGGCTATGGCGTCTGCACTCCACAACAAGACGGGCAATGTGCGCGAGCTTGCGCAGAAGTTCCGCGAACGCTATGAACTTTGCGATGTGCTTTTGCTCGACGATGTGCAGCTCTTGGAAAAAGGCCTCTGGACGCAGGACCGCCTTGCTATTTTGATTAAGCATTTGCGCGCCGAAGGCAAGCAGGTCGTGATTTCTTGCGACCGCCATCCGAACCTGTTTAAGGTTGTCGATACGGATAATGAATCCCGTGGTTCTTCGAGGTCTTCGATCCCGAGCATTTCCAAGAAGCTCCTTGCTCCGCTCGCCTCCTGTGTGGCTGTGGGCATTGATGAACCGGACCTTGCGACCCGTATGAACTTGATTAGCAAGAAGTCCGAAGATTTGCCGTTTGCAAAGGCTGACCGCGAAGAAATTTGCCGTTACCTTTCGATGCCGCCGCGCAAGAACGTGCGCCTGATTGAAGGTCTCTTGAACTTCCTCGGTGCGATGAACATGTTCTGCAAGGCCGATTTGAACTTGAATGGCGTGAAGCGCCTTGTGGCACCGTCGGAACATGGCGGCCATGTGGAACTCACTGCCAAGAACATTATTGAAGCGGTCGCTATGGATTACCGTGTCGAGGTTTGTGAACTCTCGTCCAAGCGCCAGGCAGCCGCGATTTCTATGCCCCGCAAGGTGGCGATGTTCCTTTGTCGCGAACTCACGACCGATTCTCTCCAGAATATCGGCGCGATGTTCTGCAGGGACTATGCCACTGTAATCGCCGCCATTAATTCCCTGAAAAAGCAGATGGAAACGGATGCGTCCCTCGCAAGGCGCGTTCAAGATATCCGTTATATGCTGGAAGCCTAGCATGATTGCTCTTTTAACGGGTGGCGCCGGCGTCGTAGGGAAGGCGTTGTGCCGGGAACTAATAGCACGGGGAGTGTGTGTCCGCGTCTTGACGCTTCCGGGCGATTCTTTGGCGAAGTCCTTACCGAGCGAGGTGGATGTCCGTTACGGCGATGTCACCGATTTTGATTCTATCCGAGGGGCGTTTGAAAACGTCGATGTCGTCTATCACTTGGCGGCAATTCTTTTATCTACAAAACGCGGTGCTTTTGAGCACGTGAATACGGACGGCACGCGAAATGTGCTCGAAGCAAGTAAGCTTGCAGGCGTTCGCCGTTTCCTCTACGTTTCAAGCATTTCGGTGACGTACCCGATACTCACGCCGTATGGCGAAAGCAAAAAGAAGGGCGAGGCTCTTGTACAAGCCTCCGAACTTGACTGGACGATTGTGCGCCCGACGCTTGTGATTGGCGGTGGGGGCGGTGTCGAGTTCAACATGTTCCGCGATTACGTGAAGCGATTCCCGGTCTATTTTATGCCGAGGGCTGGCAAATGCCTCAAACGCCCGGTCCGCAGTGTGGACTTGGTCAAGGGAATTGCTGTGGCGGGGCTTATGACGAGTGCGGTGGGGAAGACCTACGCCCTTGCGGGTTCGACGGTCATGACGATGGCGGAAATGGCTAAGCATGTGCTGACCGACGCGGGGATGCACCACTTGATGGTTCCGCTCCCGTGGTGGATCTCGAAACGCCTTGCCGTCCTGAAAAACTGGATTGGTGGCAAGCGCGTGTCTGCCGAGCAGGCTTTGGCGGGTTTTCTGTACGATGCCGCCCCGTCCATCGAAGATGCCGAACGAGACCTCGACTACCATCCGGGTTGCCCGTTCTCTATATAATACATTTTCTCGAAAATTTGGCGCTTTTGGGCATTTTACCCGTGTAAATAGTAAATATATATTGGTCTAAATTGGATTAAATAAATTATATTAATGATTATGAATAAGAAAAAATTGCTAGCCTTTTTAGTGTCCTCGGCGTTCCTTTTTGTGGGATGCAATGAGGATGATCCGATTTCTCCAAACAATAACGAAACTGAAATTTCGTCTTCTTCCGAAGAAGACGATTGCGATTCCGATGAATGCGAAGTGAAGTCTTCATCTTCCAAAACAGAAGATAAGAAGTCGTCGGATTCAAAAGATGACGACAAGAAGTCTTCGGACTCCAAGGATAATAAGTCTTCCGATTCTAAATCTGAATCGAACTCCTCTTCTTCCACTAAGGATGAGGCAAAGTCCTCTTCGAGTGCAGACGCTCCGAAGTCTTCTTCTTCTGTTGACGTTCCTGCGGGTGCTCATGCTGCAAAGCTTGCAGACCTCGAAAAGAACTATGAACTCAAGATTTTTGACCAGACGGTTTACCTTTCTACCGGCAGCAAGCAGGGTCTTGTGGCACTCCGCATCCAGGATGAATTGTGGCTTGTGACCTATACGGATTTTGCAAATGGCGAAGTGAAATTCGTCGATGGCAATGTTGGCAAGCAGTATGCAGAAACGGATGGTGTTAAAAAGATTCTGGAACAGCTCAAGGCCAAGGATGGTTTCACGCTTTCGTTCATTGTCGATAAGGATAACGTCGTCAAGTACGCAGTCAATGGCTCGAAGGAATATAGCGAAGCGGTGAAGGCTAGCGTCGCTGTGACAAAGGGCAAAATTTCCAAGGCTGCCGACATTCAGAACAAAATTTTCGAATGCACCGATGGCGATACGACGAGAACATTTACGTTCTTTGACAATTCGTATATCGTTGAAAATGCAGCTGGCGGAAAGGTGGCTTACTGGATCGGCGGGCATTATGACATCCAGCGTAGCACGTTGTTGATGCGCCCGGCATACTATAACAAGCCTGTTTATTCGATGTACGCCTATTCTGTCGGTTCGGACAATACTATTTCGTCTTCTAATGGCGAAACGACAACGACGATGAACTGCAAGGTCGAAGCTAGCGAATATGAATACGAAAAGGCTAGCGATTTCGTCGGTGAATGGCAAGCTCAGAAAGATGGCGTTGAGTGGAAATTTACGCTCAAGGCTGATGGTACTTATGAACTTCTCGCTTTCGAAGGCAATAATAATGTCGGATCTAATGTTGAGCGCAAGAGTGGCTCCTGGGAAATCTATGGTTATCAATTGATGATGCACAATAAGGGATGCTTGCATCCGGACAAGTGTACGTCGAGCATCCATGGACAGCTCCAGACGGGACCGATTGATAAAGCAACCAACAAGATTAGCGGTTTCTCTTTCATCCATAGTGACCCGGATACGCCGAAGATCCCGACCTCTTTCGATGCTCCGCAGTACGAATAGGGTTTAGGACACGTCTTTAAGAAAATGCATCGCTCGTGGGCGGTGCATTTTTTTATTTTCTAGCGCAGAGGATTATAAAATGAAACTTTATGTGGTACAGATGAAAATTTTGCCGGGCAATGTCTCGGCAAATATGCAAACGATGAAGGCCGCTTTTGATCGCGCTAAGGCTGCCGATGTAGATTGCGTTGTGTTTCCACGAAATGCTTTGACGGGCCCTTCGAATAAGGCTCTCCCTGTAGACTGGGCCGAAATCCGCAAGTATGCGGGCAACATGCCGTTCTTCTTGTGCGGGGACGTGCTCGATGACACGCCGCTTTTGAATGTGGCGCATGTGACTCATGGCAGTGATTTTTATGTGGCCGGTCGCCGCGAAGTCGAAAACAAGGAACTTTCGCACTTGGCACAGGATTGTGCCATGCCGGTCGTTTGCCTCAATGGCGTCGGGACTGACAATACCGGAAAGAACATCTATGCGCTTTCGGGCGGTAGCCGCGTGTTTGACTGCGATGGAAAAATTGTTTTTGAAATGCCGCTATTTAGCGAAGCGGAGGCCGTTATTGAATTTGTCGATGGCCAGGTGCAGGTCTATGCGGAATCCTCAAAGCCTTACACAAGTGAAATTGCCGAGATTCACGATGCGCTCGTGTTCATGATTCGCGAGAACTTGAAGATGTTCCATATCTCGCGCATGGTCATTGGGGCAAGTGGCGGTATCGATAGCGCCGTTTCTGCCGCTCTTTATGCCGAAGCGATTGGACCGCAGAACGTGTATCTCGTGAACATGCCGACGCGCTTCAATTCGGATACGACAAAGAATGCGGCTCGTGACTTGGCCGAGAACCTTGGAACGCCGTACATGGTCGCCCCGATTTCGGATATTATCGAATCTGTTTGCCATACGCTGGAACGTTGCTCTTTTGTGCGTAACGATACGGTGATGAAGGTTGCTGGTATCAATCACGAGAACTTGCAGGCGAGGACGCGCTCGGCTTCGATTCTTTCGACGGTGGCTTCTGTTGTTGGCGCTGGTGTGACTTGCAACGGCAACAAGAGCGAAGCGATGGTCGGTTACTGCACGTTGTACGGCGACACTTGCGGCGTGATGTGCGCTCTTGGAGACTTGTGGAAAACTCAGGTCTATGCGCTTGCCCGTTACATCAACCGCGATAAAGAGATTATCCCGAAGGCGTCGATTGACATCCCGGCGAGTGCGGAACTCTCCGAAGCGATGAACGTCGATGAAGGCAAGGGCGATCCGATCCTTTACCCATACCACGACAAACTCTTTGCCATGTGGGTCGAGAAGGGCGTGAGCCTTGCGCATACCGAAAGGCTTGCGATGGAAGGGACTCTCTGCGAAACGCTCGGTGTGGATGCCGCCTACTTTAAGGCTCATTTGCCGACGACTGAGGCTGTTCTTGAGGATATGCGCTTCTGGTACCGTAGGTTCAAGGGACTTGCCTTGGCTAAGCGCATCCAGTTCCCGCCGATACTCTCTGTAAGTGGGCACGCCTTTGGCGGTGAATACCGCGAAAGCCAGGTGAGTTGCTAGTAACTAGTAACTTAGAACTAGTAACTATTTTCTACATTTGTGCTTCAAGATTCAACCGCGGGTTCGCTCGCGATTCTAAAGGATATTTATGAAAATTGCAGAAAAAACAGTCGTCCAGATGCACTACACCCTGACCTCTGATGAAGGTGCCGTCGTCGATTCTTCCGCAGGTCGCGAACCGCTCCAGTACATCCAGGGCATGCACATGATCGTCCCGGGCCTCGAAAAGGCTATGGTCGGTCACGATGTTGGCGACAAGTTTGACGTTGTCGTTATCCCGGCTGAAGGCTACGGCGAATACGACGAACGTATGACCCAGGAAGTTCCGCTGAACGTATTCCAGGGTGTTGATCACGTCGAAGCAGGCATGATGTTCTATGCCCAGACTCCGAATGGCCCGATGCCGATCCGCATCAAGTCCGTTGACGAAAAGACCGCGATCATCGATGCCAACCACGAACTCGCTGGCAAGAACCTCAACTTCGCCATTGAAGTTGTCTCCGTTCGCGAAGCTACCGAAGAAGACCTCAAGCCGTTTGAACACCACTGCTGCTGCGGTGGCCATGACGGAGAGGACCATGAATGCAAGTGCGGTGAAGAAGGCCACGAATGCGAATGTGGCGGTCATGGCGAAGGTCATCACGGCCACAAGGAAAATTGCGATGGTAACGGCGGTTGCGGCTGCCCCAACCATGACAAACACCATGGAAAGTAATCTTTGAGTCAAGTCCTCGGATAACGCTCAAAAAATTTGAAAAAAGACTGGAACCGGTTGTACGTTCCGGTCTTTTTTTATTTAATTTAGAACGGAGGAGTGTGGAATATTTTCCAAAGAGGTTGGATATGCGTTTTGCAAAAGTTCTATCTGTAGCTGCATTGCCGATATTCATGGTCGCTTGTAGCGATGACAATTCTTCGCTTAAAATCAATAATCCTGAAGGAGAAACTCCGCAGGATACGTCGAAGGTTGAACCTCCTCCTAATATTCCCGATGAAGAATTTAAGCCCATCACCAGAGACTATTCGCTAGTTTGGCAGGGCGAGGGTACTGCTGAAAATCCGTACCAGATTGCGAGCGAACAGGACCTTGCCTCGCTTGCTTTCTATGTAAACGACTCCTCGATGACTTTTAGAGGTGCGTATTTCAAGCAGACTGCCGATATCGCACTTTCTGGGACTTGGAGCCCGATCGGCGTTTTTGGCAAGAACGTTTATGGCTATGGGAATAGACCTTTTAGCGGTATCTATGACGGTGGTCTCAAGACGATTACTGGTTTGAGCATTACCGATACGGCTAGCTATACCGGTCTGTTTGGACTTGTCCGCGGCGCACAGGTCAGTAACGTTGTTATTAAGGGCGCAAAGTTGGATGTTGGTTCTTATGCCGGTGTCCTTGCGGGTAAGATGGATTCGACTACCATCGAAAATTGCTCGTTTGAAGATGTCGAAATCAAGGGTGCCGACCGCGTCGGTGGCTTGGTGGGCGAAGCGACCCATGTCCAGGCGAAGAATATCTCTGTGACGGGTTCTGTCGAGGGCGTCAATTCTGTGGGCGGTGTCGTTGGCCGTATGCAGGATGGTTCTCTTGAAAATGTGACGAACAGGGCTAATGTCACAGGTACTACGACTGTTGCTGGTGTTGTCGGTTCATTTGCCAGTGTGGCAAGCGAAGGCGTGATTAGTGCCGCTATGAACTATGGCACCGTGAAGGGCACGAAGGATGTAGCTGGCGTTGTGGCAATGCTTTCTGCAACCAAGTTGGAACGTTCCGGTAATAGCGGGGCCGTGGTTGCGGATTCAAGCCAAATGAGCAATGTCGGTGGCGTCATTGCCGTTGCTTCGAGCAAGTCCGTTATCAACGAAGTCTTTAATACCGCTACGGTCTCGGTAAGGAGAGTCATGATTGCTGGCGGTGTCATCGGTAGCATGAAGTCTGTAACCGGTACGAATATGTTCAACCTTGGTAAAGTCTCGGGCATTGCCAACAATATGGGTGGACTTGTAGGCTTTATCGATGGTGAAACAACGCTCCAATCAAGCTACAATGCCGGCGAGGTTCCGGACAACAACGTCTCGGGTACTGTTGCAGGTAAGGCTTCTTCGACGGTAACCGTGTCGAATGTCTATTATGACAAGACTGTCGGTGGAACGTGCCTCGTTGTAGCAAGCCAGATGAACATGGAACTCCCGACAGGCTTTACGACTGATGAAATGAAGGCGGCAACGTTCATCGCCACTTTGAACGGAACCGGCAGCGCTTGGAAGGCGGGTTCGGCTACGTTTGGTGGCTATCCGGCTTTTACTTGGACTGAGTAATTTCTACATTTAGAACATGGCTAAAAAGAAAAAATTTTGGAAGTCGCCTTCTGCAGAGGCGGCTTTTCGTGGTAAAGAAGACCGTCTTCGCAAGACTCTTTGCGAAATTGTGAACGGACAAAGCCGTTTGTTGCACCGCCCGGACGAACTGTACGAGGCTATTGCGAACGGTCTTGACGATATTGAAAAAATCAAGGATGTGAAGCTCCAGCTTGAACTTTTGGCTTGGACGCTTCGTTGCGATTTCTTGGCGTTCAAGGCTGATGACGAAGAAATGGATACGTGGAATGATTTGTTCTACGATGCCGGAACGTTCTTTATTGAAGTTGCCAAGACTTATGACGACAAGGATTACATTGCGGACCTGATTCACGATTTGGCTGTGCGCCACGTGGGTGGGGAAGGCCGCGAAGTCGTGTTCCTCTCGATTGAAGACGTGATGCCGGTGCAGCGCGCCAAGGCCTTGATTGAAGAGCTTCTGGGCGTGATTGATGCGACGGAACTTGAAAATCGCGAAGACGTTCTCGATGCCATTTGCGATATGGCCGATGCTATCAAGGATACCGAAAACTTTGCGAAGGCTTCGCTTTACAAGGACCCGGACAAGAGCAATGCAACGCTCATCGATATTGCAAACTCTTACTTTGTTGCTGGCAACATTTCCATGGCAAAGCAGTGGCTCGGTGATGTGAAAGATCCGGGTGCCGAAGACGAAGAAGCGTTCCTCGATTTGCAGGCCGCCATTGCTGACCGCGAAGGCCGCAAGACGGATTGCCTCAAGTACGCCACGCGTTTGTACGAATGCTATCCGAAGGTCATGAACCTTTCGAGACTCTGCATGCTCAAGGACGATGCTGGCGTCGACAAGCTTTTGTTCGATCACATCAAGTACCGCGATAGCGGCAAGTGCGATACGAGCTTGATGATGCTCCTTGCAAATCTCAAGAAGTTTGAATTGCTCGAAAGCTACGTCAATCATTACGAACGCGATTTGCCGGGCCTTGAGGCGTCTGAGCTGAATGCGATTTCGGATGAGGTGGAACGCGCTGGAGCAACTGAACTTGCAAAGCACATCCGCGAATGGACTGTTGAAGAACCCGAAGACGCCGAACCCCTCGACGATCGCGAATAACGACTACTTGTCGCTTTTCGCGTATTAAGCTGTCACGCCGGATCTGTTCTGACATAGCTCATTATGCTGTCATGCCGGATTTATTCCGGCATCGCCATTTTTATAAATTTCTATTTTTACCCACATGAAAGTCCTTTTATACGATACAACGCTCCGTGACGGTAACCAAGACCGTAAAATAAGTCTCTCCTTAGCTGATAAAGTCCAGATCGCTCGAATTTTGGACCACTTTGGATTTGACTATATTGAAGGCGGTTGGCCGAACCCCAGCAATCCGACCGATGAGGAATTTTTCAAGCTCATCAAGGACGTAAAGCTCAAGCATGCAAAGATTGCCGCATTTGGCTCTACGCGCCGTCCGGGTATTTTGCCCGAGAACGACCCGCTTTTGCAGGCGCTCATCAAGTCCGAAGCTCCGGTCAAGACGATTTTCGGCAAGAGCTGGGATTTGCATGTGACGGACGTTATCCGCACGACTCTCGAAGAAAATCTCGACATGATCGAGTCTTCTGTCGCTTACCTCAAGGAACATTCCGAAGAGGTGATTTATGATGCGGAACATTTCTTTGATGGCTACAAGGCGAATCCGGAATACGCGCTTGAAACTCTCAAGGCGGCCGAACTTGGCCATGCCGATTGCATCGTGCTTTGTGATACGAACGGCGGAACGATGCCGTGGGAAATCGAAGAAATCGTAAAGAAGGTTCAGGAAAAGATTTCTACGCCGCTTGGCATCCACGTGCATAATGACAGTGGACTTGCCGTGGCAAACTCGATTTACGCTGTGAAGGCGGGCTGCGTGATGGTGCAGGGCGTGGTGAATGGCTACGGCGAACGCTGCGGTAACGCAAACCTCACGACGATTGCTGCCGATTTGAAGTTCAAGATGGACTGCGATTTTACAGCTGCAAAGAAGCTCTCTCACCTACGCCAGTTGAGCAGCAATATCGACCAGATTGTGAACTTGCCGAGCGACGTGCATGCCCCGTACGTGGGCGATGCCGCATTTGCCCATAAGGGCGGTGCTCATATCGATGGCGTCATGAAGGTTTCTCGCAGCTTTGAACATATCGACCCGCATACGGTGGGTAATGACCGCGTGTTCGTGACAAGCGACCAGGCCGGTGGTTCTCTCGTTGTCGAAAAGCTCAAGGCGATTAAGCCGGGCATCGACAAGAAGGATCCGGTGGTGGCAAGCCTCCTCAAGGAAATCAAGGAACGTGAAAATGCGGGCTGGCATTTCGACTCTGCCGAAGCAAGCTTCAAGCTCTTGGTCTATCGCCACTTGGGAATGGTCAAGGAACCGTTCAAGGTGCTCAACTACCGCGTGATTGAAGACAAGACTCCGCAGGGTGTTTCTGTGTCGCAGGCTACGGTCAAGCTCCAGGTGGGCGATAAGATTAGCCACCAGGTGAGCGAGGGCGATGGTCCGGTGAACGCACTCGATGCCGCACTCCGTAAGGCTCTATTGCCGTTCTTCCCGTGCATGGAAAGTGTGCGCCTGGACGACTTTAAGGTTCGCGTGCTCGGTTCCAATGTGGCATCCGATGCAACGGTTCGCGTGTGGACGACGTTTGGCGATGAACACGGCTACTGGAACATGGTCGGCGTTTCGAGCAACATCATTGAGGCCTGCTGGACTGCTTTTGTCGATGGCCTTACGTACAAGATTTTGCTTGAAGACAACGTTATCCCGAATGCATACAAGCATTTGGATGTGGCGTCCGTGTAAATTCGCTGAACCGCGACAATTTGCCAAACCGCGCCGGTTTTAAGAGTTTAAAAAATAGAAGGTCTGTTAAAATGAAAATCGTAAAAGTCACTCCGAAGTCTCAAGAGATTGACAGAATTTGTGGTCGTGAAGTTGCTCCGAGCAAGGAAATTCACGACAAGGTCATGGACATTCTCGCCGACATCAAGAACGGCGGTTATGCCAAGGCTGTTGAATACGCTCAGAAGTTCGATGGCCTCAAGGGTAAGAACCTCCGCGTGTCCGAAGCCGAAATCAAGAAGTCTGCCGCCAAGTGCCCGCCCGAAATGCAGCGTGCGCTCAAGCAGGCTATCAAGAATGTTCGCGATTTCCACGTGAACCAGATGGAAGATTCCTGGCTCATGGAAGGGAAGGACGGCGTGGTTCTCGGCCAGCGTATCCGCCCCATGAAGCGCGTGGGCCTTTACGTTCCGGGCGGTGCTGGAATTTATCCGAGCACGGTCATTATGAATGCGGTTCCGGCCATTGTCGCTGGCGTCAAGGACATCGTCGTTGTGACTCCGATCAAGGGCGAAATCAACCGCGCTGTAGCTTTTGTGCTTTGCGAACTCGGCATTACCGAAGTTTACCACATTGGTGGCGCTCAGGCTATCGGCATGCTCGCTTATGGTGCCAAGGATGGCAAGGGCAAGGTTGTCGTGGAACGCGTCGATAAAATTGTGGGCCCAGGTAACGTCTTTGCCGCTGTCGCGAAGAAGGAAGTCTTTGGCATTGTCGATATCGACATGGTGGCAGGCCCGTCCGAAGTGCTCGTGCTTGCAGACAATACCTGCGATCCGGACTTTGTCGCTGCCGACCTTTTGAGCCAGGCAGAACACGGTTCCGGTTTCGAAGCCGCCATCTGCATTACGGACAACATGGAAACCGCACAGATGATTAGCGAATGTGTGGACATCCAGGTCGAAAATTCCCCGAAGAAGGAACTCTTGACGAAGGTGCTCGACAACTTCGGTCGCATCCTCGTTGTGAAGGACTGGTTCGACGGTGTAGCGATTGCGAACGCCATTGCTCCGGAACACATGGAAATTATGACGGACGAAGCTGAATCGATGGCAGCCCAAATCGAAAATGCGGGCGCCGTGTTTATCGGTCCGTGGTCTTCTGAACCGGTGGGTGACTACTTTGCAGGCCCGAACCACGTTCTCCCCACGAACGGCACAGGTCGCTTTTTCAGCCCGCTGGGCGTCTACGACTTCCTCAAGCGTATGAGCATCATCAAGTATAGCGAAAAGGCTATCAAGAAGAATGCGAAGGCAATCGCTGTCGTGGCTAATGAAGAAGGCTTCATCCACCACGCCGCCGCAGTCCTCAAGAGACTGTAATTGTGAATTGTCATTCCGGCCGGAGCTTGTGCTGAGCGCAGTCGAAGTATGACGGAATCGCCTTACACAGTTCTATTTTCATTTTATGAAACGGCTCCGCATTTTGCGGAGCTTTTCCCGTTTGAAAATATCCTCAAATTGCTATATTTGGGGCGGTAAATATTTAGGCTAAAAGAGGTCAAAATGCTCATTCTTCGTGGTACTCCGGCTCTGTCGGATTTCCGTCTGCAAAAGCTTTCATCTGATTTTAAGGCCGCTGGGATTCCGGTTGCATCTGTGTATGCCGAATTCCTCCATGTGGTGGATCTGTCCGCCGACCTGACCGCTTCCGAAAAGGAAACGCTCGAAAAGGTCCTTCATTACGGCCCGATGCGCGAAGTCAAGGCGCTCGAAGGTGAACTCTTTGTGGTCTGCCCGCGTCCGGGTACGATTAGCCCGTGGAGCTCGAAGGCAACCGATATCGCTCACATTTGCGGCCTCCCATCAATCAAGCGCATCGAACGCGCCGTTGCTTACTACGTGAAGTTTGAAGGTGCCGCTCCCGCCGGTGCCCGCGAAAAGATTACGGCCAAGATTCACGACCGCATGACGCAGGCCGTGTTTGCTGATACTGCCGCTCTCGAAGTTCTCTTCAGCAAGGAAGAACCGCGTCCGCTCAATGTGATTCCGGTCCTTACCGAAGGCCGCAACGCTCTCGTGAAGGCTGACAAGGAAATGGGCCTTGCCCTTTCCGCCGACGAAATCGATTATCTCGTCAAGAACTTCACCGAACTCAAGCGCAACCCGACCGACGTTGAACTTTACATGTTCGCTCAGGCCAACTCGGAACACTGCCGCCACAAGGTGTTCGGTGCCGAATGGACCATTGACGGCGTGAAGCAGGACAAGTCCTTGTTCCAGATGATCAAGAATACCTACCAGCTCCACAATTCCAACATCTTCAGCGCTTACAAGGATAACGCTGCTGTGATGAAGGGGGCTACGGCTGGCCGCTTCTACGCTGACCCGCGTAACAACAAGTACGACTTCCACAACGAAGAAGTCGACATCCTCATGAAGGTCGAAACCCACAACCATCCGACGGCTATTTCTCCGTTCCCGGGTGCCGCTACGGGTAGTGGTGGTGAAATCCGTGACGAAGGTGCTACGGGTAAAGGTTCCAAGCCGAAGGCCGGCCTTACGGGCTTCAGCGTTTCGAACCTCAAGCTTCCGGGTGCAGTTCAGCCGTGGGAAAAAGACTTTGGTAGCCCGTCCCGCATTGCATCCGCTCTCGACATTATGATTGACGGTCCGCTCGGTGGTGCCGCATTCAACAACGAATACGGTCGTCCGAACATCCTCGGTTACTTCCGTACGTTCGAACAGGAAGTTTCTTCTGAAAAGGGTACCGAAGTTCGTGGTTACCACAAGCCGATTATGCTTGCTGGCGGTCTCGGTAACATCAAGCACCAGCACATTGAAAAGGGCCACATCGACCCGGGTGACCACTTGATCGTTCTTGGTGGTCCGGCCATGTTGATCGGTCTTGGTGGCGGTGCTGCGAGCTCTGTTGCTAACGGTGCCGGTAATGAATCTCTCGACTTTGCTTCTGTGCAGCGTGAAAACCCGGAAATGGAACGCCGCTGCCAGGAAGTCATCGACCGCTGCTGGGCGATGAACGAAGAAAACCCGATTACATTTATTCATGACGTGGGTGCAGGTGGACTTTCGAACGCCTTCCCGGAACTCGTGAACGATGGCGGCCTCGGTGGTAAGTTTGAACTCCGCAACGTGCCGAACGACGAACCGGGCATGAGCCCGTTCGAAATCTGGAGTAACGAATCCCAGGAACGTTATGTTATCGCAATTGCTGGTGACAAGCTCGATGTGTTCGACGCTATCTGTAAGCGTGAACGCTGCCCGTACGCAGTGGTGGGCGAGGCTATCCCAGAAAAGCACTTGACCCTTACGGACAAGCACTTCGGTACGACTCCGATCGACATGCCGCTTGGCGTTCTCCTCGGCAAGCCGCCTCGCATGATCCGCAATGAAAAGTCCCAGAAGCGCCCGCTCTCTTCTCAGGTGGTGCCGGCTGGCGTGACGGTGAAGGACCTTGCACATCGCGTGCTTGCTAACCCGACTGTTGCAGATAAGACGTTCTTGATTTCCATTGGTGACCGTTCCGTGACGGGTATGATTTGCCGTGACCAGATGGTTGGTCCGTGGCAGGTGCCGGTTGCTGACTGCGCCGTGACGAGTGCAACGCTCGACACGTACGAAGGCGAAGTCATGAGTATGGGCGAACGCGCTCCGATTGCTCTCATTTCTCCGGCCGCTGCAGCTCGCATGACGGTTGCAGAATCTCTCACGAACATGGCTGCCGCTTGCGTCCCGGATATGGGTCGCGTAAACTTGTCCGCAAACTGGATGGCTACGCCGAACTACGAAGGCGATGGCGCAGACCTTTACGAAGCTGTGAAGTCCATCGGTATGGAACTCTGCCCGGAACTTGGCATTACGATTCCGGTCGGTAAGGACTCCATGAGCATGAGCACCGTGTGGCAGGACGAAAAGGGTAGCCACCGCGTGACTGCTCCGATTTCTCTTGTGATTAGTGCCTTTGCTCCGTGCGCTGACGTTCGCAAGACGCTCACGCCGCAGCTCTTGCAGAAGAAGGACACGACGCTTGTGCTCGTGGACCTCGCTCGTGGCAAGAACCGCATGGGCGCATCCATTGCCGCTCAGGTTTACAACCTCCTCGGTGACAAGGCTCCGGATGTCGATTCCGCTAAGGAACTCCGCGCCTTCTTCGAAACGATCCAGAAGCTCAATGCCGATGGCAAGATTATGGCTTACCACGACAAGAGCGATGGCGGCCTCTTCACGACGGTTGTCGAAATGGCATTTGCCGGTCACGTGGGTGTGACGCTCGACGCTACTGCTCTCAAGGGCAATGTGATTGACGCTTTGTTTAACGAAGAACTCGGTGCAGTCCTCCAGGTCGCAAACGCAGACCTCGCTGCTGTGAAGGCAGCTTTCGAAGCTGTCGGTCTCGGCGATACCGTTTCTGAAATCGGTAAGCTCAACGATACGTATAACATTGTGATTGGCGACTACGCCGAAGGCCTCTCTGACCTTCGTGCCATCTGGAGCGATACGACTCGCCGCATTGCCGCCCTCCGCGACAATCCGGAATGTGCCGAAAGCGAATACAAGCTTAAGCTCGAACAGGACGATCCGGGTATCACGCCGAAGGTCACGTTCGATCTCGCTGCTAGCGCCAAGGTCATCAAGGATTACGCAAGCCGCCCGAAGATGGCTATTCTCCGTGAACAGGGCGTCAACGGCGAACTCGAAATGGCTGCTGCATTTGCAAAGGCTGGCTTCGAATCCATCGACGTTCACATGACGGACATCCTCTCTGGTCGCGTAAGCCTCAAGGACTTCAACGGTCTCGTTGCTTGCGGTGGCTTTAGCTACGGTGACGTTCTCGGTGCAGGCGAAGGCTGGGCCAAGAGCATCTTGTTCAACCCGAAGGCTCGCGCTGAATTCGAAGCTTACTTCAACCGCAAGGATACCTTCACGCTCGGCGTTTGCAACGGCTGCCAGATGGTCTCGAACCTCAAGGATTTGATTCCGGGTGCCAAACACTGGCCGCGCTTTGTGCAGAACATCTCCGAACGCTTCGAAGCTCGTTACTGCTCTTTGAAGGTCGAAGATACGCCGGCTGTGCTCCTCAAGGGTATGGCTGGTTCTGTCCTCCCAATCGCTGTTGCTCACGGTGAAGGCCGTGCTGAATTCGCAAGCCGCGAAGCTGCCGAAGCTTGCCTCAAGACGGGTCTCGTGGCTCTCCGCTATGTCGACGGCAAGCACGAATACACCGAACGCTACCCGCTCAACCCGAACGGTTCTCCGTTTGGCATCAACGGCCTCTGCTCTGAAGATGGCCGCGCCCTCGTGATGATGCCGCACCCGGAACGCGTGTTCCGCACCTGCCAATACTCTTGGCACCCGGCAGAATGGGGTGAAGATGGCCCGTGGATGCAGCTCTTCCGCAACGGCCGTATCTTCGTAGGGTAATAACCGCGCCTTACACGCTTGAAAAATCCGCTTCTTGCTTTACCGCAGGGGCGGATTTTTGCATCTATGAAATTGTATATTTAATGCTGTAGTAAATGGGGCTGTTTTCAGAATATGTTTAATTTAATCAAGTTTGGCTTAGTTTGTACATTGGTTGCTTTATCGAGCGTATTTACCTTTGCTGCAAAATCTGTTCCTCTTGAAACAGATAGTGTCAAAGTCCTGTATGTCATTGATTCGAATGATGATGAAAAGGTTGAATTAATGATGTCTCGTTCTGTGCTTGATTCGATTCTTCAAGATGTAGATAGTGTTTATTTGGCCCCTTTTGGAGCATGCCTTTGCGATTGTTTCGGTGAAGATCAATTGTTTTTTTCTTTCTATGACAAAAAAAATCCCATAGAAAAATTCTACGGAAATAAAGGTATGCCCGAAATTTGCAATCAGTTTACCAGTAGTTTAGACATGGTTTTCAAGTTAAAGAATGCTCGCAAAATCAACGCACTTGCAGATTCTTTATTTAAAAAAGCGAAAAAGAAATGAAAAAGCTCGTTATTTACGTTCATGGGAAAGGCGGCAATGCCGACGAAGCAAATCATTACAAGCCCCTTTTCCCGGATTTTGATGTCGTCGGCTTTGATTACAAGGCTGAAACTCCGTGGGATGCCAAGCAGGAATTTTCGGCGTATTTTGACTCGGTTGCTGCAAACTACGACGAAGTCGTGCTTATCGCGAATAGCATTGGCGCGTTCTTCTCGATGAATGCTTTGGGCGAAAAATGCATCAAACAAGCGCTCTTCATTTCGCCGATGGTGAACTTGGAAAAGCTCATTTGCAATATGATGCTTTGGGCGAACGTCTCCGAAGATGAACTCCGCGAAAAAGGCGAAATCGCGACTGCATTCGGCGAGACGCTTTCCTGGAAATACCTTTGCTACGTGCGAGAGAATCCCATCAAATGGAATGTCCCGACGCATATTTTGTACGGCTCCAATGACAATTTGACCGATCTTGAAACGATGCGCGAATTTGCTCAAAAGGTGGATGCGTCGCTCACGATTATGCAAGGCGGTGAACATTGGTTCCATACCGACGAACAGATGGATTTTTTAGACAGGTGGATTGAAAAATGTCAGAACAAACATTAACTCGCGAAAACTTAATTGAATTTTTCGGTGAACAAGAATATGAAAAACTCTGCCGCCACGAGGCGGGCCACGCTCTAATCGCATTCCTGTTCAAACGCCAGATTGATTACGTCAGAATCAATAATTCCAAGGAAAAGCCAAGTGCTACGCGTATGCCTGGAAACTCGCTCGATGGTGCCGCTCACATCGCTATTGCAGGCCACATGTCGGACTTTTTAATCCGTAAAAATTTTGCTTGCGATTTCGACACTGTTATGAAAGAACTCCCGATGGAGCTTTACAGGAGTGACCCTGATTACCAGAGTTTCCAGGCTGCTTGCTATTACTACCAGCTTGCCGAAACAAACGTTGTCGAACAAGTTTACAATCTCATGATGGCTTGCCAAAAGTCGCTCACCGCAATCGTCGCCGCCTTAAGCGAAAAAACGAATTTGAGTGGAGCCGACCTCGCCGCCATTATGAGCGGTAAGTAATCCCTTTTCGACCATGTCATCCTGGAGCCGAAGGCGATAGGATCCATTATTTCTTGTATCTACATTATTTTACTTTTTATTATAAAATTTCTGCAAAGCTATGTTTTTATATTGTTAGTATGCATAGCTTTTACAAATTCTTTTACCTCCTCCTTGCTACAAGCGTTCTGCTCTCTTGCGAACGCAAGCAAGTGAATAAGCCTATTGATGTTTCGCCGGATTCTTCACACAAGATTTACGGCTTTGTCCGTGATACGAGTGCTTACGCGATGGTCGTCGATACGTCCGTTCACGATAGCGCTTTCCGCGAAGAAACTGTCCCTGTAGAGAAAGGGGGCTTTGCGGAGTATTTTTCAAGTTTTCACCAAAAGGGTTCCCCTGAAACTAAAATCTTCTATGCCTATTCGGATTCTATAAGTCCATTTGTAAAGGGACGTTCCCAAAAATCGGCTTTTATAGATTTGGTCGCTTTGGCCTATGCTAGACACTATGCCATGGAAATAAGTCCAGATGATATTTGGCTGTTGATTTTAGATGGATTTCGATTACATGTAAAGAGCAATAGTGATTCTTTGAAAGACCTTTTTGTTGGCCCGGATGTCGATACGGACATTAAGGTCTTTGCGAATCATCTGACTATGGAATCTACGCACGAAGAATGGTTTGGCGTCATTGCAGATTTTTTCGATAATCTTCAAGAAAAGTTGCCGCCAGAAACGGGTGCTCCGTTGCGGACGAAATTTTCGACCACAAGCCCGGTCGATTACAATATTTCACGTTCCATGGTTATGGCCATAGCGTCTGAATATTATACATATTTTGCCTATACTTTTTGCGGTATTCCCCAAATAAGGATTAATGGCACAAAAGAGGATTGGAGCTTGTTGAAGGATTCTTTTAATAAGCTTGCAACTCGCCTTGATATGGAATGGTGGTCACAACAGTTAAATCCGATTCTTGATGAATTTGTTAAAGCTTTCGATGGAAATAGTTCTATCGCTTTTTGGAAAAATATATATAAGCTATACGAACCCAAAGGATGTGGAAATCCTAAATTCAATGGCTGGTTCTCCAAGTTCTATCCGTACTTGATGGGATATTCTGATAAAATGGAGTTTGTAAAACGTACAGATTGGGAACATGATGTCGATTTCGAAACCCTGCCGAATGCTCTTACGTCTGTTGATGTTAAATGGAACTATTTGGGTCAAGAAGTTCCTTTGAAACTTTATACAGGATTTGTCGGAGTTCAGGTGGATACGGCTTCGAAAATGCTGAAGGCTGCTAGAGGGTACGCTTTGCGCTCGCAATGTGGCTGGTGCAATATAAAGAATGTTGCGGATACATTGACTTACATTCCTGGGAAACCGCATCGTATGCTAGAGATGTTGGCCATCTCGGATTCAATGAATATCTATGATAAGAACGGCCTCTCTTTTGCGACACACGACCGCAAAGAAATTGAGAATTTTATAAAGGCTTCGAACTACAAAGACGAATATATGGAACCATCTATACGGTCCAGAATAGAAAAAAAGTATAAATCGATTTTGTCGGTCAACCTGTTCAAAGATGGAAAACTCTTAGATCACTTGCAATATTTCGTTGTGCCTGAAGAGAATGCTGGCGGGATTCTTACCCTTCAGGGCGTGGTTGCAATAAATGACAAGGAACGTATTGAATCCTTCTTTAAGGAGCGAAATATCGCTATTGATGGCGTGGTTAAGGATTTTGAAAATGAACAATCCCTCCCGAAATTAGACGTTGAAATCTTTGTGGATTCGGTGGCCCTTAGAGAAGGTAAATCTCTTAGAGAAAATCTAGAAATGAGTGCATTTAAAACAGGGATAATCCAAGCCTTCAAAAACTCAATGGGCTGGCGCCTCAAGAGATTGTTGTATCGCTATTATAATGATGATTTTAATTTATCCGCAGTAGCGTCAATGAAGTATAAAGAAAATGGTCGTGTAGATGAGCATGTATCCTTATCCTTGGAGCCTGATTCCAATAAAGAATTCAAAGAGGAATTGAGGGATGTGTTACATTACGGTTATATGCCTCTGAAAGTTCATACGGATGTTGGCAATAATGAAATCGCACAAGAAATTGTTGATTTCGTTAAAATCCATCTTGCGTTTACAAGGGAATACCGCATGGTTTGCAAGCAGAATGGGCAAGATGCCAAAGATTCTGTCGATATCATTGGAGCTCCGTCTGCAAAAAAGAGCCTTTGCAGTGAAATTAAGTTCTCTAAAGACCTTGCAACAGGCGGCGTTGTCCGCTATGAATGTATAGAATACAATAAAATAATAGTGCCTAAGAAACGAGAAAAGATGTTGAACTCTAAAGATTCTACACTTGCAGACTCTCTTATGGCTAGGTTCAACGCTTTGTATGGGGAACCTCGTGAAAGAATTCGTTCCACTTATACAAATGCGTATTTTAACAAGCGTAACGACGTATATGATACTCGTTATAACCTCCCGATATCGCAAGTCGTAAAGCTTAAAATTCCAGCTTGTTTCGTGGAAGAATGATAGATTATGCATAGCCTTTACAAATTCCTTTTCCTCTTCCTTGCCGCATGTGTTCTCTCTTCTTGCGAACAGAAACGTGATGAGCCGGTGATTGAGATTTCTTCGAAACCGACCGAGAGTTTTGAAGGCTTTGTTCGCGACACAAGTGCTTATGCAATGGTCATCGATACGACCGTTCGTGATAGCGTATTCAATGGAAAAATCGTCCATGTAAAAAGAGGCGGCTTCGTAGAGTATTTTGCAAACGAAGCGGAGAATTTAGGAACGAACGGGCAAAAAATTTTCTATACGTATTCCGATTCCGTGAATCCGTTTGTTAAAGGTTATTCTGAAGAACCTTCTTTCATTAATCTTGTCGCCCTTGCATACGCCAAGCATTATGCTATGGAAATAAATCCAGATGATATCTGGCTTATGATTTTGGACGGCTTCCGTCTACATGTCAAGAATAATCGCAAAGCCCTCAAGGACCGCTTTGTAGCTCCGGGTACTGATACTGTTGTCTCGGTTATGGATAATTCGTTGACTCTAGAATCTACGCACAAGGAATGGTTCTATACGCTCTCGGAACTGTTTGATTCATTGCAGGCGAAGTTGCCTCTAGAAACGGGCGCTCCGTTGCGAACGAAATTTTCGACGACAAGCCCTGTGGATGCAAATATTTCTCGTACGATGACGATGGCTGTGGCATCGGAATATTATTCGTATAGGGTTACAACGCTTTGTGGAATTCCGAAAATAAAAGTGAATGGTACAAAAGAGGACTGGACTTTACTCAAGGATTCCTTTAACAGACTAGCTTCACAGTTGGATATGAAATGGTGGGCGGATGGACTTAATCCTATTTTAGATGAGTTTATCAATATTTATGATGGCAAAATAAATCTAAAACATTGGAAAAATATTTATAAGTATTACGAACCCGAAGGTTGTGGTGCTCCTGATTTTAGTGGCTGGATTTCAAGATTGTTTCCTTATACAAAAGATTTGTATTCTGATACGGAAAAATATATCAAACGCAATGATTGGAATAAAAAATTAGATTTTAAACAAGTTCCTAGGGGAATTACTTTTATAGATATCCGATGGGAATACTTTCAGGAGATAATTCCATTGAAACTTTATACCGGTTTTATCGGTATGCAGGTGGATACCACAAATAATATGTTGAAGGCTTCTAGAGGTTATGCTCTTGTCTCTTATGGAATGCAAAAGTTAAAAAATGTTGCTCGGAATACAAAGTATATTCCTGGAAAAGCATATCGTTTGGTGGAATCTTTGGCCCTTTCGGATTCCATGAATATTTATGGGGAAAAAGGCTTGGTTTATGCAACTAATAACGCTGACGAAATAGAGGAATTTGCTGAATTTTCTTCCTTTGATGAAGAATATCCTGAAACCGAATCGTGGCGTAGGGAAATGGTCGGGGTTGGTGAACCCAATCTATCTATCAATTTGTACCGAGATGGCAAGCTAGTGGATCATTTGCTTTATTATGCGAAACCTCGAAAGGAAACATTCAAGGAGCGCGTACTCGATTTTTTGACTTCGGATTATGATGGCGCTATGCTTTCGTTGCAGGGCGTTGGGCGATGGAAAAAGCCTGCTGCAATCAAGAATTTTTTTAAGGAACGCGATATTCCTATAAGCGGGACTGTCAATGAATTTGAAAATGAAAAATCTCTCCCGAAATTGAATGTCGAAATTTTTGTGGATTCAGTTTTCCTTAAGAGTGGAAAATCTCTTAGAGATGGTCTAGAAATGCGTGCTTTTAAAACAGGAATTGTCCGAGCGATGAATAATTCTATGGGTTGGCGACTCAAAAGGTTGTTGTATCGCTATTATAAGGAAGATTTTAATTTATCTGGTCTTGCCTCATTGTCGTATAAGGATGATGGTTCTGTATTTTTACCGTCCGCGAGTACGAGTAAAAATAAGGCTTTTGATAAAGAACTTCGTGATATTTTGTATTACGGATGGAAAAATAAGGCTTTTGATAAAGAGCTTCGTGACATTTTGTATTACGGATGGATGCCGCCGAAAGTTCATACGGATATAGGCAATGAAGAAATCGCTCAAGATATTATCGACTATGTCTTAATTCATCTTACTTTTACAAGGGATTACCGCATGGTTTGTAAGGAGAATGGGCGAAATGCTAAAGATTCTGTCGATATTGTCGGACCAGATGTAAAGAAAGATCTTTGTAACGAGATTACGTTCTCGAAAGACCTTGCGACTGGCGGTGTTGTCCGCTATGAATGTATAGAATACAATAAAAAAGTGAAGTACGGGGAACGCTCTGAAGAAATCGAACCGAGACATACAAACGTCCGCTTTAACAAGTATGACGCTGTGTATGATGGTCGCCTTTCGATATCGCAAGTCGTAAAACTTAAAATTCCGCCATGCTTTGTAGAAGAAAAACTCAATGAAGAAAAAAAATACAATGAAGATTTCCGTTTCTAAATACCTTCTCCTCGTCCTTGCCGCATGCGTTCTGTTCTCCTGCGAACAGAAACGTGATAATGTTCCCGAAAATTCGTCGAGACTCGTAAAAGAAAATGCGAGCTTTGTCCGTGATACGAGTGCGTACGTGATGGTTGTAGATACAGCCGTTCACGACAGTGCCATCAATGGCGAATTGATTCCAGTAAATCAAGGTGGTTTTACTGAATATTTTAAAGGCTATTCGCAAGAAGGAACGAATGCGAAAAAGATGTTTTATGCGTATTCGGATTCCACAAGTCCTTTTATTAGGGAGTCGTCTTCTATGGAAATGGCCTTTATAAATGTGGTGGAACGTGCGTATGCTGATCATAATTCCATAGAAATAAATCCTGACGATATATGGCTTACAATTTTGGATGGCATTCGACTCCATGTAAAAAGCAACCGTGATTCGTTGAAAGAACGCTTTGTGTCACCGGGGACAGATACTGCCATTGCAATCGTGAATAACTCCCTTTCGTGGGATACTACGTATGAAAAATGGCATGGCGTTATTGCGGATTTGTTTGATTCTCTGCAAATGAAAATGCCTGTAGAAACTGGAGAACCGCTGAATATTAAATTCTCGACGACGAATCCAATTGATTACAACGTATCTCGTTCTATGGTGATGGCGGTAGCGTCGGAATATTACACTTATACCTTGATTGAATCTTGTGGAATTCCGAAAATTAAGGTGAATGGTACGAAATTGGATTGGAGCTTGCTTAAGGATTCTTTTAACAAACTTGCTTCACGATTGGATTTGGAATGGTGGGCGAAAGAGTTGAATCCTGTTCTGGATGAGTTTATCAATATTTTTGATGGAAAAATCAATTTAAGCCATTGGAAAAATATCTATAAGTATGTTGAATCTGATGATTGCGGAACAGATCCGGTTAATGGTTGGATTACCAAATTTTATCCTTATATAGGCCGTGATAACCTAGAACGTCGTACGGATTGGAATGAAGGCGTTGATTATTATGATGTCCCGATGGGGTTGACGGATGTTGACGTTAATTGGATTTATTATGGTAAGAAAATTCCTTTGAAAATTTATACGGGTTTCGTCGGGATTCAGGTCGACACAACAAGAAATATGCTGAAAGCTTCTCGTGGATACGCACTCATGTCTTATTGCGGTTGGTGCGATATGAAATCTATTGCAAAGAATATCAAATATATTCCTGGAAAACCGCTGCGATTACACGAGTCTTTGGCAATCTCGGATTCTATTGATGTCTATAATGCGCAGGGATTGGCTTATGCGACAAACAATCCGAAGGAAATTGAAAACTTTGCCGTTGCATCATCGTTCAAAAAAGAAACGGATGAATCATACGATACTTATGAAATTAGAGAAAAAATTGCTGACTCCGAACCGATTTGTGTAATTAACTTATATAAAAGTGGAAAAATTATAGAACATTTGAGCCTGTATAAGCAGCTGAATAAAAAATATGTTGTTCTTTTACAGAATATCGGGGTTCTGAATGATTCTCTGTCTTTGGAAACTTTTCTTAAGGAACGCCTTGTTTCCTTGGGGGATGAGTTTAATGAATTTACAAATGATAAGAGTATTCCCAAATTAGATGTAGAGGTCTTTGTTGATTCTTTTGAACATAAAGATGGTGACGTTATTGGTGGAGAATTTTATTACAAGTTTAAAAGACCGGATTTCGATGGGACTTTCGTTTGGTTGTTGAAAAAGGCCTTTTATAAGCACTATAAAAAAGATTTTAATTTATCGGTTGATGCAAAACTTGTGTATGGCGAAAATGGGCAAGTTGTAAATGTTATTATGAATACAAAGCGTCCTAAGTACAAAGCTTTTTTAGAAGATGTTAAGGACGCTCTTTATTACGTATGGGATAGTCCCAAAATAGATAATGACGGAGTTGGCGATTTTATTATAAAATCAATGAAATTGCATTTATCCTTTTCAAGAAAATACCGCATGGCCTGTAAGCAGAATGGACAACCCGCAAAAGATTCTGTTGAGTTTGTGGGTTATTCAAATGCACAAAAGAACCTTTGCAGTGAGATTATCTTTACAAAAGATCTTGCCACAGGTGGTGTAAATTATTATAGATGTAATGAGTTTAATAAGGGATTTCGACGATTAAAAAATAAAATCATTCCTGTTTTTACTAATTATAGTTTTGATCTGTCTTACGCAGTGAATTTTCGCAATTTTCCGTTGTCGCAGGTTATAAAACTCAAAATTCCGCCTTGCTTTGTGGAAGAAAAATAAATTATGCATCGCTTTTACAAATTCTTTTTCCTCGTCCTCGCTGCATGCGTTCTGCTCTCCTGCGAACAGAAACGCGATGAAGTTTCTGTGGATTTTATTCCTGGAAAACCGCGACTTTTGCAAGAATCTTTAGCGCTTGCGGATTCTATGGTTGTTTATAACGCGCAGGGCTTGGCCTACACAACGAATAGTTTGAAGGAAATAAAAAAATTTGCCAAGGCTGCAGTGCTTGATGAAGAATATGTTGAATTTGAAAGAAATCTTAAAGACGTTTATCTGGATGAAGCGAATTTGTCTGTTAGCTTATTTCAAAAAGGGAAACTGATTGATTATTTGTTCTACTATGAAAATTCTTATTCTTGGGATACCCTGTTTGAAGGAATTGTGTATTCGCTGCAAGGCTACGGCAGAATGAAAAAACTGGCCCCTATTTATACTTTTTTCAAAGATCGAAATGTTTCTACAGAGGGCAAAACGGCAGAATTCAAAACACGACCGAATCTACCAGCATTGAAAGTGAATATATATGTTGATACATTTGAATTAAAAGAAGGAAAATTTCTTAGTGATACGATGCCACCACGCGAATTTGAAACGGGACTTGTTAATAGTGTGAAAAGGCCTTGTCGTTGGCTTCTTGACAGAACTTTCAAACGATATTATAAAGAGGGCTTTAATCTTTCTGTTGATGCTACGATTACATTTGGCGATAGTGGCCGTGTTACGAATGTTTCAATGGATACTGATCATCCTGAGTATAAAGATTTCTTGGAAGAAGTCAAATCCATTCTATATTATGCATGGATGCCGCCAGAAGTGCGAACGCAGCTTGTTGTTCGTCAAACGTGTCCTATATTTACCGAATACCTTCCTCCTGAATTGCGTTCTCGGCGTATTTTTGGCAAGATCGCAGCACAAGAAATTGTCAAGTCAGAAAAGGTCCATCTTTCGTTTTCTAGAGAATATTTCCAAGAATGTAATGGCGAGGAAAGTGAAAAAGATTCCATTGAGATTGTCGGCTATTCTGACGTCATCAAAGAACACTGTGATGAAATTCGATTTTCCAAAGACCTCGCTACAGGTGGGATAAATTATTTACGATGCATACAAGGGAAGGCTAAAAGAGATCCGCTGTTCCCCAAAAAGCCGGTTAAACCTGCGAAAGCTTCGACCCTTTTTGATAGGTACCATGCGATGTACGCCAAAGAAGACCTTTCTTTAAATCAAGTCGTAACCCTCAAAATTCCGGCCTGCTTTGAGCCTTAGCTAACACCTCATTTGACAAATCGTCAATGCTTTTAACGGCAAATCTTGGGCTTTTGCTGAGCATAGATGTATATTTAGGTTTGGTGTATGATCTTTCGTTGTTTGGGGATAAAACGCGAATGGCATAGAACCAAAGGATTAACTATGTTGAAACAGCACATTCGCGTTGCTGCTCTTTGCAGCGCGTTCTCTTTTGCATTGGCGTCAAATTCCTTCGCGGCAGATTTGCCGACGGCAAACGAAATGTTTGCCAAGATGGGCTTTGGCATAAATATCGGGAACACGATGGAAGTTCCTCAGAATCCGACATGGTGGGGTAACAAGTTCCCGACTGAGGCGTACATTGATTCGGTCAAGGCGGCGGGCTTCAGCACGATTCGCATTCCGTGCGCGTGGTACAGCCATTCGAACGCCTTGTCTCGCGATTCTAGCAGGGCGGACATTGTTCCGGGCGCTGGCCCGAACGAAATTGCGTCTAGCTGGATGGATTCGGTGCAGACTGTAGTGGATTACTGCATGCGCGCAGGCCTTGTGACGATTTTGAACATCCATTGGGATAACGGCTGGCTCGAAGGCAATCTGAACGATCAGGAAAAGGACAAGGTGAATGCCCGCCAGAAGGATTTCTGGACGCAGATTGCAAACCGCTTCAAGAATTACAACGAAAACTTGCTTTTCGCCAGTGCAAACGAGCCTGCGACAACGGACGACAATTACAAGCATGAAACCGAAATCCTGATGACGTACCACCAGTCGTTTGTGGACGCCGTGCGTGCAACGGGTGGCAATAACGCTAGCCGTACGCTCGTGATTCAGGGACCTTCGACGAGTGTGGACCGCAGTTGCGAAGTGATGCCTGTGAGCAAGCTCCCGAAGGATGTGATTGCAAACCGCCTGATGGTCGAAGTGCATTTCTATGACCCTTATACCTACACGCTATTGAATGACGTTGTTGATTGGGGCGCGCAGGTTTACCCGCAGTACTACTGGGGCGATGACCTCGCGACAGGTGCGGATATCGTGCATAACTGTGGCTACAACGCCTGGGCGGGAGCTATGGGCGACAAGTGCACCAGCGCACAAATTCAGGACCAGTTTGGCAAGATGAAAAAGAACTTTGTCGATAAGGGCGTGCCTGTGATTATCGGCGAGTTCGGTGCGAATGACCGCGTGGGCGTGTTGACGGGTGACAATTATGCGAAACACCGCAAGGGCCGCCTCGCTTATTACGAAGCCGTGATGAAACTTGCAAAACAAAACAAGGTCGTGCCGATTGCTTGGGATACCGGTCACGAAGGCGAAAACAATATGACCATTATCCGCCGCCAAACAGATCCGGATGGCTCCGTATTTGATATGGATATCCTGAACATCATGCGTCACGCTTATGGCCTTGCGGATTACGTGAACAACGGCATTACGCATGTGGAAAACTTCAAGACCGACGATGGAACGATTTCCATTTTCAAGCGTAATCGTCCGGTGCAGTCCCGCAGCTTGCGCACCTCCCGCACTTACGACTTGCTCGGCAAGCAGAACCCGCAGGCAAGAGTCGTGAAAGTTAAGAAATAAGTCATCCCTAACCTCATACATCAAAGGCGGAGCTGAACTCCGCCTTTTCTCGTCATAAAAAAAGTCGCGCTTTTCAATGCGCGACCTTTGTCTAACTTAGAATCCGATGCTTGCCTGGACCATGTAGATTCGGTTCTCGTCCTGGCCAGTGTAGTAGCCGCGTTCTTCGCCCCAGGTGGCCGCTTCGACCGTGAAGAAGCGTAGTATTTCTAGCCCGACACCTGCAGAGGGGTAACCGCCTCTGAAACCGCCTGCAAGCCTGAGGGTGATAAAGCGAATTTCATTATTGAGGCCTGGAATTGCGGCGAGTGTCTGTTCCAGTTCAAAACCGAAGTTCAAGTGCGTAAAGAACTTGTAATTCCTATCGGCATTGAACATGTCGGCAAAGTCTACGGCCACGTTAAATTTGCGGCCAAAGCCTGTATTGCTGTTCATGAATTTCGGGCTGTAATTTGCACCGATGGTGAAATTCGGAATCAGCGTTTCGCCGGCGAGCTGCTTGAAGTAAATGTCTCTGAGCGATGCACCAAAGCGAATTTCGCGGTTGAACTGGTAAAGTACGCCCAAGTCGATGCCAAACGAGAATGTCTTGGAATCAAAGAAGTTGTCAGTCGCATCGCCCGCTTGATCTTTAAGGGTGTCTACAATTGAACTGTAATTGGCAAGACCAACGGTCACCATGTTGGTCTTGTGGCGCTTGACGATTTTACCGCCCAAACCGACAGAAAGTTGATTCGGGATGATTTCGTAGGCGCCACCCATCTGCGCAACAGCATCAATGATGAATGTATCTACAACGACGTAGGGGAGGATGATACCTGCATCAACGTAAGGTGCAACGCTTCCGTTCATCCAGAAGGCGGCACCGAAGTTGTGGAACGCTAATTCCGCATCGAACTTGACTCTTGCTTCCATCGTCTTGTGGTCGTAAGAGTTAATCGTCTTGACGTATTTGGGATTTGCAATAAGGGAATCGAGAATAGCGCCAGTTCTGCTAGATGGCATCGGATGATCTGCGGTTATGCGGTCAGCATCGTTCTGTGCCGCACGGAACAAATCCTGAACATCCTTCACATCGCTGTAAGTCGTGAGGAACTTGAAAATGTCGCCTGCACCGCCGAAGGTGAGCCGCATGTCGCCAATCCAGTTACGCGGGTAGTAACCCTGTTCTGGGCGTTTTTCAAAGTTGCCGAGTCTGTTAATCTGGCTCAAACCTGCATAGTTGTAATGCAAAGCTTCCTTGTCGTCGACAACGGCGACGTGGGCGCCACCCATAGATTCTGCACGGAGCGAAAAATGCGTTGGTGACTTAGCAGAGACAATTCCAAAAGCGCAGGCGAGAATGGCAAGTATTGTTAGTTTATTCATTTTACGATTCTCCCTTCAAACCACTTGAGGAACTTTTCGTCATCGTAATTTGTCCAGCATCCGCCGACCATCTCTGCACGCTTTCTCCAGTCGTACTTGATGTTGTTGATGTCTTTATCCTTACGGATAAGTTCCTTCTTTTCAATGAGGGAATTGACCTTTTCAGTAATTTTGTCGTCCTGGTCTTCTGGGAACATACCACCATCGGCGTACATGAAGTTGATCGTCGTCGTGAACTTGAGCCTGTGGTTCTTCTTTTCATCGCGCTCGTTGGGGTCGCGGTAAATGAATTCCCATTCGTCCAAGTCATCCTTGGTCGTCTTTCCGTCCATGTCGATATCGATGATGTTGTACTTTTCGAGGACGCTGAGGGAGTCGAGCTGGGCCTTCGTCAAATCGTATGTTGTCGGATCTTGGCCAAGATCCTTGAGCTCTTGGTAGTTTGTCGGTCTCTTCTTGACGAGGACAATCGAACGGCTATCACGGACGTCTTCATCGATTTCGCCGTCACCATCGTTGTCGTAATTGTCAAGCGCTTCTTCGTCAACGCATCCGTCGCCATCGTCGTCGCGACCGTTTCCAAAGTTGAAGAATACGTCTTCACGATCCTCAGGAACGGTTTGTGCTCTGTCGTTCATCTGGATGACCGTATTGGCAAGTCCGACCGAGATTTCGGCGTAATCGTCATCTTCAAAATCCTGGCGGGTGGAGTCGGGCAGGTAGGCCTTGATGATTTCGGCAGCGGCTTCTGGTGCAACCTTGATGGCTTCGGCTGCTGCGGCCATGTCATTGAGGAACGGCTTGAGACTATCGCCTAAATCGTTCAGCACGTTGAGGTCCATCATCATGCCGGAGCTGTTGGCGGAGACAACGTTTGAAAGCTGCGTGTTTACGGCCCTGACGCGGAGAGCCGCCTTGGTGAGCTGGAGTATAGTGTAGCTATCGGCGATGTTGCTGAATCGAACTTTCTTGTCTGTCCTGTCGGTTGTGTCGCGGGCGACAAACTGGTTCAGGTAGAACATGACAGAATCGATACCCCGCGAGATGGAGTCCGCTTTTTCGTCGCTCATGACGAGGAACCCGTTGGTCTTCTTGCCGTTAGCGTCTTCATAGCTTTGGGCGTAAGAGGCGAGCTCAAATGCATCGATACCTTCTTGCGCTTTAAGGACTGTCTTGGTGAGGCCAATCCATGCTTCGGAATAGCCGGAATCGGCTCGGATGGCCTTGCTGAAAAAATTACGGGCGGCGTCGTAGTTTGCCTTTTGATACTCTAGGTAACCGTCATGAGTCAGTGCGGCTGCATCGTCATTGTCGGCGTCGCGACTACCCGTTGGGTGGAACAGGTTGCAACCGGCGAAGCCAAGCGACAACGCGATTGTGAGAGACCACATCCATTTGCCTTGCAGTTTTTTTCTCATAAAGCCAGTCCTGAAAATTTTATTCCATTACTCCGTACAATAAAATAACTTCATTCTTACAAAAATGAATAATTTGCTTTTTTTTAATGCCCGTTTTTACGGTATTCCCGTAAAAAAATATATTTGCGCTCAATGAATGCTTATAAAGAGTATTTTCCGACGAAGGCCTACCGTATTGCCGAGATGCGACTTTCAACCCTGCTCCGGGTCGAGAGAGATCGCCTAGATGCAATTGCTACGTCCTTAGGTCGCGAATCGGCCATTGGTCCCGACAATCTGCGGGAGCAGTTGCCCGAAATACTCAAGTTTACTGAAGCTTATCATGCCGCTTACGACCAGTACCTGAAGGCAGTGCTCGTACAACAGCCGAGACCCATACAGTGCAGGCCCGCCTGCGGAAACTGCTGCCACCACTACCCGATGTCGGTGGAACCTTTCGAACTGATTTTCATGTACAGCGAACTGCGCAAGAGGGACGACCTCCTCTCGTTGATGGAAGCCTGCCAGATGCGTTCGGACAAGTTTGAAACGTTGTTCGAGTCGCGCAAGGATGAGGGGCTTTCCGAAGACGATGCCGAAGATAAGGCTTTGCACGATTACTTTGCCTGGTGGCGCTCGTGCCCGTTCTCGAACGGGGTGGGGGACTGCACCGTCTACCCGCTGCGAACCGTCTCTTGCCGTATGTACTTTAGCGAGACGGACCCGAAGTATTGCACGCCTGATATGCTTCAGACCGAAAAGAACGATAGCTATATAGTTTATATGCCAGATGTTGTCGAAGATGCCGTGTACGGAATCTCGGAACATTACGCAGCGCTCGATTTGCCAGAAAGCTTTTTTGGTGGACTGTTGGCGCTGAATGGCTATGAAGGAGTTCTTGGCGCGTGAACGACGGACAGTTAGACTTGTTCGGCTTTGTAGCGCCCCCGAAGGAGCCCGAAGTCAAGGTCCCGTCGCCGGACTGCTCGGCGAATGGCCTTGTGCACTTCAAGTACAATCCGCTCATGAAAAAGAGCATCCGCTGCAAGGGCGGGTTCCTCTTTGGTCACCCGGAAGTTCTGTTGCCTGCGTACATGAAGGCTCCCGAATTTGCCGACGCCCGTGAACTAGCGGCGGAATGGGCTGAACATGCGGTACGCCGTAAAACGCAAAAGAACAAGGCAATTATCAAGGACTTGGTAAACCGTTTTTGGCAGACGGTCGATCAGATTTTTACAGACAAAGGTGAAGCTCCGCTAGCGAGCAAGGGGCGCTTGCCGCCAATCCGTCCGCAGGGTGTACACCACAACTTGACAGATGTGCTAGCCGCAATTAACGACACGTATTTTGACGGTACGCTCACTTGTAGAATCACGTGGAGCAACCGCGTGGGCGGCTTGAGTTTCCATTCTGTGCGCAAGGATCCTGTGACGGGCGAAAGCTTCCACTTGATTAGCATCAGCCGAGGCTACGATGCTGCTAATTGTCCTTTGTATGCAATTGCAGGTGTCGTCTATCACGAGTGCCTGCATATCGTGATTCCTGTCGAAGAACGTGAAGGACGCCGCATTGTGCATGGACGCGAGTTCCGCCAGCGCGAAAAACGCTACATCTATTACGATGAATGGATTAAGTGGCACAAGGAAGTCTTGCCGCGCAACATCCGCGCTATGCGGCATCACAAGGCTATTTAGAACTTAGCTCGCTTCGCTCTTAGAACTTAGAGCTTAGAACAATGCTCAGATCTCTAAGTTCTGCCGACTAAGTTCTGCCAACTTAATCAAACAAGTCTTGTATTTTCTGGAAAATATGGCTTAAGACGCCGGTCGAGTCACCGATTTTTTCGAGCGCGTGTTGCGGCGTGTGTACGACAATCACGGACTCGTTCTTGTCGTAAGGAATCGAAAAGTCAATGAAGTTGCTGCGCTCTTCGGTGATGCTCATGGCGGCAATGCAAAGGTCCGTCTTCTCGTTCACAAGAGACGGGATGAGCACGTCAAAGTTCATATCCGCAAACTTGATGTTCTTGTTCAGCATCTTGCCGATGGTGTACATGATATCGATGTCGATGCCCGAAAGTTCGCCCCACTGGTAGAATTCGTATGGAGCGTAAAGTGCTTCGGTGCCAACGACGAGTGTGTCTGTACCGACCCAGTCTTGCTTCATGGCTCTGACGGCAGACTTGTTCTTGGACCACTTATCCTTGATTTTCTGGATTTCGCCTTTCTTTTGCAGAATGCTGATGCAGGAATCGATGCTTGACTTGAGCGGGCTGTTCTTGCCCATGGCAATGCCAAATTCATCCTTGTTCAGGCGTTCTTTCAAGATTGAAAAATCTGAGTGGTGCATGAGGATGGATTCTGCAACCGAGTAGTCCACGGCGATGCCGTCCAGGTCTCTTTGTTCCAGGGCTGACGTCATTTCGGGGATGTTTGCGAAATACTGGATGCGTGGGAGCTTGATAAGCTGTTGCACTTGTTCGTCAAGTGTTGTGCCACTCTGGACTCCGATAGATTTCCCGGAAAGGTCTGCTAACTTGTAGATTTCGTCGGGCTTCTTCGGTTCGAGGTATGTCATCTTGGGAACTTTGCTGAGTGTCGCTTCTTTATCAAAGTCGTTGCGGATGGCGAATGTCGTTTTTCCGATGAAGTAGGGCTTTGAATAATCGATTTCGTGTCGTAGGCATTCGCAGATGGTAAATGCCGAAATGATAAGGTCTGCATCGTTGTTCTTGAGGGCCGTGACAAGTTTATTGCGGTCCATCTTGATAATAGAAGTCTTGATGTTCAGCTTTTCTTCGAGGAGCTTTGCAATGTCTACGTCAAGGCCTACGATCTGGTTCCCGCTCATGAAAGAGAACGGAGGAACATCTGCTGAAGTGGCGATCCTCAAGATTTGTTCAGAGTCACTTTCCTTGGTGCTAATCAGTGGATTAGTCTTTAAGTTCTTGTTCCAGTGCTCGTTGAGCTCGGTGAGTGTGCCTGCAGCGTTCAAGCTATCGATGAGGCGGTTGATGATTCCTTTTAAGTCAGGAATGGAACTGTGCTTGTTCATGGCGATAACGAATTCGTTTGGAACGTCGATATCGTTTTCGATGTATGTGAGACCGCTCATGCTGTCGTTGAATGTATGCGTGAGGACGTTCTCGTCATAAGCCAAAATATCGATATCGCCAACCTGAAGGGCAAAATAGGCGGTTATTAAGTCGGGATAATGCTTGATTTGTGCTTTAGGGAGCTGGCTTGCAACCCCTTCTGATATACTTGATTTTTCTTCGACGCCGATTTTGTATTTGGACGAATTGGCTTTAGAGGCTTGTGCGGGGGGCTCTTCGGAAAATCCATTACAACCGGTGCAGATCGCTAAGAATACACCGAAAACAACGAAAAGTAAAGCAACTCGTTTTCTCATATACGCTAAATGTAAGAAAAAAAAATCAAAATGCAACAGAAAAGTTGCTAAAACTCGGGGTATCCGTCCTTGAGTGCATCATTGTAGTGGGCTCGTTCGCCGCCGATGAACTTGGGGCGGGTGCGGGCGGCAATGATGATAGCCTTGCCGATGTGGTTCTGCTTTAAGCGGACGGGGACGGCGACTTCGCGGAGGTGCATACCGATAAGGGTCCCGCCAATATCTATCCCTGCGTTTGCCTTGATATGCTCGAGCGCTACGGGAGCCTTGAAGCTTGCGTAGCAAGCGGTAGCGAAGGAGCCGCCTGCTTTCGGCTGTGGCACGACATTTACGATTTCAGCATTCGGGACGGCTTCGTGCTCGATGATGATGGCGCGGTTCAGGTGCTCGCAGCACTGGGCCGCAATGTAGATGCCCTTTGCGCCAAAGACTCTCTGGAGACCGTCGTAAATGGCCTTGCCGACTTCTGGGACGGAGTGGCTCCCGACCTGGTTTCCCAAAGTCTCGCTGGTGCTGCAACCGACAACGACGATGTCGCCTTTTTTGAGTTTCGCCACTTCGACAAGCTCTGCCGCGACGTTTATGGCATCAGACTTGATCTGTTCAACAATATTCTTGTCGTCAACTTCGTAAGTAATTCCTGCCATTTTAAAACTCCTGCTAAAATCCAAGCAAAAGATAGTCTTTTTTGTGTTTCTTTGCAAAAATACCGCAATTTGGACCAAAAAAATAGGGGGTGTTTCCCCAAATACCTCTATAGCAATGTATATTAATAATAAGAAACCTATTGGGCGTATATGAGTGGAGAAAACGAAAATCCTTCGAGCGTCATTGGGCTCGACCGCAAGAAAATCAAGGATTTCTTTTTGCGTAAGCTTCCAGAAATGAAGGAAGCTGTTATTGATGCTATTATCGAAATGTTGCCGAGCGTTCCTCATTATCAAGAAGAGAACGACCACTTTACTTTTAGAATTATCATGGGAAACGGCAACCCGCCGATGGGCTGGAATCGCCGCATCTATGAATTTTCGGGCGATGCTCTTGAAAACTTGTTCAAGGAACGCGTCAAGGCTTGCTTGAAGGACGTTATCCACTTTTGCAAGAGCGGCTGCGACTTGATTATCCAGCAACTCTCGGGTCGTGAAAAATCGGAATCATCGATTGAGGTGGGGGTGTTCCAGTCGGACCTTGGAAATGCCGGCGAAACAGAACGCGCCCTTCTCGAAAAAGGCTTTTTACTGATTGAATGCGTCAACCGTTCCAAGATTTGCATCAACTCGCATACATCGTCGGGCGTGAGTGATCCCTTGCTAATCCGCTTTGACCTCGACGAAAACGAATTTTCCGATAATCTCGAAGACAAGGATTTGGATTCTTACCCGAGTGGATTCTGGGCGGGACTTTTTTCGCAAATCAAGAGAGAGGTTCACGGTACCATTTGCCTCTTTGTCGATCCGTCCTGGAACGGTAACGAAGACGAAAACTTTGACAGTGGTAAAATCGTCTTTGACGACTACAAGGAAATGCAAATCAAGCCGGATTCCATGCTTGAAACGCAGACGTTCCGTGACCTGTACGAACAGAATTTTATCCGCAAGATGTTCATTTCGATGCTGAACTACGACGGCATTACGGTGATTGACACGAATGGCTGCGTACGCGCGTTCCATTGCTTTGTCTCTATCCACCGTGGTAAGTTTACGTCAGGTGGCGCAAGACACCGCGCTTACAGGGCTCTTGCTAATTTGTTTAAAGACAACGAATGCTACAAGGCTTTGTACTTCCAGTCACAAGAAGGCAACGTCCGTTTCTATTACAAGTTCCGAGTTTCTCCATCGTTTGATTCGACCGTGATGGACCAGTGCGATGCCGCCAGCGAATCTGAAAACGTCAAAATTAAGCCCATGGAATTTGTAGACGGCAAGGCTGCATCGCTTGCATCTGCTGTCAACGCTAGCGTTACAGAAACGGCGTCTGCGGATGATAACTTGCCTTTGACAGACTACCTCAATCGCTTGCGCGATGCCCACTTGGGAATCGACAATTTCTATAATGAACCCAAGCCCGCTGAAGATTTGTATAACGCCACGATTGAAATGACGGACGAATTGTGGAGCCGCGTCAATGTGGGGCGTGTCATCAACGTGCCGCTTATTTGCCTGATTGGTAACTCTTACGGCTACTCGACAAATGCGGAACCGTTCATTAAGAAGTTCCTGGAAAAGATTCCGCAGTCGGTCTGGAAAGATTACATGAAGAACAAGTGTTTCGAAGATACGTCGCTGTCTTCGACGCTTGGCAGCAAAAATCAGGAAAGCCAGTGGCTCAAGCTCATGAACGAGGCGGGTACTGATGACGGCAAGACCGAAAAGTACGTGACCGATGAATTGGCTACGCACATCAAGGCTGTTTATAAGAAGGTGAGCAAGCTATTTGCCCAGAAGTTCGAAGAAGAACGAAGCCTCTGGGAAAACCTGTTTAAGGGTTATTAGCTTTTTTCTTTTCGCGATAGAATAAATAAATCATCCACACGAGACCGGCAATAATCATTGCCGAGCAAAGCGTCTGTCCACGGCTCATGCCAAAGAGGTCGACGCGTCCGAGGTGTGCATCCGGCTTGCGGAAAAATTCGATGAAGAAGCGGAACAGGCCGTAACCCATCAAATAGAGGCAAGGCATTTTATCGTGGAGTTTCGGAATCTTGCGAAGGTTGTACAAAAGAACGAAAAGCACGATGCCTTCAAAGACCATTTCGTAAAGCTGGCTCGGGTGGTGGAGAATCGGGTTTGCAAGCGTGCTGTCGTGGGCAAGCGGGAACCACATGCCGATAGCGCTTGTCGTAGCTTCTCCAAAAAGTTCACCGTTGATGAAGTTGCCCCAGCGTCCCCAGGTGTAGGCGAGTGGCGTGACCAAAAAGGCGAGGTTGATGGTTTTCCAAACGTCGAGCTTGTTGCGCTTGGCTCCGATGTACATGAAGATGAATCCGACGATGAGACCGCCATGGTACGACATTCCGGAAATTCCGACAAAGTGGTAACCGAGATCGTCATGAATCATCGGGAAAATAATTTCGGTCGGATTCGCAAGGTAATAGCTTGCCTTGTAGAAGAACACGTAACCGAGGCGTGCGCCGAGCAGGATGCCTGCGATAATCCAGGTGAAGAAGTTGTCGAGCTGGTCCTTGGTGTAGCCGAGCTTTTCTTTCTGGCTGATTTTCCACATGGTGATGTAGGCGGTCACGAACGCAAAAATGTACATGATACCGTACCAGCGCACCGGAAAACTTCCGAGCTGGAATGCGGTTCCATCAAAATAAGTCGGTATTAAGTTCCACCAAGATAATTCCATGATAATCCTTCTTCTTTTGTGCTTAAATCTAAATTATTTTTTCAAATCCAAGTTTTGGTGCGCCCAGTAATTGATGACGGTGGCGGCCACTTGCGTTGCCGGTTGCGAACGAATTTCCTTGTGCATCTGCATCACGATGACGACGATGGACTTGCTCGGGTCGTTTTTCGCTTCGGCAAATCCCATGAACCAGTCGTAACGGCCGGCGGGGTCTGTACCGTCGAGAGAGCCGGTCTTTCCGCCGAGGCGGAGCGCTTCAAAATTCTTGCGGGCCATGTTCTTTGTGGACATGTGCTTGTGGGCGGTTCCCTGCGTCACGGAGCGGAGCATGGATTCGCGAAGGCCGTAGTACGTGTTTTCGCTGAACTTTCCGACGTCGAGGGCGAGGGGCTTTTGCGGGGCGAACGGAGCCATGTCACGAGCCCATGGAATTTCAAGAGGCTTCTTGGTGAGAATGGCGCGGACTTGCGCCGCGGCGAGAAGCGGCGTAAGGGTTGTCGAGGTTGTAAAACCGCAGGCAACTTCGGCAAGGCCGTAACCCGTGTCCGGGGCTGTGTAACTTGACGCGTTTGGGGCATTCCCGGGGAATCGCTTGTTGTAGCCGAGCTTTGCGGCGGCTGCGTTGAGGCGCTTTGCACCGATGGTTTTCCCGACGATAGCCATCGGCGGGTTTGCAGAGCGGGCGAACGCTTCGGAAAGATCCATCGTGGGGCCGTTGTATTTTTCGGGGACGCGGAGCTGGTTCAGGTAAAGCGTGTGGTGGCGGCCGATCATCGGGATGGGCGTGTTGAGCGAGTAACGGTTGCTTTCCATGGCGGCGGCAATCGTCACGAGCTTGGCTAGCGAGGCGGCGGGGAAGGTGGGGCGTCCAATCCAGTCTGGCTTGTTCTGCACCTTGCCATCTCGGCGTTCGCCCCAGGCGATGATTTCGTTTGTCCTGGTATTCACGACAAGGATGACTCCCAAATCCGGGCGGTAGCGGCGGAGGAGAATGTCGATTTTATCGGCGAGAATTGGATCCTTTTGTGACTTGATGTGAACGGTGTCGCGGACGTTGTCTGTGCTTTCGACTGTTGCGTTTGTGGCGCTTGCTGCATTTCCGGCGGCGGTGTTGCCCGAGTTTTCGAAGTCTTCATCTTCGATGCCTTTCAGGGCGGCGAGACCATTCGGGTTTTCTTTTGCTGAGGTGTCAGCGGTAATCGGTTCGTCGAAGGGGTTGGTGTCGCTTGGAGCGATGGCTTGGGCGAGCGTGTCTGCTGTTATTGCGGTTTGCTGCTCGCTTAGCTGTTTAGCGGATTCTTCAGGATCGTCTTTGGTGGAACAGTGAACAATGGCAACAATAATCGTAACGAGGATGGTAATCGCAATGCAGCGGTTGCGCATTCTCTGGGCGTAGGGGAGTCTTTCCATAAAATTACTTGAAGATGGTCTTTCGGTAGTAGGCGAGTTCGGCGATGCTTTCGCGGATGTCGTTTAAAGCTTCGTGGCGTTTTTCTTTCTGGAAATCTTCGAGGTTCGGGTACCAGCGGTAACTGAGTTCCTTGATGGAGCTCACGTCGACATTGCGGTAGCAGAGCCATTCCGAAATTTCGGGCATGTACTTGTACAAAAAGCGCCTGTCCTGCGTGATGGAATTTCCGCAGAGGAGGTTCTTGCCTTTTTCGGTAAACGGCTTGATGAATCGGAGTGTTTCGAGTTCGGCATCCTTGAGGGAATACTGTGAACGGCGACAACGGTCTACGAGTCCGCTCTGGTTGTGGTGCCGAGTGTTCCATTCGTCCATGCTTTCGAAAACGTTTTCGGGCTGGTGAATAGCAATGACGGGGCCTTCGGCGAGAATGTTCAAATTGGCGTCGGTAACAATGGTCGCAATTTCGAGAATGACATCTTTTTCAGGATAGAGACCGGACATTTCCAGGTCCATCCACACTAAATTTCGAGAACTCTTTGGCATACGCGCGAATAATAGCATTTTTTTTGATTCGTCGTTCCCGCCTCGTTTCTGTCATTCCCGCTTCTTGACTTGTCATTCCCGCCACTGAGCGGGAATCTCCTTTTCTTGCATAATAATTTGATGGATCCCGTCAGTCGCTTGCGCTCCATCCAGGATGACTTTGAAAACTCCAAACATTTAACTGCACACAGAATTGCTGTAAGTATTGCGTAATGAAAATAAAAGATAAACCTATATATATGGACAAATTCTCTCGAAATTATAAAAATATTTTCGAAATTGTAATTTTTTGTTACAAATTGTCTTTTTCTTGCGTCGCTTACGAAAATGTTACCGTTTTTTTTATTATATTTGGCGCATTATGGAAAATGTTGTTATTACAGGTATGGGCTGCGTTTCCTCTCTCGGAAACTCCCCCGAATTATTGTGGCAGAACTTGCTCCAGGGCAAGTCTGGCATTGCTCCCATTCAGCGTTTCGACGCTTCGGCTTACACATCTCGCATGGCTAGCGAAATCCGTGAGTTCGACGCTTCGGAAATCTACAGCACCAGAGACCAGTCTAGGTTCTCCCGCTGCATCCAGTATGCCGTTTACTCGGCATTCCAGGCCTTGAAGATGGCTGGCATCTCTCCGGAAAACGAAAATCCGGAACGTTGCGGCGCTATCATTGGTAGCAGTATCGGTGGTTTGCAGTATTGCTATGATGCCGCTGTGGCTCTCAGCAATCGTGGTCCGTCCCGCGTTTCCCCGTTCTATATTCCGATGGCCATCGTGAATATGCCGGCAGGTGAAGTTTGCAACAAGACTGGCTGGATGGGCCCGTCCTACACGGTCACTTCCGCTTGCGCAACTTCCAACCACTCCATCGCCAATGCCTATGACATGATTCGTCTCGGCCGCTGCGATGTGATGCTCGCTGGTGGTGCCGACGAAACGGTGAACCCGCTCAGCCTTGCTGGCTTTACCAGCATGAAGGCCGTCAGCAAGCGCAATGACGCTCCGGAACAGGCTTCCCGCCCGTTCGATAAGGATCGCGATGGCTTCGTGATCGGTGAAGGCGCTGCAGTCCTCGTGCTCGAAAGCGAATCTCACGCTAAGGCTCGTGGTGCAAATATTCTCGCCCGTATCGCTGGTGTCGGTGCAAGCTCTGACGCTCACCACATCTCCGCTCCGCGTCCGGATGGCAAGGGTGTGATGCTCGCAATGGCCAACGCCATGAAGGAAGCTGGCATCGAAGCTAAGGATATTAGCTATATTAACACTCACGGTACATCCACACCGCTCGGTGACATTGCAGAATGCTCTGCCATCGAAACGCTCTTCAAGCAGTCCTCTGCATCGGCTCTCGAAAACCTTAAGGTCAATTCGTCCAAGTCTATGATCGGCCACTGCCTGGGTGCTGCAGGTGCTCTCGAATCCGTCGTGACCATCATGTCTGTGATGAACCAGAAGATTCATGGTACACTCAACGTGTTCGAACAGGATCCGGAAATTCATCTCGATGTCTGCGCAAATGGTGCTGTCAACCAGAAGATTGACTACGCTATGAGCAACGGCTTTGGCTTCGGAGGCCAAAATGGAGTTATCATTTTCGCGAGGAATTAATGCGTAAGGCCAACAGTTCTGCTATTGGCTTACTCGCGTTTGTGCTTATGCTGTCGCTGGTGTTCCCGGCGGCAGCTTTGTCGTCTCCAGGGGATTCGCTCACGTGGCGCGATTCGACCTGGGATTATCGAAGTGAAGATCCAACGGATGTTAAACCCGAAATTGAACCCGCTAAGCTTTTTGGCGTGGCATCCCTCACCTTGATTGCCTATGGCGCGGCCTATGGCTTTGTCTTTGAAAAAGGCTGGTGGGACGATAACGGTGGCCGTGGTTTTCATTTCGAGAACGATTTTGATTACGCCTTGAACCTGGACAAGTTTGGGCATTTTGCGGCGGGCGTCGTCATTGGCGAGGCCTTTTACGAAGGCTACCGCTGGGCGGGCGCAAGCGAGTTCCAGTCTTATTTGTTTGCAGGCTTTACGGCCTTGGCGACCCATATTGCGATTGATATCAAGGATGGCTTTGCTCCTAAGTGGGGCTTTAGCATTTTTGATGTGCTTTCGGGCGGCCTTGGCGGATTCTTGCCGATGGCGGAACGCTATGTTCCCGTATTCAAGTATATTGACCTCAAGTGGAGCTACTGGATCAATTCCAATGCCTATTATGATCAGGAGCATGATGCTTCTGGCGGGGTTTTCACGGATGACTATGTGAACCAGACTTTCTGGCTTTCGCTGAAGCCCTATAGGATGTTGCCGGAAGCGGCCCGCAAGTATTATCCGAGTTGGCTTGCCATTGCCGTTGGCCTGAGTATTGACGACAGGGTATTTACCAAGGAACCGCATCCGCATCGTGAAGTCTATATCGCTCTCGATTATGATTTGGAGGCGTTCCGTCCGCAGAGCCGTTTGGCGCGCACGATTGTCAAGGCGTTGAACTACTTTAAGCTCCCGGCACCTACGATTCAGGTGTATCCGGAGTTCCATTGGTACTTGCTGTACCCGATCAAGTTCTAGATTTGTGCATGAGGTAAATGATGACAGAAAGAGAAAACTTTAAATCCCGTCTTGGTTTTATCTTGATTGCTGCTGGTTGCGCCATTGGGCTTGGCAACGTTTGGCGTTTCCCGTTTATCACGGGGCAGTATGGCGGTGCCGCCTTTGTGCTGATTTACCTCTTCTTCTTGTTGATTTTCGGTTTCCCGATTCTCGTGATGGAATTTGCTGTTGGCCGCTCGTCCAAGCGTGGCGTGGGCCGTTCGTTTGCCATCCTTGAAAAGCCGGGGCAAAAGTGGCATTATGCAGGTGTTCCGATGATTGCGGGTAACTACCTTCTCATGATGTTCTATACGACAGTGACGGGGTGGATGCTCTATTACTTCTACCGCATGGTGACGATGGGCGACCTCATGCATTTGTCTCCTGCTGAAGTCGGTGCTGAATTTACGAATATGCTCGGCAATGGCCCCTTGCTCTCGTTCTGGATGGTGGTCGCAACTTTCGCGGGCCTTTCGATTGTGGCACTTGGGCTCCAGCGCGGTGTGGAACGCATCACGAAGACGATGATGTCTGCGCTCCTTATCATTATGCTCATCTTGATGGTCCGCGTGCTCACGCTCCCGGGTGCAGGCGAAGGTCTTAAGTTCTACTTGTTGCCGGACTTTGCAAAGCTCAAGGAAGCAGGTATTGGCGAGGTCGTGTTTGCGGCTCTTGGCCAGTCGTTCTTTACGCTTAGCATTGGCATTGGCTCCATGAGCATTTTCGGTAGCTACATCAAGAAACAGCATTCGCTTTTGACCGAAGCGGCTCACATTTGTGTGCTCGATACGGGCGTTGCCTTGATTGCTGGTCTTATCATTATTCCGGCGTGCTTTGCGTTTGGACTCAAGCCGGATGCTGGTCCGGGGCTTATTTTTGCAACGCTCCCGAACGTGTTTGCGCAGATGCCAGCAGGCCGTATTTGCGGTGCCGCGTTCTTCCTCTTTATGTCTTTTGCGGCGCTCTCGACGCTTGTGGCCGTGTTCGAAAACATTGTTGCTTATTGGATGGACGTGCGCAATGTAGAACGCAAGAAGGCGGTGAAGTGGAACTTTGTCGCAATTACGATTTTGTCGCTCCCGTGCGCGCTCGGCTTTAACGTGCTTTCGAGCTTTGAACCGTTTGGTCCGGGAAGTTGCGTTCTGGACTTGGAAGACTTCTTGGTCTCGAATACGCTTTTGCCGCTGGGTTCGCTTATCTTTGTGCTGTTCTGCAACTCCCGCTATGGCTGGGGACAGTTCAAGTTTATCTCTGAAGCGAATTTGGGCGTTGGCATGAAGTTCCCGAAGTTAAAGATTTTGCATCTCTACTTCAAGTGGGGCTTGCCGATTATCATTTCCGTGATTTTCGTGCTCGGGTACATGCAGAAGTTCGCTCCGAGCTTGTACAACAAGATATTTGAATAATTTTTTAGCCGATAGTTTGTCATGCCCGCCTCCGAGCGGGCATCACCTTTTTACCGCCTGTACGGCCTTATTGCTTTTGGTCGGGATGTTTATAAGAACATCACTTTTTATACAAAGTTTTGTATAGATTAAAGACGGTTCGTTGTTGAATTGCATTTATCGAGGGCTGTGGTATGTTTCGCGTTTTTGGACTTGTTCTGTTGCTTGCTGCTTTTACTTTCGCCCAAGACGAAAGCGTTAGTGATTATGACCGTTGGATGCAAGCGAAGGCACACCGCGATAGCGTCAGGAATGCGGAACGGATTCAGAAAAATTCGGTCCCGTTCGATTTCTTAGTCGGAATGACGATTAATATGGGTTTTAAAGTTATAAATAACGAGACGCAGTTGAACCATTACGAAAAGATTGAACGGATTGTCTTTTTTGAGGGCACTTTTTTTCAGGCGGGAGCGTCTGTTCAATGGCCTTTGCTGCAATACCATTTGGCGGTAAGGCTTGGCGTGCTGTTTGAATATGCTCCGTTGTTTTTGTCGGAACCTCTATACATTGAAGATGGTAATGGGGAAGACAAGCGTGTTACTGGAGGAGGCCTGTCGCAGGGGCGGATTGCGTTCCCGATTCTTTTTGCAGTCAAGCCGCGGTCTAGCTTTGTATCGTTCGAATTTGGCCCTCAGATTTCCATACCGCTTTTCGATAATTTGGAGTTAGATGGTGCACGCGATAGGGAACTGGACTCGTCTATGGAATTTAGTGTGCTTTTGGGCGTGGGTTTCCGCGTCAATGAACGAATCTATTTAGACCTGCTTTTGGATGCCAAGTTCTATCACAAGTTCAACGATCACTTTGCTGATGGTTTGGCCGATTGGTCTTCGGTCGCTATCAAGGCTGGCGTGACGTTTAACCCGCTGTGATAAATAGCCTTACATCAAAAATACGGCGGGTAAAACAAGGCCAATGGTGAGTACTAACCCGGCATAGATTCCGCCGAGCAAGTCATCGGCCATAACTCCCCAAGCTCCGGGGAGTTTTTCCATTTTATGGATGCCGAGCGGTTTGAGAATATCGAAAAAGCGGAATAGCGCAAAGCCGATGATTAGGATCCAGGGGGCGTTCAGAATCCATTCGGGGCGGATGAAGGCGAATGTCATGAAAATCCCGCAGACTTCGTCAATCACAATCCAGCCGGGGTCTTCTGTGCCGGTATCCCTCATCGCTTTTTTCACAAACGGGATGGCTGCAAAAAAAACGAGCAGCGCTGCAATCATAAAGTTTTTGGGAACCGCGAGGAAAATGGCGGCTAATGATTCAAGTGCATTTGCATCTTTTGTGTTGAATGCGTTGTCGTTGATGACGATGGGGTAGGCGTAACTTAACATGGCCAAGGGGTAGGCAACGATTGCCGCGGCGAGACTTCCCATAGTACCGGGCGCCTTCGGGCTCATTCCCGAGCCGAAAAACGTCGTAATCAGCGTAGAAATCTTGTCTGTCTTGCGCCATTCATGCGGAACGCGCTTCTTGCCATACTTTTCTTTAAGTTCTTGTTTGTTCATTCAAAACTCATTCCTTTTTTAACGTCATGCTGAGTGAAACGAAGCATCCAGTTAAGTTTTTTTTTGTTTATTTGTCATTCCCGCCACCGAGCGGGAATCTCCTTTCGATTTTTTTGAGAAGGGAGATGCCCGATTAAATTGGGCATGACAATTTTTTTTCGATTACGAATTGTCTTCCGGCGGCCATGGGGCTTCTGCAATTTCTTTTTCTTTGGCTTCTGCGGCGGCGCGCTTCTCGTGCCAGCGTTCGAGCTGTTCCTTGAAGGCGGCACGCAATCGTTCCATGCCGATGTTTTCCTTGGCGCTGATTTGGATGGCGTCCGGGTAGTTTTGCAAAAGTTCCGTGCGGCGCGCTTCGCTTGCGACTTCGACTTTGTTGAAAACGCGGAGTCTCGGAGTACCTTTGTCGATAATGCTTTCGAGTGTCTTGTGCGTGACTTCCAAGTGGTCGCGGTAGTCCGGGGCGCTCCCGTCAACGACTTCCAAGATGCAGTCCGCATGTGCGGCCACGCCGAGCGTGCTCTTGAACGTTTCAATCAAGTTGTGGGGGAGCTTGCGAATGAACCCGACCGTGTCGCTCAAGATGATATTTTCGCCATCGAGGAATAGCTTTCGCGTGGTGCTGTCGAGCGTTGCAAAGAGTTTGTCTTCAACGTAAACGTCGGCGCCGGTCAAGCGGTTTGTGAGCGTGGACTTGCCCGCGTTTGTGTAACCGACGATGCCAACCTGGAAAATATCATTTCGTTTATCTGCTTGCTGCTCGCGCGCATCCTCGATTTTCTCAAGCTTTTTCTTGAGTTCCTGGATGCGCTTGCGGATCATACGGCGGTCCGTTTCGAGCTGCGTCTCACCCGGCCCCTTGGTGCCGATGCCGCCATTGTGTTGGCGGCAAAGGTGCGTCCACGCACCGGTGAGACGCGGCATCATGTACTGCAATTGCGCCACTTCGACCATCAGGCGGCTTTCTGCCGTGACGGCGTGCTTTGCGAAAATATCGAGAATAAGTCCTGTGCGGTCGAGAACCTTGATGCCGGGCATGCGTTCTTCGAGATTACGCACTTGTGAACCCGAGAGGTCATCGTCAAAAACGACCATCTTGGCGTTGTCTTCTTCGAGAGCACGCTTGACTTCGCCAACCTTGCCTTCGCCAATGAGCGTTGCCGGGCTGAAGTTTTGCACGCGCTGCAAAAAGCTGCGTGTGACGAATGCACCCGCGGTTTCGGCGAGGCGGCCGAGTTCTGCGAGTTGTTCGCCTGCAAGCCACGGACGAACTTTAGGGGTTGCGATGCCTACGAGAATGCATCGTTCCTGTTCTTTCTTGTGCTCGACCGGTTTTACGCCTTTTTTCTTTGGTTCTTCCATATTCTCTACTTGCTTAAATAACGATTGAAATATATCAAAAAAATAAAAAGTCTTTTAATCGCGATTGTAAAGGACGGGCTTTTTTGTTCCTTTGAAATCAGTAAAAAGATTGCTAATAGTGCAAATCCGTTGCGGTATTCTCAATGTGGATGTGATGCGTTATTTTAAACGTTTTAACAATTTTTATTTGCATATAAATTTCTTATTTGTAATATTTTGTTTGTTGTCATGCATTGCAGATGAAAAAACTTATACTAAATTTTAGAATACAAAAGTTAGGGATTTGTATGAGGAAAAATATCTGCCTTGGATTGAGGGCGACGCTTGCGTTCGCCGTAAGTGCTTATGCACAAAACTACAAAATTAACAAAGTCGGAAACGATGAAGAAAAATCGTTTAACGTCTTGTTTGAACAAAATCTTGTCGAAGAAACTGTGGCGGGATCATGGCTTAGCGTGACTCCGAATACGCCTGAAGGTAAGGTCTTTAAAGGCTTTACTGTTTATGATGAATACGGCGATTCTCGCGAACAGCGTAAGGTTTCGACTACAGAAAAGAATGATTCGCAGTTCGTGATGCCGGACCATGACGTCTTTGTAACGGCATCTTTTGAATCCTTACGTTATTACCTTACTGTAAAAAATACGGATAACGGAAGAATTTCGCTTTCGTTTAATGACCGCTATCGAGACCGCACAAAGCCGGGTGTAAAGGTGACCGTGAATCCGAATGCGTCAAACGGCTACAAAGTGGCCTCTGTTAGCGTTGTCCGGGCCCTTGATGCTAATACAGTCGTGCCTTGCACAAAGGCAGAAACTGGTTCGTCGACGCCTGGCATGTGGGGGATGGGTGGCTCTGCCGCCGAAGGTAGCTGTGCCTTTGATATGCCGAATTTCGATGTTGAAGTAAGCGCGGTCTTTGTTTCGACTTCTGTGGATTTGTCTTCGTCGAGCTCAGAAAATATTTTGTCTAGCTCGAGTGTGATTCTCGAGTCTTCCAGCGATGGAAACGTCAGTTCTAGCAGCGTATTGCTTGAATCTTCGAGCAGTGCGGAGATTGCATCGAACTCTTCGAGTTCTCGCAATGACGAGGTAAGCTCTAGCAGCGAGATTCTTGCATCTTCAAGCAGTGCCGATGTCGCTTCTAGCTCTAGCGAAGTGCAGTCTAGCTCCAGTGCCGATGTCGCTTCAAGTTCTAGCGAGAGCGTAGAATCTTCGAGTTCTCTCGGAGAAGATGTAAGTTCTAGCAGCGAGGAATTTGTTTCTTCTAGCAGTGAAGCCCCTGCATCTTCAAGTAGCGTAGAACCTGCTTCTAGCTCCAGCGTTAAGGTTGAATCTTCTAGCTCTAGCGCCATCCAGGATATCGTTGTCGAAGCTGTCGGTACTGAAGAAGATATGCCGAGCTGTACTGTAAAACGTGAAAATATGACGTTCTATGTTACAGAACTCAAGACGGTATTCGTTTGCAAGTCTAGAGTTTGGACAAAGTTTAACCCTGGTATGAAAATTGCAAATCTTAGAACTGTCGCAAAATTCTCTGCAACTTTAAACGGCCGCAGTCTCCAGATTTCAGGCGCTAAAATCGGTGCTAATGTTAATTTGCTCGATATGCAGGGTCGTGTGATTTACAACGGTCGCGCGAATGATGCGAACTTCTCGATGAATGCTCCTCGTAGCGGGTCCTACGTGCTTCGCATTGGGGCTCAACAGAGAATTGTAAACGTCCGATAAGAAAATAGAGATTTAAGACTCCCTGAGTAAACTAGACCCTGCGCAAGTGGGGTCTTTTTTGCGTTAAAATTTTCCACGTCTCTCGTCTAATTTCTATATTTGCTCCCGTCAGGGCCTATCATCCAGGTAGGTTCCTAGTCCGGCCAAAACACGCCCCTTGGGCACGGCCGATAAAGGATATATAATGGCAAAGAAAGTTCAGGATGCCCTCAAGGACATCATCTCCCTCTGCAAACGCCGCGGCTTCATTTTCCCCGGCTCCGAAATTTACGATGGCCTCGCCAATACTTGGGACTACGGTCCGTATGGCGTGGAACTCAAGCGCAACATCAAGAATCTCTGGTGGAAGAAGTTCGTGACTTCCCGCCACGATGTGCTTGGTCTCGATAGCTCTATTCTTTTGAACCCCCGCGTTTGGAAGGCTTCTGGCCACGTGGGCAACTTCTCTGACCCGCTCGTGGACTGCCTCGCTTGCCACGAACGTTTCCGCGCTGACCAGCTCCTCGAAGAAAAGCTCGGTGAAGGCTGCTGCGCTGGTAAGAATTTTGACGAAGTTCACCAGATGATGGTGGACAACAAGATCGAATGCCCGACTTGCGGCAAGACCGATTGGACAAAGCCGCGTGCTTTCAACCTCATGTTCCAGACTGAAATCGGCGTGATTGAAGGCGAAGGCAACAAGGTTTATCTCCGTCCGGAAACCGCTCAGGGTATCTTCGTGGACTTCCGCAACATCGTTGACAACGTCCGTCCGCGCATCCCGTTCGGTGTCGGTCAGATCGGTAAGTCTTTCCGTAACGAAATTACTCCGGGTAACTTCATCTTCCGTACTCGCGAATTCGAACAGATGGAACTTGAGTTCTTCTGCGAACCGGGTACTGAACTCGATTGGTACAACTTCTGGCGTAAGTACTGCTTCGAATGGCTCGTGAACGATCTCGGTGTGAAGCGTGAAAAGCTCCGCCTCCGCGAACATGCCAAGGAAGAACTTTCTCACTACAGTAACGGCACCACCGACGTCGAATACGAATTCCCGTTCGGTTGGGGCGAACTCTGGGGTATCGCTTCTCGTACGAACTACGACCTCACGCAGCACCAGAACGAATCCAAGGTCAAGCAGGAATACATTGACCCGGTCCAGAACAAGCGCTACATCCCGTACGTTGTCGAACCGTCTCTCGGTGTGGAACGTTTGCTCCTCGTGCTTCTCTGCAACGCTTACGAAGTCGAAAAGCTCGAAAACGACGAACGTACCGTGCTCCACTTCGATCCGAAGGTCGCTCCGGTCAAGGTTGCCGTGCTCCCGCTCGTGAAGAAGGGCAAGGTCAAGGAAAAGGCCGAAGAACTTTACCAGAAGCTCCTCAACCGCTGGAACGTTGAATACGACGAAACGCAGTCCATCGGTAAGCGCTACCGCCGTCAGGACGAACTCGGCACGCCGTTCTGCGTGACTGTCGACTTCGACACCGTTGGCGAGGGTGAATCCGATCCGGCAAAGCTTGGCTACGTGACTGTTCGCGAACGCGACTCCATGAAGCAGGAACTCGTCGCAATCGACAAGCTCGAAGCTTACCTCTTCGAAAAGCTCGGTTGCTAATCAGCCTCCAAAATAAGCTTAAAAAAGAATCCGCTTGCGGGTTCTTTTTTTGTTTGAAATAATAATGCTATATTGTTTATAAAAATTATTATAACGTATAGCTTATGAAGGTGAAAATTTTAATTCTATTGGCTTGCTTTTGCTTAATGGCGCTAACATCGTGCAGTCAGATTCCGTATGTTCTTGTAAACGCTCCTAAAAATCCGACTCCGCTTCAGCCAGGCGCTGTCGTACGTGTTGTCGATGCCGCTGAAATCCCCGTGATTCCTGAAAACAATACGTATTTGGGAACGGTTCAGACGAATGATGGCGCTTGCTCTCTTGAAAATTCTGCACAAGTGCTGTTGGATGTTGCTCAATCTGTAGGTGCGAATCTTATTTACATTAAAAAGTTCTCTGAACGCGATAGCCGCTATTCTGACGGCATTTTTTCTCCTACTCGTTGTGACATTGTAACGGCGGATTTGCTGTATGTTGATTTTGGAGGCGCAGAATGAAAATCAAAATTTTGATGTTTGTGATGTGCCTTTTCTCAGCAACGCTATTTGCCGCTGATGTATTTACGACATTTGATCTGAGTGACCCTGAATTGGGCCCCGTTTACAGAGTCCGTGGTGAATTGCTTGATGCCGCCCGTGATAGGGATACAGCGACGGTTTCTCAAAAATTAGCTGAACTTGAAGCGATGCAGACTGATTCTCTCATAACGATTCATGATGCCGAAAAATTTGGCATTTACAATGAATTGAAAATGTACCGTGCAATGCTCAAGTTCTTAGTGCAATACCACAAAAATGCGTATGTTAAGAAGGCCAAAAATACGAGATATGCCGGAAACGACGGCCTTACGACATTTACTCAAATGTATTTTGAGATGTCTCGTTCAAAAAAGATTCATGAAGAAATTGAGCGCGAATTGGCCGACTCTGATTTGGATGAGACCGAAATACGTGAAATGCGCTTGATGCTGTATTTGCCGCTGACTTATTACGATAATGAGTATCTCGAAAAGGTGAAAAGACGGGCTCAGGTTTTTCTCTCGAATGATGGTGACCATCCCGATGCTGAATGGGTACGTAAAAGTATCATGGCTCCGCTAGATCGCATGGACTTTATCGAAATGTTCTATAAGGACCGTGCAAACCGCAAGGAACATGTTATCCAAAATAGCTTGTATACAGGAGGTCTTGGCGTAAACATCTATCTTCTGAGTACTGGTGGCGGCTTCAAGAATTACTACCGCAAAGATTGGATTAAACCGGATAACTATCCTGTAACGGGAGAAATTTATCTGCAAATAAAGCGGTTCTCTATTTCAGGAGAATTTGTTAATTCTGGTCATAAGGGCGTGCTTGATTTAGGGGCTGCGCTGGGCTACGTCGTGCATGATAGCCGTTATCTTAAAATTCGCCCGTATATAGAAATTAGTGGTTGCATCTTTGGCGGAAATACAAAAGTCAAAAGTTTTAGCACCGGACGTGATGATTATGACCACATGATTTTTGAGGGAGTCCCTCAAGGCTATAGATACGAAAGCCCTGAATGGGGTACCGCTTATACTTTGGGTGTAAACATTGATTATAAGTTTGCCACGTTGTACCTCTTTTCTTCAAACAGATATCTTTCTTCTTTTTCAATCGTGGGTAAATTTGGCATGTCGTACATGAATTTGGAAGAAGATTATCCAGTGACGAGAGGCAAGGGCTTGGATGTCTTCATGGCTTTAGGTTTAGGTGTTTATTTATGGTAAAAAGTATCCTTTTTTCGATTGTCGGGCTTGTTTTGGTTGGCTGCTATGCGGACAATGGCGTCAACCCTTCAGAACAGTATCAAGATAAGCAATTTATAAATCGTACTGTTGAGGAATTTAAAAAATGGCCTGAATGCAATTCTCAAAGAGAAGGTCAGGTGGCTTTGTACGATCGTCGCTCCCATGGTGGATTTAAAAACGATATATATGTATGTGCTGACCATGCTTGGGTGTATTTAAGAAGTCAACAATAGGCTGACCATGAAACCTGTATTTTATTTTGTTATTGCTACTTGCCTATATGTGCTCGCTTCGTGCACTTCAGCGCCGTATTCTCTTGTGAAATCTCGAAATCAAGAATCTCCGCTGGATTCAAATGCTACAGTGCGTGTGGTTTACGCCTCCGATATCCCTGTGATACCGCAAAATAGCACGTATTTGGGAATTGCTGAAACGGATGGTTCCGGAAACTGCCCAGAAGGTCATCCCGAAAAAGTGCTGATTGACGCTGCTCGTTCTGTCGGTGCAAATTTTGTTTTCATAAAAGGATTTACGATTCCAAATGAAATCCCCACGATGAGCCGTTTTTTCGTACCTCCCTGTATAATTGCGACGGCTGATTTTTATCGCGTCGATTTTGGAGGTGCAAAATGAAACGGAGTGTACTTGCTATTTTCGTTTGCGTATTCCTAAAGACTTTGTACGCTGCAGATTCATCGGCACTGAGTGATTTTGAACGTTCATTGATGGATGTTCAAACGTCGCAAAATGAATTTGAACAGTCTCTTTTGAATCAGGAAGGCTCTGAGTTAGAGCCCGTCTACAAAGCCCGTGAAGAGCTGCTTGATGCCATTCGTAACAAGGATACTGCCGCTGTTTCTCAAAAAATTGAAGAACTGGAAAATATGCAGTCGTACCCTGTAAAAACGATTCATGCGGGTGAAAAGTTTGCGGCGTACAACGACTTGAAAATGTATCGAGCCATGCTTAAGATGCTTGTGCAACGTCTTCAGAATGCGTACGATTCTACCAGCTTGCAAAACGAAGCTTATGTCGGAAATGATGGCTTGATGGCTTATGCAGAGGACTATATTAACAAATTTGCTTCGAAAAGCCTCTATGAAGGCATTGAACGTTATCTCGATACCGAATCAGACTTGACGGAAGCCGAAATTCACGAACTGAGGCTGATGCTGTATTTGCCAATGGCGTATGACAGTCGTGATAACATTGAAAAAGTCAGAACGCTTGCGTCATACTTTGTTGAAAATTATAGCGACCATCCTGATGCGGAGTGGGTGCGGACATGTGTTTTGGAACCCTTGGAACGAGCTTCTTTTAGAGTGGAGTTCCTCAAAGACCGCAATGCCCGCTCAGAAGAAATTATTGCCAGTCGGTTCTATACGGGCGGAATTGGCTTTAATGTTTATTTTTTGGGTGGTGGCTTTGGTTACAGTGGCCATTACCGTAAGGATCTTGCAAAACCATCAAGCTATCCTGTAAATGGTGAAGTTTATTTGCAATTAAGCCGCCTTTCTGTTTCGGGAGAACTGATAAATGCGGGGCATAAAGGTGTTATAAATTTGGGTATGTCCTTTGGATTTGTGGCGTATGATAGCCGTTATTGGAAAATTCGCCCGTATGTGGGCTTTAGCAAGTGCCTATTTAACGCCGATCCTGTGAAACCTTATTTTGATTCCGTCCACAATGGTAAAGATTATTCATATTATAGTTTTGATGATTGGGGCAGTGAAGATACGGAGTTTTTTGGATCCGCCTTAACACTGGGCGTGAATGTCGACTTAAAATTTGCCACATCTTTTAGGAGCATAGATAGTTATGGAGTTTGGTCTGTTGCGGTTGTGAGTAAATTCGGGGTATCTCAACTGGATATGAAAAAGGGATTCCCTGTCACGCGCGGGAATGGTCATGATGTGTTCTTTGCTCTTGGCTTGGGCTTGTATTTTTGGTAAAGCAAATGAGGAAAACTTTATTTGTTCTTGTCCTGCTGATTTCTGTTGTGGTGTCTTTTGCCACTCCTTCGAAAAAGGAACTGTTTTCGCGTGCCCGCGACGCTTTGAAAACATCGCTTGAATCAAAGGACTTTGCTCGCTCTAGGCTCGCTATTGATTACCTGAAGCAAAATCTTGCCGAGGGTGCTCCATTGTCGTATTTTGAAGAGTATTTGGCCTTGATGGAAATGGGGGAGTACGATGAGGCTATTCCCATTTACGCCGATACGCGCCGACTTGTGCTCGATTCTACGTATTCCCCTCGAAACGATAGGCTTGTCGATGCGGGGGATGATATTTTGCGTTTTTACCTTTTCCGCAATTTTACTTCGTTTACAAAGCCGAAGGCCGATTCCCTGATTGCATTGGTGGATAGTTCTGATGCCAAACAACAAAATAAGGCGCTTTTTAAGGCTCTTGTCTATGCGGATATCGTTATTATTTTAAGGGGCTATTCCTTTGGTGGCGAAGGCGGATACTTTTTTAAAGAGATTGCAGATACGACTGCGGCAGAAGACTTCCTGAAGAATGCAAAGCAATATGTAGAAGAATATTCTCACGATGAACACGCGCGATACTTGAAGGAACAGATCATTCCTTTTGTTGAAAAGTATATGGCTCAACAGCGCTTGTTCCAGAAAGACCCGATTGCGCATAAATTCTATACTGGAGGTCTAGACCTTTACATCGGTACATGGAGTGGCTTTGTCAGTGGCGAGATTACAGACTATGTCAAAGATAAAATGGCAGGGGCGTTCCAGCTAGAAGCCCAATTGCGATACAAGCGTTTTGCGCTGTCATTTTTTATGGAATTTGGCTTGAATAATCAGCCGAAATGGGATGAGCCTGGTAATGAAAGTTCGAATCGTGATGGAACGGAGGGCTTGACGCTTGGCTTCAATGCCTATGACTCGCATGCATTGCGTGTTGAACCTTTTGTAGGTATTGCGCAAACGCATATGGGGGCGCTCGAAGACTATTATATTGTTCCGCATTGGGTGCTCGGCACGAATGTGGATGTCCGCTTTTTTGCGACCAAGCCTGAACGCGTTGGCTCGTTATCAGTTGCTTTTCTATTAAGAATTAAGTATAAAGTGATGTTTGGTACTGCAGAACCTGAGGGTTCTAGGAATAGCGATTATCCAAAATCCTTTGGCGCAGTCTATCACATGTTTGGAGTTTCGCTCGGCGTGAATCTTTGGTAATTAAAAAAAGCTCGGCATTTGGCCGAGCTAAATTTTTACTTATCGCAAGTTTTGAAGAAACAGCTGCGAGCGCCTGTGTGGCAAGCGACTTGCGGCCCTTGCATTCGCACTTTGAAAAGCAGCGCATCGGAGTCGCAGTCAGCGGCCCATTCGACTACCGTCATCACGTTTCCGCTTGTGTCGCCCTTGTGCCAGTATTCTTTGCGGCTACGGCTCCAGAAAACCATTTCGCCACATTCGTGCGTGCGGCGGAGTGCTTCTTCGTTCATCCATGCCATCATCAGCACATCGCCCTTGTCGGCGTCCTGAACGATTGCCGGTGCGAGCTTCACGCCACCGAATTCCACTTCGAACTTTACTTCTTTGATTAAGTCTTCAAACTTCATGATTAACCTCTAACCTGTCCGTTACCGCGCAAAATCCACTTGTAGCTGCAGAGGCTTTCGACGCCCATTGGGCCGCGTGCATGGAGCTTGTCCGTAGAAATTCCCACTTCGGCACCGAGACCGTATTCGCCACCGTCTGCAAAGCGTGTGCTGGCGTTCACCATCACGCTGCTGCTATCGACGTTTGCGACGAAGTAATCTTGAACGCTTGCGTCTTCTGCAACGACAGCTTCCGTGTGGCGGCTGCTGTTCTTTTCGATGTGGTCGCAGGCTTCTTCGACGTTATCGACGAACTTGACGCTAGCCTTGAGGGCGAGGTATTCGTGATGGTAGTTGCTGTCGTCACCGATGTCCTTGATGCGGCTGTCGTGACTTTGAGCATCTTTGTTGCCAAAGAGTTCCACGCCACGGTCGGCGAGGCAATCAATGAGCTTTTTCACGTTGGCATCGTCGATATGGCGGTCGATAATCACGCATTCCATGGCGTTGCACACGCCCGTGCGCTGAGTCTTCGCGTTGATGAGAATGTTCACTGCCTTTTCCATGTCGGCGGACTTGTCCACGTACACATGGCAGATGCCGTTGAAGTGCTTGATGACAGGAATCTTGCTCTGTTCCACGACGGCGCGGATCAAGCGTTCGCCACCGCGAGGAATTACGAGGTCGAGGCAATCGTTGCGCTGCAAGAGCATGCCCACGAGGTCATGGCTCGTTTCGGTCACGAGCTGCACGGCATCCTTGTCGACGCCGTTTTCTTCAAGAGCCTGGTGGAAAATTCCGGCGAGGCACTTAGCAGAGTTTAGCGATTCCTTACCGCCACGGAGAATCACGGCATTGCCCGCCTTAAAGCAAAGGCAAGCGCCGTCAATCGTCACGTTCGGGCGGCTTTCAAAAATAAAGAACACAGAACCTATCGGCACCGCGACACGGCTAATCTTGATGCCGTTCTTGAGTTCACGAGATTCAAGAACACGACCGAGCGGGTCGGTAAATGCGGCGATTTCTTCGGCGCCCTTGGCCATGGATTCGATGCGGGCATCGTTCAACGTCAGGCGATCCATCTTGGAATCGTCGAGCTTGCCGGCGGCAGCTTCGAGGTCAAGCTTGTTGGCGGCGAGAATTTCCGGCTTCTTTGCACGGAGGATTTCTGCAACACGTGCGAGCACGGCTGCGCGCTTTTCGGCGCTCAATGTACGAATTTTCTTGCTCGCGTTCTTTGCTTTGTTGGCGAGCTCGTCAGAGTATTTTTCCAAATTAATGTTATTCTGTGTCATATTGAGTAATATAGAAATTTAATAAGTTCTGCACTGGATCCTTCGGGCTGTCGCCCTCAGGATGACGGTTTGCGTGCTTTGTCATGCCCGCCTCCGCTCCGAGCGGGCACCTCCTTTTTAACGAAAAAGTCCCGCACCAGGGCGGGACTCTTGTAATTGCGTTTGAACTATGCCGATTCTGGATTACAGCAAGTTCACGATTGCCGTGAACAGAGCATCCGAAAGGGCGTTCGTTTCCAAGCCTTCAATCACGCTGAACTGGTTGAACATGATCTGACCCTTGCCAAACGGCACGAGCTGCAAGTCCACACCCGTCTTGATTTCGCCATCCTTGAGTGTCACGGAACGTGCGTAAACCTTAGCGCCAGCGAGCTCGTTCAACGAAATGCCCGGCATGGCCGATGCAGAGTTGTGGTCGAGAACGCCGTTGCCACCGAACACAGCGAGGAGCGGAGAATCCTTCGGCAAGTAGTGCAAGCTGAATTCGTTTGCACCCGTTGTCCAGTGTGCTTCAATCTTGTTTTCAAAGTTGTGGCTCTGGTTCAAGAGGTCGATATCTTCAGTCGTCATATCGGAGAGCAACAAAGTCTTGCCGCCGTTCTTCGTGACATCGATAATCTTTTCCAAGATTTCATCTGGCCAAGAACTCAAGTTTGCAGTGAAGATAATTTGTTCGGAACCGTCGAGAGCGGCGAGCACATCGCTCGATTCGTCATAGTTATCCAAGAAGCAGACCTTGCTCATGGCGTCCTTCACGTCGGCCTGTTCAATCACGATCAAGTCTTCGTAGCTGGAATGGATTTCCTTGCCGCAATCCTTGAGCGTGAGCTTAATCTTGTACATGCCGGTTGCGCGCGGAGCCATCAACGTGCAAATGCCAAGCTGCGTAAGAGTCTTCTTTTCTGCAGGTTCTTCCGGCATGACCTTTTGCGTGTTGAGGACTTTGTCCTTAGCGTCGAGGAGCGAAACTTCGATTTCCACATCTTCCAAACGGCTGTTGTTCAAAAGCGTGAGCTGGAAGCTGACTTCGCTCTGCGGTGTGGCGACGTGTTCAAGTTCGCTGATGAGCACGCGGCTCGGAGTTGTGATTTCGCGAGCGAAATTCTGGACGCCCTTGGACTTTCTGTTTTCGTCGTTAAGACCGCTGAAGTCGGTGCCGTTGTCGGCCCACTGGTCGAGGAAGAATCCGGAAATCTGCGGGTTGCTCTGGAAAGCCGTAATCTGGTCGTACTTGCTCTTGAGCGCAATGCGGTAAACATCGGCGTTGAACGATTCGAAGTTCGGCCAAATGGAGAGCTTGCTATCGTCGACGAACGTTTCCACAGACTTGAATTCGTTCTTGATAGCCTTCTGGCTCTTGACGCTGCGAGGACCGGCAATGGTGGTCGCGCGTTTCGGGAAGAGCGTATTGTTCTTGAGCGTCACCAAGACCTTGTTCTCGATGTCGTTCAAAATCGGTTCTTCTTCATCCTGGAAGTGGCTGTCGCCAAGACCCGTATCCGGCACCATGAGCTCTTCGTCTTCCTTGTCCAGCATGTGGGCGAGGTAGTGCGTGTAAGCGGCACTCGGGTTTAAACGCGGGTTCACGCGCATCGTAGCGTACTGCGAAATGCGGTCGATGGAGACCGGGATAATCTTACCCGTATCCTTGTGGAAGTTTGCTTCGTTGTCGAGGTAGATACTGTTGAAGTTGCTAATCGCCGGGCGGCAGGTGTCGATCGGGCTAATAGCGTTCAAAAGCTTGTTACCGTTCTGGAGCATGAATGTTCCGTTTTCGGAACCAAGAATCCAGGCTGCGATACACGGATGGTTGTGTTGGTCGCGCACCATGTCGTTGATGAGCTTCTTCGTGATTTCGAGGCCCTGTGCGGTAGAACGCATCGTGTGGATTGGGAATTCCTGGAACACGAACAAACCAATCTTGTCGCAGATGTCGAGAGCCGTGCTGCTGAGCGGAGCGCCGCAAGAACGGATGACGTTGAAGCCTGCTGCCTTCACGGCGTTCAAGTCTTTTTCGAGAGCCGGGTTCTGGTCGGTCCAGAGGCCGCCTTCGCTCCACTGCTGGTTGTAGCTCACGCCCATGAGCTTCACGATGGAGTCGTTGATGTAGTAGTCACCCTTGAGGCAGTCGAACTTGCGGAAACCGAACGTCTTCACGACAGGGAAGGTGTATTCCGGAGCCTTGCCCTTGGCGCCCTTGATTTCGAGCTGCATTTCGATGGCAAACAGGTTCGGACGTTCCGGACTCCAGACGCACTTGTCCTTCTTCCAGTCCTTGATGCCAAGCAAGAACTTCTGCGTGGCGTTTTCCTTTTCGAGCTTGATGTCCTTGAAGAATTCGTAAACGTCGCCGTTCGGGTTCTTCATGAGGATGCGGAGGCGGGACTGGTAACCGCGCGGGTTGTTGAAGAATGCTTCGACAGAAACGCGTTCCTGGTCCATGTCCGGTTCGACGTGAATGTCAGAAATGAATGCGGCGTTGCCGAGAATCAAGTCCACGTGACCGCAGATACCGCCATACGGATACTGCGACCAGGGGAGGCCAACCGGCATTTCGCCCGGGTGGGCATAGCGGTCATTTGCGCCTTCCTTGCTTTCGCGACCGAAGTCGATGCGGCTATTTGTTGCACCCATGTTTGCAACGCGGATGCAAAGGATGTTTTCTTCGCCGAGCTTGATAGCCTTCTGCGTTTCAATGACAAAGGACGTGTAGGCGCCAAAGTGGTCGCCCAAAAGCTTACCGTTAAGCCAGATGGTGGCGTGTGTTGCGATCTTTTCAAAGCGGAGGAAAATGCGCTTTGTGACTTGCTTTTCGTCGTCAATCGTGAATCTCTTGAAATAGAATGCGCAGTCCTGGGCCATCAAAAGCTTGTCAAAAGCTCTTTCCCAGATGTGGGGAACGCTAACAGTCTGTGTTTTTTCAGGATACGTTGCATACCAACGATTGGAGATGCCGGTGTCTTCCGTGTCCCAGATCATCTGCCAATCGCCATCAAGGCTGATAATTTTGCTCATTAGGGGATCCTTTATAAAATTCCGAAGACAATTTAGCAAAAAGAGATGTGAGACGAGTGATGAGAGACGAGAGAATAGGCTTAAACGAGCTGCTTATTTCTCGAAAATTCATTTTTTTATCATTTTTCACTCCTGTGCCCCTTTGATTTTCTGTGCACTATTACTAAATTTGTGGTCCCAATAGCAAACTAAAAAGGATTACAAAATGTATTCTATTGTTGAAGCAGGTGGTTTCCAGTATAAAGTCGAGCTCGGCAAGGCCTACAAGCTCCCGTTGATCGACGCCGCTGTTGGTTCTGAACTGGAGCTCAAGTCCGTCCTTCTTTTCTCCGGAAAAGAAGTGCAAGTCGGCACCCCTGTCCTGAATGATGCTTCTGTCAAGGTCGAAATTCTCGCCCATGGCAAGGAAGACACGATCATCGTGTTCAAGAAGAAGCGTCGTACTCGTTACGAACGTCGTAACGGTCATCGTCAGGGCTATACCGAGGTGCTCGTCACGGAACTCCGCTCTGGCGCTGAATCTGCAGTCGTAGACCCTCAAGTTATTACCCGCAACCGCGCTCGCGTGGCTGCCCTTGCTAAGCAGAAGGCTCAGAACAAGCCGCTCACTCGCAAGGAAAAGATCGCTCAGGGACTTCCGAAGCCGGCTAAGGTCAAGAAGAACTCTTTGCGTAAGGCTAAGGAGGCTTAATCCATGGCACATAAGAAAGGTCAAGGTTCAGTACGTAACGGCCGCGACAGTAACGCCAAGTACCTTGGTGTTAAGAAGTATGCGGGCGAAACCGTCAAGGCTGGCAACATCATCGTTCGTCAGCGCGGTTCTCACTTCCACAAGGGCAACAATGTCGGTATGGGCAAGGACTTTACCTTGTTCTCCCTCGTTGATGGCACTGTGAAGTTCGAACGCCTCGATGCAAAGCGCCAGAAGGTCTCTGTCTATCCTGAAGAAGCCTAATAACTTTGGTTAGCTTTTAAAAGCCGGACGCGAAAGCGCCCGGTTTTTGTTTTTATTCAGCATTTTTTCTAAATTAATAGCGTGAATTCTATGCGCTTTTTAAAACTTTATCTCTTATCTGTTTTTGCTCTGTTCCTCTTGGCCTGCTCCGACGATGATGAAGGTCCGGAGTTCTCTTTTGATAGGGAAATTTCTGAAATTTCAGTCCTTGAAGATTGCGGTGCGGACACTGCCGACGGTCGCCCTTGCTATAAAATTCGCTATCGATACCCTTACCACCTCGATGATTATTCCGGTTTGTGCGTTTGGCTCGATAGGTTCATTGTCGACGATACGTCGAAGGCTGTGAACAATAAGCAGATTGCGCAGGCGCATGATTCGTCGAATAAAGAAGCCTTTTTCTTTGAATACAAGACGAATGGACGTTACTACGATACGCTCGATTTGACGGACAGGGTCGCCCAGTTTATCGATGACGGTTATGACTCGCTTCAGGTCGCCCTCTTCTGCGAATATTCCGATGGCAGGGATCCGGGGGCCGTGCAGCGTACCGTCCTTCGTTTTAAGGATAATATCGCTCCTTCAAATGTCGTGCCCGAGGATTCCGTTTGGTCTAAGGGTGTGCTGATTTCTTGGGACCGTCCGACGGACCAGACGAGCTTCCATAAGCAAGGGGTGAATGACGGAAAAATTTTTGGCTATAACGTCGTCATTTACGCCATCGACCGCCCGGACGAAGATATCCGCGATCTCAAGGTCTCCGTTCAGACGCCGAAGGGGACGGATTACACAGGGGATAAGTATTTCAAGCGCGATGCCCAGATTGTACGCTCGGTTGATTCCTTCTATGTCCAGAATGTGGAACGCAGCGACAAGGTGAAAAACTACCTTCGCCTCGTCATTTTTGATGGGGAAGGCTACAATACGCAAGACCCCGCAAAGAACAATTTCAGGCTTATTATCGAAGGGCTTCGCACGCGCTCCAATACCGAAGACTATGAATACAAGATTGGATTCTCGGCTTGGGACGAAGTCGGCAATCGAAGCGGTTCCCAGGGCGACCCTCAGGTCGATCCTAAGGACTGGCGCGGATTCATGACGACGGACTCCATCGCTCCGTTGATGCCGAAAAAGGTTTTCTTCGAAGAAGATTCTCTCTTCCCAGGATTTGCCAAGCTGGATAGCAATAACCATGTCCGTATCTATTGGAACCGCAGCGTGGACCCGCTCAAGTTTAAGCATGGGATTTCTGTGGATTCCGAACTCGTGATTCCGAGAGGGTGCAATATCCAGGAATGCTATGAAGATGTCTCGAAGTATACAGTTAGATATTACAACAAACTAGACAAGTCCTGGAACCTGTATGCAGATGCGGATAAGGATGGTATCTATTCCCGCTACCGCAGAGACGGAAAGGGCGGTTTCGAGTATGACGCCTTGGATACCGCAAGCTTTATCTCTTATACGATCCGTAGAGTCGCTCCTGGTGATACGATAATCTTGCGCCTCAATTCTGTCGACAGCTCGGGCTACAAGTCCGGTGTCTTGCAGGATACGGTTTTTGTTTCGCCGGGTAAGCTCGGTGATGAATTGAAATGCCCGGAAGGCTTTGTCGCCGTCTCGACGTCTGATACGACATCGTTCTGCATGGAGCGGTATGAACACCGCAGTGCCGATGGAAAGTTCATGACGAATGTTCTGCATTCCGAAGCGGTTGCAGCTTGCGAAGCAATTTCTGCAAGCGGTTTTGAAGTTTCTCTTTGCAAGGAACGCGACTGGGAACTGACTTGTCTCTCGGGCGGTTCGCTCCCGTACGGCGTGATTGAAGAAGATGACAAGTCTTCGGATTATCTCTTCAGGTATTGCAATGTGAGCACAGGGAATGCCGCAATTGCAGAAGATATCGCGAAGCGCGACCCCCAGTGCATGAATCCGATGGGCGTGAGGGACTTGCCCGGCCAGTTCCAGGAATGGGTGATGGGCCGTTCTGAAGATTCTGTCGCCGTGGTGAAGGGTTCTAGCTATATGATTTATGAAGGCCTTGACCGTGAATCGATTGCCTATTGCACCAACCGCGCTTTCCCGTATTACACGCGTCCGGGCTATACGCAAGATACTGTTTATCTCTACCGCGAAGGCACAAAGGTCGATACGGTCTATGCTGCCGATACGACTAGAACTTTGTACCAAAAATTGACAACAAAGGACTTCAAGGACACGCTCCAGTTCTATGATGTTGTAGATGCCAATGGAAAGGTGATAGGGAAGGACTTCTCGCTTTATTCCGAGTACAAGAAGGGTGGCGATGCCTGGCTTGATTCTCTTGCAAACGGGCTCACATACAAGCCGACAACCAAGGAAGCTGTATTCCTCACAGGTGAAAAGCTTTATTACCGTGCTGCCGCCTCGTTCTACAAGTCCTCGACGATCGGCTTCCGCTGCTGCGCGTACAAGAAATAAAAAGAAATGAATACAGAAGACTTTTTGAATGTCGCAAAGGAACTAGCTCTTAAAGCAGGCGACCTTTGCCTTGAACTCCAAAATAACCTTGGCAATGTCCGCTACAAGACTGCCAAAGACGTTGTGACCATTGCCGATGTCTCTAGTGAAAAGCTTATTGTCGAAGGGCTTCGTGCTGCTTTCCCGACGCACTCCATCCGCACCGAAGAAGCGGGCATTATCGAAGGCTCCGACCCGCGCTACCGCTGGATTATCGACCCGGTCGATGGCACGGTGAACTTTAGCCGTGGTATTCCGCTGTGGGGAATTTCTATTGCGCTCCATTTCGAAGGCAAACCGCTGGTGGCGGTTGTTAATTTGCCCAAACTCGGTGAACTCTACACAGCCGCAAAAGGCATGGGCGCATTCATGAATGGCAAACAAATTCACGTGAGCCGCGAATCGAATCCGACTCATGCAATTGTTTCGAACGGAGACTTTAACGTGGGCGATGCCGCAAAAATCAATGCGCAGAATTCGCACAATTTTGCCCGTGAAGCCGAAACGTTCGAACGCGTGAAGTGCCTGGGCTCTGCAGTGATTGAAGGCTGCTTCACGGCCTGCGGCCGCATTGATTGCTTTGTGATGACCATGAGCTATCCGTGGGACATCGCGGCAATTGCGCTCCTCGTCGAAGAAGCGGGTGGCAAGTCCACACACATCGATGGCTCTCCCATGCAGTTCGTCGACGCCGAACAAGTCATCTTTACCAACGGCCTCTTGCACGACACCCTCGTGAAAACCCTCGCTTAAAACGCGTTGTCATCCTGGAGGCACGAAGTGCCGATAGGACCCATAATTTCTCGTATAACAAAAAAATCCCGATTCTTTCGAATCGGGACTTTTAATTTCGCAATAAACTGAATTACAGCGGAATATTTCCGTGCTTCTTCCAAAGCACAGCCTTCTTCTTGTTCTTCAAGTTTTCGAACGCAGAAACAAGGCGGTCACGAACGCTCTTCGGTTCAATGACTTCGTCAATGAATCCGTTGCCAGCGGCAATGTACGGGTTCAAGTACTTTTCTTCGTATTCGTTGATGTACTGTTCGCGGAGCTTGGCCGGTTCAGCAGAAGCGGCGATTTCCTTTCTGCGGAGAATGTCGACAGCGCCTTCAGCACCCATAACGGCGATCTGAGCGATCGGGAGAGCGAACACGCAGTCTGCACCGAGGTTCTTGCTGTTCATGGCGATGTATGCGCCACCGTAAGCCTTGCGGAGGATGAGCGTCACGCGCGGCACTGTTGCTTCGGCGTATGCAAAGAGGAGCTTTGCACCGTGGCGGATAATGCCGTTGTGTTCCTGCTTCGTACCCGGCATGTAACCCGGAACGTCTTCGAGCGTAAGGATAGGAATGTTGAAGCTATCGCAGAAGCGGACAAAGCGTGCAGCCTTATCGCTAGCGTCCACGTCCAAAGAACCGGCGAGGTACTTCGGCTGGTTAGCGACAACGCCAATCACGTTACCGTCGAGGCGGATAAAGCCGATGACAACGTTTTTTGCAAATTCCGGCTGGATTTCGAGGAAGGAATCCTTATCGGCAAAGCAGTTGAGCACGTCACGGACATCGTAAGCGCGCTTGAAGTTGTCCGGAATGATTTCTTCGATGTCGGCGGACTTGTCCACGATCGTACCGGCCTGAGCGACAGACTTGTCTGTGTTGCTCTGCGGGAGGTACTTGAGCAAGTTACGCACGCCTTCGAGGCATTCCTTGTCGTCCTTGTACACGAAGTGTGCAACGCCGGACTTGGAAGAATGAACGCCTGCGCCACCGAGCTGGTCCGGGGTCACGACTTCAGCAGTCACAGCCTTCACGACGGCCGGGCCCGTGATGAACATCTGGCTCGTCTTTTCGGTCATGAAGATAAAGTCTGTAATAGCCGGGGAGTAGCAAGCACCACCTGCGCACGGTCCGAGAATCACGGAAATCTGCGGAATCACGCCGCTTGCCCAAGTGTTACGGGCAAAAATGCCACTGTAACCGTCGAGGGAGCTAACGCCTTCTTCGATACGGGCACCACCGCCATCGTTGATGCTGATAAACGGCACCATGGAATCAAGGGCGAGGTCCATCACGTGGCAAATCTTCTTCGCGTGTGCGGAACCGAGAGAACCGCCGCTCACCGTGAAGTCCTGGGAGCAGGCGTAAACCGGGCGGCCATTGATCTTGCCGTAACCCGTCACGACACCGTCACCGTAAATGCGCTTGGATTCCGGGAGCTCGATGCTCTGGGAAAGGCGCATGGCACCGATTTCCTTGAATGTTCCCTTGTCAAAAAGGATCTCAAGGCGTTCGCGAGCGGTGAGCTTGCCCTGGGAATGCTGCTTTTCTACACGAGCGGCGCCACCACCGGCCTGTGCCTTGGCGTTGCGTTCGCTCAACTTTTCTAAATACGATTTATCCCACATAGTATTCCTGTGTGTTTGCGCTTACTTCTGAATGCGCTTGATAAGGTTGGTAAGGACTTCGCCGGGGCCAAGTTCCTTAAATTCCGTGGCACCGTCTGCAATCATGTTCTTGACCGTCTGTGTCCAACGGACGGGGGAGGTGAGCTGAGTGAGAAGGTTTGCCTTAATTTCGTTCGGGTCTGTGTGCGGCTTGGCGTCTACGTTCTGGTAGACTGGGCAGACCGGAGTCGAAAATTCAGTTTCTTCGATAGCCTTTGCAAGTTCTGCACGGGCGCTTTCCATGAGCGGGGAGTGGAATGCACCACCGACCTGCAGCGGAACGACGCGCTTCACCTTGCCGGTGAGGTATGCTGCAACAGCGTCGATGCCGGCCTTTTCGCCAGAAATCACGACCTGTCCCGGGCTGTTGAAGTTTGCCGGAACAACGGCTGCGTCTTTGACCTGTGCGCAAGCTTCTTCGACGAGTTCATCAGAACCGCCGAGAACAGCGGCCATCGTGCCCGGGCGGAGTTCGCAAGCCTTCTGCATGGCTTCGGCACGCTTTGCAACGAGCTTGAGGCCTGCTTCAAAAGTGATGGCGCCCGTGGCCGTGAGTGCAGAGAATTCGCCGAGCGAGTGACCTGCGGCCATATCCGGCTTACCACCCTGGACCTTTGCCATAGCAACAGAGAGCAGGAACACTGCCGGCTGCGTGACTTTCGTCTGCTTGAGGTCTTCTGCGGTGCCATTGAACATCACGTCAGTGATGTTGAAGCCGAGAATTTCGTTTGCCTTGAGGAACATCGACTTTACGTCGGCGTTCGATTCGAATAAATCTTTGCCCATTCCTGGGAACTGAGAACCCTGACCGGGAAATACGTATGAAATCATGGCTCAAATTTAGTAAATAATATTACTGTAAATGGTATTTATATATTACAGAAAACATACTTTTTAAAAAAGTTTACAATACGCATTTTGCCCTAAACACACTAACTAATATAGGTGTGATGCGTATTTACCATTTATCCTCGAAAACTGCATTTTGTACGTTTTTTGTGAAAACTGCAATTTACGAAAGAATATTTTTCTATCTTTGCACTAAAATTTTATCAAAAGAGGATACAAAAATATGGCAAACGAAGAAATCAAGAGCAAACTCAAGGCATTCTTTATGTCCGATCTCGGCGTAGATGGCGATGTCCTGAATTACGATACTCCGCTTTTCGGCGAAGAAATCGGTCTTGACTCCGTGGACTCCCTTGAAATCATCTCCTTCGTCGATGACAACTTCGGCGTTTCTATGACTGGCGTTGCTAAGGAAAACTTCCAGAGCATCGACACCATCGCCGCTTTCATCGAAAAGAACAAGGCTTAATCAAGCCTTTTTATTTGAGTATTGTTTGGAATTTCTATGACTTCTAATAATCGTCGCTGTGTTGTTTCTGGCCTTGGCGTTATCTGCGCCGTAGGCAACAATGTTGAAGAAACCTGGAAAAACGCCCTGAATTCCGTCTCCGGTATTCACAAGACTACTTCGCTCGATACCAAGAACTGCTATGCAGACCTCGCTGCCGAAGTGAACTGTGATACGCTGGACGATATCGAATGCCCGGACGAAAAGGACCGCGCCTCCAAGCTCTGCATCAAGGCTATGAAAGAAGCCCTGAATGATGCTGGTCTCGGTGACTTTGCCGATAGCAGCCGCGTAAGCGTCATCATCGGTAGCTGCGTGGGTGGAGTCCTCAGCATTGAACAGTACCACCGCCACGGTAAGAACGTCAACGAAATTCCGAAGATGCCCATTGCCGCAATCGCCTCCCAGGTGGCCGAAGCTTGCCATGCGGGCGGCATTGTCACAAACGTGGGCAACGCTTGCGCTGCCGGTACGATTTCCATTGCTCTTGCTTGCGACCTTATCCGCGCAGGCAAGGCTGATGTCGTGATCGCCGGTGGCTCCGACTCCTTTGCTTCTGTTCCGTACTCTGGCTTCCTATCTCTCCATGCCTTGGACGAAAACGGTTGCTCTCCGTTCAACCACTGCAACGGCATCACCCTCGGTGAAGGCGCTGGCATCGTGATTGTCGAATCTCTGGAACATGCCGAAAAGCGTAACGCCAAACGTTATTGCGAAGTTCTCGGCGCAGGTGTCACAAGCGACGCTCACCACATTACGGCTCCTCGCGAAGATGGCGTCTGCCTCCTCGAAGCGATGGACCGCGCTGTCAAGAATTCTGGCATCAAGAAGTCTGACATCGGTTATCTGAACGCTCATGGTACGGGTACGGGCAAGAACGACAATGCAGAAATCAATGCATTCCACAAGTTCTTCGACGAAGAAAATCCGACCTTGAGTGTCAGTTCGACCAAGGTAATGACGGGCCACTGCCTCGGCGCCGCCGGTGCAATCGAAGCCGTGTTCAGCATCAAGGCTCTCACGACGAACACTGTGCTCCCGACACTCCATTACACTGCCGAAGATTCCGAAGCCCTCAAGGCTAAGGTCGGCTCGATGGACTACGTGCAGAACACCCCGCGTGCCAAGGAACTCGAATGCGTCATGAGCAACAACGTCGCTTTCGGCGGCACGAACGCAAGTATCGTGTTCAGCAAGAAGCCGGGCGATGTGCAGAGCCAGGTCGCTAAGGATAAGAAGATTGCTGTGACAGGTATTGGCATTGTAAGCCCGATCGGTAACAGCAAGGAAATTTACCTTGACGCCGTCAAGAACGGTAAGCTCCCGGAATCCGCTTCCATTTGCTCGACCGTTACGAACGACGACTACAAGGAACTCGGCATCAAGATGGCCTTCTACCGCAAGCTCGACAATCTGGGCCAGCTCCAGACCGTGTCCGGCATGCGCGCCCTCAAGGATGCAAACTTTACGGTCACTGAAGACAACGCCAAGCAGATTGGTATCATCGTGGGTACTAGCGAAGGCGGCCTCGGTGCCACTTACGATTTCGAGGAACTCATTGCCGAAGCTGGTAATGCTGGCGGTAGCGCCTTCAAGTTCCCTCACACAGTTTATAATGCCGCCGGTGGTTACCTCTCGATTCTCTCTGGAATTAAGGGCTACGGCGTCACCATCACGACGGGTCCGCTCTCCGGTCTCGATAGCATCGGCTACTCCATGAACGTCATCCACGACGGTCAGGAAGAGGCTATGATGGCTACGGGTACGGACGAAAACCTCCCGATCATCACCGAACTCTGCCAGAAGATGAACGTCGCCGCCGACAAGGTGGTGGAACCGTATTCCAACTCCAATGGCTTTGTGGTGGGCGATGGCTCTGTTTCTATCATCATGGAAACCGAAGACTACGCCAAGTCCCGTGGTGCAAAGGTTTACTGCTACGCCCTCGGTTACGGCAACGGCCGCAAGAACGTGAAGTTCGGCCACATCTCCGGTTCTGACGAAGCTCTTGACCTTGCTATCAAGGATGCTCTCAACGATGCAGGCGTGAGCATTGACGAAATTGACGCTGTCTGCGGTTTTGCAAACGGCTTCAAGAAGATTGACGATATCGAAAAGGGTGCATACGCACGCGTGTTTGGCGACAAGCTTGCAAGCCTCCCGCTCTTCCAGGTGAAGGAACGCGTGGGCGAAGGCCGTGCCGCTTCTGCGACACTCGCCGCTGCCGAAGCCGCTCTCATGCTCGGTGGTGAACTTGCTGAAGAAAACGCCTACTTTATCGCAAATGGCGAAGTTTCTAAGAAGAAGGTCGCAACTGCGGGCTTCAAGAAAATCTTGGTCACGTCCTTTGCTACGGGCGGTTCTTACAGCGCCGTCGTGCTCGGTAAATAATTTTTTGAAGGAGAATTTATAATGAAAGTTGCAATCGTTACTGGTTCTTCTAAGGGGATTGGCAAGGCTTGTGCCCTCCGCCTCGCTCGTGACGGCTACACAGTCGTCGTAAACTACTCCAGCTCTGATGAAGCTGCACTCCAGACGCTTGAACAAATTAAGGCTGAAGGTGGCGATGGCATGGTCTACAAGGCTAACGTCGCTGTTCTTGCCGAAGTCAAGCAGATGGTGCGCGATGTGTTCAAGGCTTATGGCCGTATCGACGTGCTCGTGAACAACGCCGGTATCGTCCGTGACGAATATCTTTTGATGATGAACCCGGATACGCTCGACAAGTGCTTTGACTTGAACGTGAAGGGCTACTTCTACTGCGCACAGCAGGTCGCTGTCAAGATGTACAAGCAGAAGTCTGGCGTTATCATCAACATGTCTTCTGTTTCTTCCAAGTTCGCTCTCGCAGGCCAGGCTGTTTACAGCGCTACGAAGGGCGCCGTGAACTCCTTTACGCAGACGCTCGCCAAGGAACTTGGCGGTTACGGCATCCGCGTGAACGCAGTCGCTCCGGGCTTTGTCGCTACAGAAATGATCGAAGCCATCCCGGAAGAAACCCGCAAGGGCTACCTCGAAAAGGTGCCGCTCAAGCGCTTTGCCTCTGCTGACGAAGTCGCAAACGTCGTTTCTGCTCTCGCTTCTGACCAGTTCGCCTATGTGACGGGTCAGGTCATCGTTTTGGATGGAGGCCTTTCCCTGTGATGAACATTTACCAGATCAGCGAAAAGATTGCCCAGCGTCCGCCGTTCCAGATGATCGAAAAGGTCACGGAACTCGTTCCGAACGAATCTGCAACGGGCATCAAGAATGTCTCTGTAAACGAACCGTACTTCATGGGCCACTTCCCGGGCACCCCGATTATGCCGGGCGTCCTCATTTGCGAAGCCTGCGCCCAGCTCTGCTCGCTCGTTATCGAGAAGCCGGCCGAAGACCTCGAAAAGAACTTGTACGTTCTTTTGAAGATTGACGGTTTCAAGTTCGTGAAGCCTGTGATTCCGGGCGACCAGCTCGAAATCTCCGTCAACAAGACGAAGGGTGGTGGAGTCATCGTCGGCTTTGACTGCGTTGTCAAGGTGAACGGCAATGTCCACGCCAAGGGCTCGTTGACGTTTACGAGCATCCCCAAGGAATCCTTGGGCAAATAAATTAATTGTCCTTTGTGTCATTCCGGCCTAGTGTGCTGAACTATGACGATCTGTCATTCCGGCCTGTCATCCCGGACTTGTTCCGGGACGGAATCTCCAAATAGAAAAATACGTTTGCGGATGATTGAGAAAGCGAAAAATATAATTGCTGGTTTGTTCTGGAAGTTTGTGCTCTTCCTCGTTGTTTACGGGGTGCGCACTTACTTGTTAGTCGTTTATCGTCCCAAGATGACGTTCTTAGGGTCTGTCAAGTCGACTGACCTTAAGGAACCGATGATTATTATTGCTAACCACACGAGCATGCTCGATCCCTTGATGGTGCAGTCTCTGTTCTTCCATAAGCGCAGTATCGTTGTGGCTAAGGACCAGGTCGAAGACCCGCATTTCAGCTGGGCCTTGAAGCGTTTCAAGAACGTGATTCCTTGCGACCGCTTTAACCTCGATACCGAATGGGCGCTCCTTGCCAAGAAGGAACTTGAAAAGGGCAATTCCGTCATTATTTTCCCGGAAGGCAAGTGCCGTTACGATGGCCTCTTGAACGAGTTCAAGACGGGTTTTGCATTCCTCGCTCGCAGTACGGGTTATCCGGTCCTTTCTGTCGGCATTGACGGCATTTACAAGATGGGTCACCGCACGCAGATTGTGGTGGACGAACCCGAAAAGATTGAACGCGTCAAGGGAATTCCGTCTTCCAAGCATCTTGCAGAACGCAGCGAATATTTCCGCCAGAAGGTCTGGGAACTCAAGCAGCGCGCTTTGGGCCAGACGGGGGCTATTCTCCCTGTTGCCGCCGAAACTCCTGCTGAAGTTTTGCCTGAGGAGAGCAAGTAATGAAGATTGGCTTGGCTCTAGAAGGCGGTTCGCGTCAGACGATTTTCTCGGCAGGCGTATTGGACGCTTGGCTCGATGAAGGTGTTTATTTCCCGTATATTTCGGGCGTAAGCGCCGGTTGCCATGCGGCCATGAACTTTGTCACGCGCCAGCGCGGCCGTTTCCGCTACATTATCCAGCCGACCAAAATCCAGCAGGGTAGGGATAAGGCTCACCGCATTTTTGATGGAATCCAGAAGGAATGCTATGCGCTCCATTACAATGCTGCGTATGGCGATATGCCGTTCGATTTCCACCTGTTCTTTGGTTCGGGCGTGGAATGCGAATTTGGCCTGACGTGCCTCGAAACGGGTCGCTCGGAATTCTTCCAGGAATACATGAGCGAAAAGCGTTTGCTCGATATCGTGAACGCGAGCAGTGCCCTCCCGATGTTATTCCCGATTGCGCAGATTGACGGCAAGCATTATGCAGACGGCTGCGTGACCTCTCCGATTCCGTACCAGCGTGCATTCGAGAAGGGCTGCGACAAGGTCGTTGTAGTTTCGACGCATTACCCTGGCGAAATCGTGACGGACTTCCGCAAGTATCGCGTGATTTTGAATCCGATGTTCAAGCGCAAGTATCCGGATTTCTTCCGTGCGCTCATGTTGCGTTACAAGCGTTACGAGAAGATGTTTGCTGAGATGGAAAAGCTCGAAAAATCAGGCAAGCTCTTGATTTTCCGCCCGGAAAAAGAAGTCTGCGACCTCTTTGCAACGGATCGTAACGAGCTCGACGAATCCTACAACATGGGGCTTGAATACGCCAAGCGCCGCATGGGCGACCTCAAAGCCTTCATGGAAATCTAGTTTCACATTGTCACCCCGGCCACCGTGCCGGGCAATTTTTTTGCTGTCATCCTGGAGCGCAGCGATAGGATCCATTATTTTTTACCTTGTCATGTCCGCCTCCGCGCGGACTTTTTTGCTATGTCATGCCCGCCTCCGAGCGGGCACCGCCTTCTCGTAAAAAGAAAAAACATTGCATTGAATGTAAAATTTTCCTTACAAACTTTTAGGAGATGTTGCAACTTACAAAAATGTAAGTGTTTGCTCTCTTGACCCTCGATTTTTAGCGAAAAAAAGCAATCGGTAAAACTGCTGAAAAACTAACTTACAAAAATGTAAGAAATTGAAGATTTTTACTCCTTTTTCACTTTTTCCTAACACCCTTTACTATCTTTACAACCGTTAAAACACTAACAATCTAATTCTCAACGGAGATACAAAAAATGGCAATTAAGAATGCTTACCTTCAGAAGGTTTATGAAAAGGTCGTCGCACGCGATCCGGATCAGGCCCTCTTCCACCAGGCTGTCCGTGAATTCCTCGAATCCCTCGACCCGGTCCTCGAACAGGACAAGTCTTGGGAAACTAACGGCGTGATCGACCGCCTCGTCGAACCGGAACGCGTGATTACCTTCCGCGTACCTTGGCTCGATGACAAGGGTAACGTTCAGGTCAACCGTGGCTACCGTGTTCAGTTCAACTCTGCTATCGGCCCGTACAAGGGCGGTATCCGTCTCCGTAACGAAGTGACGCTTTCCATGCTCAAGTTCCTCGGCTTCGAACAGATCTTCAAGAACAGCTTGACCACGCTCCCGATGGGTGGTGGCAAGGGCGGTTCCGACTTCGATCCTAAGGGCAAGAGCGACAACGAAGTCATGCGTTTCTGCCAGTCTTTCATGACTGAACTCTGCAAGCACGTTGGTGCTGACACGGACGTTCCGGCTGGTGACCAGGGTACTGGCGCTCGCGAAATCGGTTACATGTTCGGTCAGTACAAGCGCATCCGCAACGAATTTGTGGGCGTTCTCACGGGTAAGGGCCTCTCCTACGGTGGTTCTCTCGCTCGTACCGAAGCTACCGGTTACGGCCTCTGCTACTTCACTCGCGAAATGCTCAAGGACCTCGCTAACGACTCCTTCCAGGGCAAGACCGTCGTGATTTCTGGTTCTGGTAACGTTGCTCAGTTCGCTTGCCAGAAGGCAACGCAGCTCGGCGCTAAGGTTGTGACCATGTCCGACTCCAACGGCTACATCTACGACCCGAACGGCATCAACCTCGACGTCGTTCTCGAACTCAAGAACGTGAAGCGTGCCCGCATTAGCGAATACGCCAAGCTCGTTCCGGGTTCTGAATACCACGAAGGTTCTAAGGGTGTTTGGACGGTCAAGTGCGACATCGCTCTTCCGTGCGCAACTCAGAACGAACTCGACCTCGAAGGTGCAAAGGCTCTTATCGCTAACGGCGTGAAGGCTGTTGCTGAAGGTGCTAACATGCCGTCTACTCCGGAAGCTATCGAAGCTTTCCAGAAGGCTGGCGTTCTCTTTGGACCGGCTAAGGCTGCTAACGCTGGTGGCGTTGCTACCTCCGGCCTCGAAATGTCTCAGAACTCCGAACGTCTCTCCTGGACCTTCGAAGAAGTGGACAAGAAGCTCGAAGGCATCATGAAGAGCATCTACGCCGCTGCTTCCTCTGCTGCTGTCAAGTACGGCCAGAAGGGCAACCTCGTGATGGGTGCAAACATCGCCGGCTTCCTCAAGGTTGCCGATGCCATGAAGTGGCAGGGTGCGGTTTAATTGCTCGGGCTTACTTAACGTAAGTCCTCGCTTTTAGACTAGGGAAGGCTTCGCCCTCCCTAAGACCCTCCTTTTCCAATGGCTAAATGCTAATTGCGAAAAACATTAAAAAAGTCTCCGGTCAAAAGCCGGGGGCTTTTTTTGTCTGTAGGCTGGTTTCTTTCGCAAACCTTTCTTTTTTGTGATTTTGCAAACGGTAGTTTGCCAAATCAAGCTCCCGTCCGTTTTTCAAGAACTAGATTTTTAAATTATGCCACGTTGGTGTGTTTTTGTTATGGATGTGTGGTAAATGGAGCAAAAACGACGGGTAAAATGGATAAAATTATTGTGTCTATTGCGTTTGGCTGCTTTATGGAAACTCCGAAACTTTAAGTTTTGGTAGTTTCTTTTTTGGATCTGCCCCGTTGGGGCTTCTTGGATGGCTTTTTGTCTGCTTTTTGCAGTGTCCCTTTCAAAAGCTTTTTTATGGCGTTCTGGGCGCGGGAAATGCGGTCGTCAATTTGCTTTTGAATCTTGTTTGCAGCCTTGTTGGCGCGCCCGAGGAGTCGATTCTTGGTAAAGTAACCGATTTCTCTAGAGTCGGCGCAGTGATTTGACTTTTCGCAAATCAGGTAGTAGCAGTCTTCCGGAACAACGTAATAAGAAATTTTAGAGGAATCCTTCGCGCTGTAAAGTTCACGCTTGATGTGGATAGGCGTGTTGCCCGGCTCTGCAAGGAAAATCTGGAGCTCGACCAGGAATCTGTCCTGCCAGGGCATGTAGTCGATTTCTTGCAAGCTCACAAGGCGGTTCCCGAGCTTTGTAGAGCCGATGCGTTCCAGAGGCATTTCGCGCTTGCCTTGCCAGAGGCTCGACTTGACGTAGAACTTTTCGTTCTGTTCGTGCATGAGCGAAATCAGGTAGTCCTGTTCCACATCGTTAAGCTTGTCGAAATGGAGCGTGTCGCCCTTGCGCGGTACATAAAAGCTGCGGGTCTCGATAAAGGCGTCTTCGCCGTTCCACTTGAAATTGCGGTGCTGCGTGTAGACCTTTCCGTTGTTTGTAATCGTGATGGAATCGCCCGGGACGCCGAGAACCCTGCGAACCATGTTGTCCTGGTTGCGCATGATGCCCCAGACAAAGTCCCCATCTACAATGCTTTCGGTGCAGCGGGGGAGCTTGCACATCCAAAGGATGCTGTTCTTCTTGAATCTGGGGTGGAGCGAGTTGTCCTGCATGCGCACCGGTTCGAGCACGTAATAGCGGACGCCAATCATGATGGCTAGCACAACACCCAATATAAAGACGAGGAAAAACACATGCGTCCTGGAATGGCGCCGTTGTAATGACCTGACTTTACGATCGAGTGCTGACATTGCCTATAAACTACAATTAATCGTTGCCGCCGGTAGAATCGTCGCTGAGCGAGAGCACCGCAAGGAATGCCTTCTGCGGCACTTCCACAGAGCCGATGCTCTTCATGCGCTTCTTACCTTCCTTCTGCTTTTCGAGGAGCTTACGCTTACGGGTGATGTCACCGCCGTAGCATTTGGCAAGCACGTCCTTACGCACGGCCTTCACGGTAGAGCGGCTGATAATCTTTCCGCCGATAGCGCCCTGGATGGCGACGTCGAACTGCTGGCGCGGAATGAGGTCCTTGAGTTTGACGCAGATGGCGTTAGCGTAGGTGTTGGCCTTGTCGCGGTGGATAATCACGGAGAAGGCGTCGACCGGGTCGCCATTCAAGAGAATGTCGAGTTTGACGAGGTTGTTGCGCTTGTATTCGCTCGGTGTGTAGTCGAGGCCGGCATAACCGCGGCTCAGGGATTTGAGACGGTCGTAGAAGTCGAACATGATTTCGGCAAGCGGAAGGTCGTACTTGAGAATGACCTTCGTCTCGTCGATGTATTCCATCGTTTCGAACGTGCCGCGCTTTTCTTCGCAAAGCGTCATCATGGCGCCCACGTATTCCTTAGGCGTAAAAATCTGTGCCTTCACGTACGGCTCTTCGATGTAGTCGTAGCGGCTAGCGTCGGGGAGCTTGGACGGGCTTTCGATTTTCACCATGGAGCCGTCGCTCATGTAAACGTGGTATTCCACGTTCGGCACGGTCGTGATGATGTCCACGTTGAATTCGCGGTCCAGGCGTTCCTGCACGATTTCCATGTGCAAAAGTCCGAGGAAGCCCGTGCGGAAACCAAAGCCGAGCGCTTCGGAAGTTTCCGGTTCCCAGCAAAGGGCGGAGTCGTTGAGGCGGAGCTTTTCGAGGGCTTCGCGCAAATCCTTGTAGTCTTCCGGATCGATGGGGTAGATACCCGAGTAAATCATCGGGAGCACGTCCTTGTAGCCCGGGAGCGGTTCTTCTGCCGGATTGGCGGCATCGGTAAGCGTGTCACCGATTTTCACATCGCTAATCGTCTTGACGTTCGCGAGCACGTAACCGACCATGCCTTCGGTGAGTTCCGGGCGCGGGTCGCGGCGCATGCTGAACGTACCGACTTCGGTCACCACGTATTCACCGCCCGTCTTCATCATGCGGATTTTCATGCCCGCCTTGAGCGTGCCTTCGACAATGCGGATGTAGTTGATCACGCCGCGGTAAGAATCGTAAACGGAGTCAAAAATGAGGGCCTTGAGCGGCTTGCCTGCATCACCCTTCGGGGCCGGGATTTCGTCGACAATCTTGTCGAGCACCTGTTCCACGTTGAGGCCGGTCTTGGCCGAAATGCGAGGAATCTTGTCCGGATCGTAACCGAGCAAGTCACCGACGAGCTGTGCCACGTGATCGGGCTGTGCACCCGGAAGGTCTACTTTGTTCAAAACCGGGATGATGGTCAGGTCGTTTTCAATCGCAAGGTAGAGGTTCGAAAGCGTCTGGGCTTCGATGCCCTGGCTTGCATCCACGACGAGGATGGCTCCTTCGCAAGCGGCGAGGGAACGGCTGACTTCGTAAGTGAAGTCCACGTGCCCCGGGGTGTCGATCATGTTCAAAATGTATTCTTCACCGTCTTTTTCGTAGACCATGCGGATGGCGTGAGCCTTGATCGTAATGCCGCGTTCGCGTTCCAGGTCCATGTCGTCCAGGAGCTGGTTCATCATTTCGTTCTTGGAAACGGTCTTGGTCAGTTCAATCATTCTGTCGGCCAAGGTGGATTTGCCGTGATCGATGTGGGCGATAATGCTGAAATTGCGGATATTGTTGTTTTGCGGCATATTAAGATGTTGAAGAGTTTTTGCGTAAATATAGAAATCTTGTGCCTGTTTATTGGTATTCGCTGTGAACCCTTTAAAAAAAAACTATATTCTAGGTGAACAATTTGTTCTTTAGGAACGATATATTCTTTGAGAACGATATAACTACGGAAGTTACGATTTGTTTAAAAAGCTTATTTTTTGCAGTGCCTTCTGCCTTGCCGCAAACGTCTTTGCCGCAGGAAAAGTTTTTAACAAGGATTACACGGGAACGACCCAGATTCTTGCCGAGATAAACACCCACGAGGGGAAAATCGTTGTGGACTTGAACTTCAAGGCTGCCCCGAATACGGTTGCGAACTTTGTCGAGCTCGCAAATTCTGGGTTCTACAATGGACTTCTCTTTCATCGCGTTATCCCCGGCTTCATGATCCAGGGTGGCGACCCGAATGGCGATGGAACAGGTGGTCCCGGTTACACCATCGATGACGAGCCGAACGACCTCAAGCATGAGACGGGCGTGATTTCTATGGCGAACAGAGGCCCGAATACGGGTGGCTCGCAGTTCTTCATTACGCACCTTCCGCAACCGCACTTGGATGGCAAGCATACGGTGTTTGGCAAGGTCATCGAAGGACACGACGTCGTGTGCCGCATCGACCCGAACGATCCGATTTTGAACATTAAAATTGTGGAAAAGAAGTAAATATGAGTTCCAAAAAAACGACATCTAAGGCGCCTGCAAAGGCTAGTACTTCTGAAAAGAAATCTGCAAAACCGGCACCGGCCAAAAAGCCCGCCGCAAAGGCTGCTCCGGCACCTGCAAAGAAGGCCGCTCCTGCCAAGGCTGCAGCAAAGCCCGCTCCGGCCAAGAAGCCTGCTGCAAAGGTTGCTCCGGCACCTGCAAAGAAGGTCGCTCCTGCTAAGGCAGCTGCAAAGCCCGCTCCGGCTAAGAAGCCTGTCGCCAAAAAAGAAGAACCAGCAAAGAAGGAACCAGCCAAGTCCGTAAAGGCCGCTCCGGTACAGGCCAAGAAGCCCACTCCGGCTAAGAAGGTTGAACCGGCAGTCGTGGCCAAGGCTCCTGCAAAAAAGGCTTCCGAAAAAGAAGTTGAAAAGGAAGTCGAAAAGAAGGCTGTAAAGGAACCGGCCAAGGAAGTTGCCGCCAAGGCTCCTGAAAAGGTTGTTGAAAAGGCCGCTGAAAAGCCTGCCGAAAAAGTCGAAGTCGTTGAAAAATCTGAATCGAAAAAGTCTACCGTGAAGTCTGATTATCCGTATGCTGTTTTGCTTGAAGGCGGCAAGAAGCCTTGCAAGTTCATTATGTTTGTCGAAATTGACGAGCAGGAAGAACGCGCCAACAAGAAGAAGGTGACTTCTGAAATGAAGAACCTCGAAAAGAAGCCGACTTCTGCAATACGCCACAAGATTTCTCTTGCTGAAGAAACACAGGAAGAATTGACGGAACGCATTTTGAAGGAACTCGAAGAACAGAACGCCGCCTTCACGCGTGAAGCCGCAACGCAGATTTGCACGCGCTGCAACAAGAATCTTGTTTCTCCGGAATTCTGGGTCGACAAGCACCTCGGTTACTGCGAAGAATGTGCCGCTATTTTGCACTTGGGTCAGTCCAAGGAAGCCCGCAAGGTGGAATACCAGCTGGGCGCCATGGGGGGTGACTCTCTGGACGAAGTGGAGGACGATGATATCGAAGGACCGGACGCAGCAGACCTCAAGGAAGCTGAAGAAGAACTCGCCGATTTCGACGATTAATTTGTCGATGAAATTGTCATCCTCGACCGACGAATAATGTCATCCTGGAGCGACTAATAATGTCATCCTGGAGCGAAGCGATAGGATCCATTAAATTGAAAAAAAGCCGAGGCGTTGAACCTCGGTTTTTTGTTTTGTCTTGAAAATAAATTAATTGACTTTTCTCATGACGCCGATGACGCGGCCTGCAATCGAGAAGTCTTTTCTGTTGTTCACAATAATCGGCTTGTACTTCGGGTTTGCCGGGCGGAGTTCCACATGGTCTGCGCTCGGGTGGTAGTACTTGACCGTTGCTTCGTTGTCGATTTGTGCAACGACGATTTCGCCGAGGTCGGCCGTCTTTTGCTGACGAGCGAAAATCAAGTCGCCATCGAAAATGCCTGCGTTGATCATGGAATCGCCCTTGACGCGGAGAGCAAACACATCGCTACGGCAGGCGAGGAAGTCTCTGTCGATGGTGACGGTGCCTTCGAGGTTCTGCACGGCGAGAATCGGTGTACCAGCGGCAACGCGGCCGACAATAGGAATTTCTATGGTGTTGCTTGCAACTTCCTTGTTGGATTCTTTGTCGTCGCTCAAGATTTCGATGCCGCGGCTGAGGCGCGGAGAGCGGTTGATGTAGCCTTTCTTGATGAGGGCGGCGAGGATAGAACGCACGCCGTTCGTAGAAGAAATGTCGAAGTGGTTACCGATTTCGCGAACGGTTGGCGGCATGTGGTTTTCCTTGGAATACTTCTTGATGTATTCGTAGATTTCTTCTTGCCTTGCCGTCATTTCTTTGCGTTTTTCGTTATTGATTTCCATGGTATGCCTCTCGTCATAAAGGGTGCTGGAATTTATACAATATAAATATAATGCACAACTGGGCAATTGTCAATATTTTCAGTGCACAAAAGTGCTTTTTTTATGAAAAAATTTGTTATAGATGAAAATTTTTAGCGTTTTCAAGCAAATTCCGCACTAATCTTTGCTATATTTGGAGCACTTCGGGGTGTAGCTCAGCCTGGTAGAGCGTCTGCTTTGGGAGCAGAATGTCGTCAGTTCGAATCTGGCTACCCCGATATGCAAAACGACCCCCTTGTGGGGTCGTTTTGCATATATCAACGGAGCCAAGTGAGAACTGACGAAGTCAGTTCGATTAAAACCGGCGAGAGCGTAGCGAACACAGCCGGTTTTAAGCCTTGACTTGAGCGTAGCTCAAGCAAGCCCGGAGGGCAAAACACGAAATGAAATGAGTGTTTTGGCAATCTGGCTACCCCGATGCTCAATCGGGAAGCCAGCGCAGCCAATCTGGCTACCCCGCGATGCGTAAGCATCGGCGTAGCCGAATAGGGGCGAGAGCAATCTGGCTGCCCCGATTTCAAGGGAGATTCCCGCTCGGAGGCGGGAATGACAGTGATGAGGCTGAAATGACAGAGCGCAGCCCATCTGGCTACCCTAGCATCCCGCGCATTTCAGCATAAAAAAAATCTACGCAGCCAATAGCTACGTAGATTTTGTTGTTTGGGGGATGTCCCTAATATAACTATTCAACCCCTTTATAATATTACTTTTTACTTCACCAAATGATATAACTGTATTGATTGTATTTGTCTCGTTTCTTTATTACTTTCTCAAAAAATATTTATCCATCGGGAAAAAATCAATAAGAAACGACCCTTGATAAACTGTATAATATTCAGTTCCGATATCCATTGCTAAATAAGTGCGCTTGCTAACCGTTATGCTCGATTTGCTACTGAATATAAGGTCGTAATGCATCCCTGATTTCGTTGTCCAGGTATCTTTATTAATAAGGATTTCTTTTTTGAGTATTGGCTTTTTTGTGAACCTTGCAGGAAGCTCGATAACTTCTGAAATTGAAACGCCAATGGCGAGTATTAGCAGAAGGATGAATTCAGTAATAAAATTTTTTGTAGATGGTTCTTTGTTGTCTTTTCTTGGAGGCAAGACTTTAAAGATATGTAAAATAATGCCCAAACCAAAGCTTATAAAGAACGCTAATGAAATTCTAAGCAATGTTCTGTATAGCTCACGTTCGGCGAGTTTGTTCAAAAAAGTATCGTCGATGATATAGCCGAGATCAAACGAATGTGTTTTTGCTCTTAGAAGGAAAAATATTGCAGTGAAACATACTTCTAGTACGAATAAAATAATTAGAATCTTATTTCTTGGTGACAGCTTTTTAGTAGAACTTGTCAGCTTGACATTGGAGGGTGGGAGAGGTTGATTCTCCATCATTTGGCTCTCCATCATCATGAGTTTTCTGCGTCTTTTGGCTGCTCTGGACATAGTCCCAATATAAAAAATCCCCGCGTTATCCGCGGGGAAAGGAGACTAGAATAAAAAGTGTTTATCTGAACTGCGCCGTGATGGTCATACCCGCTGTCGGCGTAACCTTGTGCGGGTTTTCGGTCGAACCGTCGGACCATCCCGTGAATACCGCGCCTGCGCTAGCGACTGCCGTCAATTGCAATTCGTTGTTCGTGAAGAATTTGCACTGGTAGTTGTTGCTTGGGAGCTTCATGCCGTCAACCTGAACAGAACCGTTTCCGCTTGCGCCGATGGTCACAGAGACTTCGTTTTCGAGGTCAAAGCGTTCGACCATTTCTTGTTTGAGCTTTTCGCCGCGATTCTTGGCGAAAGCGATAAGCGTGTTACCGGTCGGATCCCATTTAAAGTTACTCTGGTTGCGCGGCCAACGCTGTTCGTCGCGCTGCTGTTCCGAAGACGGAATCGTTGCCATCATAGACTGGACCGTGCTCTGTACCTTTTCGTAGGTCAAGTAGCTGTTGAGGAGAATGCAAGCGTTGTTGATGAAGAGTCGCTTGAAGTCCGGATTTTCGAGGAGTTTCTTGAGCATTCCGCCCGGAGCCCTGCTGTCAACAGAAGTTCCGCCAAAACCGCCTCCAAAGCCTCCGCCGAAGCCGCCCCACATGCCACCATTGTTTCCGCCCTGATTGCTCGTCTGCTTTGCGCCAAGCACCCAGGTGAACATGTTTTCATTTTCTTCGTCAAAGCCGCTGATGCCCGGCGTGAATCCAAAGCCGTGGTCGGTATCGAATGCGACAAACTTGAACGGATGGCCGTTACCGCCCCAGGCGCGCACGTTGTTGTTCGGCCAGTCGCCATTGTGGTAGTACATTTCGGCGAACATGTATTGCGCAAAACTGTTGACGTTGATTTTGCTCTTAATCTGTTCGTACTGTGCGTTGTTTTCGCCTGCAAAATTGGCGCTAGAAATGCTATTTACAAGTTGTTTGTAATCTTCCGTCGATGCGCCGTTTGTACCGCTAGCTTCGTAGCTGGAACCGGTGATTTTAATCATGTTGATGGACTTGGAATCAATGCCGTAATTCGTTTCGACATAGCTCCTGTTCAAGCGTTCGCGCATATCGTGGATGCCGAAGTATTCGCCGTTGTAGAACACGACGACCTGGCGGCTGCGCTGGTAATCGACTTCTGTGCCTTCCATGAGTGCTGTCATCATGGCATCGCCAACATAGTCCGTCCAGAAACGGTTTCCGTTGTTGCGCAAGTTGAAGCTCTTGAATTTCTTGGCTTCGGGGCGCGTTTTGAACAAAGAATATTTGAGAGTCTTGTCGCCGTAATTGTCGTTGTCCATCTTGATGGCAACGCTCTTCTTGGGCTTGTAACGGCTGTAATTACCGATAATCGAAATGCCTGCATCGATTTCCCAAGTCTTTTCTGTGGTGGAACTTCCTTTTTCGAAGTATTCCACATGGACGGGGAGCTCTGTATCTTTCCAAAAATTCGCCTGCTTGCAAGGCTCGGTGCATTTCGGGTTGTTGTTGTCGGTAACGTTTGCGCCGCCGCCAAAGTCCCACATGCCGCCACCCATGCCACCGCCAGTGAGGTTTCCGGTAGCGTAGAGACCATCGGTAGAATCGAACATATCGTGGTGATTTACCGTGAGGGCTACCACCGGCATCGAAACACTTTCATTGATGAAATACGTTTGCGTTGTCGTATCTGCGGCGACTCCGTTTACAAATTCAGAACAACGTACAACCGAGTTCTCGGTGATTTGCTTTGCCACTGTGATTTGTTCGGATGTTGCCGTCGGGAAAGATCCGTCAAATGTGCAACGGATTTCACCACCTTTTTGCGGTGTGAGCGGTTCAATCGTTAAACTTCTGTAGAAGCCCGCTTTCGGGAGGAATGTGGCTTTTGCCTTGTGGTTGTCATCGTATTCAGCAAGCCCGCTAGACGAAGAAAAACTTGTCGAGATGGTGGAGCTCGAAATAGCGATAGCGCTCGATGAAAGTGTCGGAATTTGGGCAGGTGTCGAACTGCTTGCCGGTGCTACCGCAGAGCTCGAAAGCGGAGCGGGCGAGGAGGAACTTTCGGAATCGCCTGTGTTGGAGTCTGCGCTCGTGTCGGCACTCGAATTTGCGGCTTTGTCCGCGCTAGAATTCGCATTGGAATCCGCGCTGCCCGAAGCGGGCGCTTCTTGTTTTGCAGATGAAGAAGATTCTTCAGACTCGACAGATGAAGAAGACTCTTCCGTAGAAGACTCTTCTTCGCCGATTTCAGGCGCAATAGAATCAAATGCAGCCGAATTGTCGTCTGCACACCCATAAAAACATGTACCCGCAATAGCGAGTGACCAAACCAACAGTTTTTTCATTATTATCTCATCCCTTGAAAAAACTAAACCCACACGTTCTATAATGGAATATATAGCGGTTTTCTATATAATAGACCGCTTTTATTTGTTTTTTTTATTTACTGTTGTAAACGTTGAGAAGTTTTTTAGGGGAATGGGGTGAAATGGCACAAAAAAAAGGAATTTGTGACTAATTTGTGCTGTTATTTTTCTGTCAATTACTTATGCATGAAGAAGACTGTGGCGTGGTCGCCGTAACCTTTCTTATTTGCTTCAGCCATTTTTTTATCGATGTCGATGATTTCGCTTTTAGTGAAATACTTGAAAATTTCCTTCGGGTCCTGCTTCCAGAACGTGATGCCCTTGGTGTACAGGTAGCTCCTCAAAATGGCAGAGTTGTTGGAGTCGAAAATCATCTGCACAATCTTGAAGCCGTGCTGGTTGGCGAGTAGTTTTAGGCTGTTGATGGAGTGCAAAATGATATGGCGCGGGGCGTCGAGCTGGTACCAGTTCTCTTTGTATTTTTCAAACGCAATGTTCGGGTAGATGGGGAGTGTCATCTTGATGGTTCCGCCATTTGCCAAAAGGCGCTTGAGGCTGTCCATGGTCTCGTGCGGGTCGGTCATGTGTTCGAACGAATCGTTGAGCATGATGACGTCGAATTCGCCCGTCATTTCGTGGACTGTCTTCTTGAAAATTTGAACGCCGTTTTCGTACGAGATATCTTTCTCGATGAACGGGTCGCAACCGGTAAGGCTCTCGATGCCTGATGTTGCCGCCATGCTACAGAGCAATGCGCCTGCGCCACAACCCACGTCGAGTACGCGTTTGTTGTACTGCGTCTTTGCGCGGGTGACGGTGTCGGCGGGCTTGTTGTAACTGTAGTAATTGGGGCCGTAGTATTCGCTCAAGTTTTCGGGAACGCTATCGATTTGCAAACACTTGCAGTGCGGGCATTCAAAGTATTCAAAATGCCCTGCGTTTAAGTACATCATTTCCTTTGCAAAGTATGATTTCGCTTCGGATGTTTCGCCACAAATTCTGCAAGTTTTCATAAAAGCTCCAAAAGCGAGCTCGGTGGCTCGCTTTGTAAATGCAATCTTAATATACAAAAGAAATGGCGTGAAGGTGCTTTTAGCAGAAGAAATCTTTCCAGATTTGATTGCCGAGTTCGTTTAGGCGAATCTGGACTTTTTCAATTTGTTCGTGAAGCCCTTCGTCGATGATTTCTTCGATGGTCGTGAACGCGATGTCGGAACGCAGCTTTCCCAAGAGGCGGATGGATTCCGCCTTGCTCTTGACAGGGTAGGCGATGTTCTTAAGGCACTGCTCCGCTTTTTCCAAGCAGTAGCGCAAGGAACGCGGAAAGTCTTCGGAAAGCAGAAGAAATTCCGCGACGTTGTGCGGTGTCACATTCGAATTGCGACGATGGAACATTTCGTATGCACCGACGCTCTTGAGAACGGCGTTCCACTGCACGGTATCGAGCGCCATGCCCACCATGCTCACATCCGGAAGCAAGATGTAGTACTTGACATCCAAAATACGCGAAGTCTGGTCGGCGCGTTCGAGCAATGTGCCGAGATGCGTGAAGTTCCAAGCGACATCGTGGTTCATCGTGCCCTGGATGATGCCTGCGGTGAGCTGGCTGAATTCCTTGACGCTGTTGTAAAAGGCGTGTGGACCTGCCAACGCTTCCTTCGGCATTTCGGGGTCGTTTAGTTTCAAGTAAAACTGGTTGATGGCAATCCACAGTTCCGAAGAAATTCTTTCGCGGACGCAGCGGGCGTTTTCACGGGCGGCCCCGACGCACGAAATGATGCTGTTCGGATTTTCCTTATCGAACGTCAGGAACATGAGCGCGTTTTCAATGGAAACGTGCGCGTATTTTTTGAAGAAGTCATCGGCATTGCCGGCAATTTGAATCACCGGTTCCCAAGGGCGTTCTTCGCCAGGCAAGTCCAATTGAAGTTGGAGGTTCACGTCGATGCTTCGCGCGACGTTCTCGGCGCGTTCAATATAGCGGGCGAGCCAATAAATGGAATTTGCGACTCTACTTAACATAATACACTACCTACTTCTAAATTCCTATTGTTGTTGCTGCTGTTCCATCCAAAGTTTAGCTTGGCCAAGTTCGGGGGCTTTCTCGTTTTCGGCGATGACCCAAGTGTCCTTGCATCCGCCGCCCTGCGAACTGTTCACCACGATGGAACCCTTGCGGAGCGCCACACGAGTGAGGCCGCCGGGGAGGATGTAAGTCTCTCGCCCTTGCACAATGTAGGGGCGCAAATCCACATGGCGACCTTCGAAACCGCCGTCGACAATGCATGGCACGCGGCTGAGCGAAATCATGGGCTGCGCAATGTAGTTACGCGGGTTTGCGATGATCTTGCTCTTAAACGCTTCGCATTCCTCCTTGGTAGATTTTGGACCCACGAGCATGCCGTAGCCTCCGGATTCGCTGGCGGCCTTAACGACCATATTTTCGATGTGGTCCAACACATGCTGCATGTGCTTCGGGTTCTCGCAGACAAATGTCGGCACGTTCGGGATGATCGCCTCTTCGCCGAGGTAGTACTTGATAATCTGCGGTACGTAGGTGTAAATCGCCTTGTCGTCGGCAACACCGCAACCGGGCGCATTCGCAAGCGCTACGTTCCCCGCCTTGTAGGCTTCAATCAGTCCAGGCACGCCGAGACAAGAATCCGGGCGGAAAACCTTCGGATCCAAGAATTCGTCATCGACACGGCGGTAAATCACATGAACCTGCTTGAGGCCGCGCGTTGTGCGTGCGTAGACTTTCTTGTCTTGCACAACGAGGTCATCGCCAGTCACGAGGTCCACGCCCATCTGCTGTGCCAAATAGGAATGTTCGTAGTACGCCGAATTGTAGATGCCGGGAGTCAACACCACGACCTTAGGCGATGCTGTAGAATCTGCCAAGTATTCCAGGGCGTGGCGCAGACGGGTGCAGTATTCGTCTACGGGGCGAATGGAACAGTTGGAGAATACCTGCGGGAAGGTCCTCTTGAGAATCTGGCGGTTCTGCAACACGTACGAGACTCCACTCGGGCAACGCATGTTGTCTTCAAGTACATAGAATGTACCGTCGGTATCGCGCACAAGGTCCGTGCCTGTAATGTGCGCCCAGATTCCCTTGGGCGGCACAAAGCCTTCCATCTGCGCTCTGTAAGCGGTGCAGGTGTTGATGAGGCTTTCGGGGACGACCTTGTCACGCAAAATCTTGCGGTCGTTGTAGATGTCCGTCAAAAAGCAGTTCAGCGCTTCTGTACGCTGTTTGAGGCCCGCTTCGAGGTGCTTCCAGTCGGCTGCGCTTACAATACGCGGGATGACGTCAAAGGGGATGATTTTGTCCTTGCCGTCCTTGTTGCCGTAAACCGCGAATGTAATTCCGTTATCGTAAAATGCGGATTCTGCAATGGTTTGGCGGCGTTGCAGTTCTCCTTCGGGAAGCTCGTTGATTTTCGTAAACAACGGCTCTGCGGCCGGGCGGGGAGTCCCATCCGGTAAGCAAAGCTCATCGTAAAAGCCTTCGGTATCGTAATTTCCAAATCGCATGTTTTGTTTCCTTATGCTTTTATGTTAAATGTTCCTTTACAGTCATCCTGGAACCTGTCATTCTGGAGGCACGGAGTGCCGATAGAAACCATTATTTCTTGAATAGCATTTGACGATAGGATCCATTGTTTCTTGTAGTCTCACTTATTCCTTCATGTCCACGTTCACGGACACTTTCAAGGTATGCTCGCCACCTCCGGTGATGACTCCCTTTAACGGGCTCACATCTCCGAAGTCTCTGCCCCAGGCGAGTATAATGTGCTCGTTACCTCCAAGCACATTGTTGGTGGGGTCCAGTTCTACCCAGCCGTGGCCGGGAATGTAGGTGCTGACCCAGGCGTGGGTCGCGTCGGCTCCGACAAGTTTAGGTTGCCCTTCGCAGGGGTGCGTGCGGAGGTAGCCGCTCACGTAACGGCAGGGCAAATGCAGTGAACGCAAGCAGCCTATCATCAAGTGCGCAAAGTCTTGGCAGACGCCTTTTCGCCCGCGCAAGATTTCTTGCGGCTGCGCCCCGATTCTTGTGGCTCCCGGCGTGTACTTGCAATCCGTGTAGATTCGCTTCATGAGCTCGTAGGCGGCATCAAAAATGGGGCGGCCTGGCTCAAAGCTTTCGAGCGCGTAATTGCGGACGGATTCGTCAAACTTGGCGAAAGGGGAGGCGTAGGCGTACATCGCGGCGTCTAACGTCTCGTCGCTTGTCGGGCGTTCCAAAAGCTTTGTGGCATCTTCCCATTTCATTGTTTCACCTTGTTTTGGCGGTTCTTCTCCCTGAACATCTACGATGCCGGTTGTCTTGAATCTAAAGTGCGTGTGTTCCTGCTCGATGCTGAATGCCAACACTTTGTTCCCGAAAATGTCGATGCGTTCCTGCCGAATTGTCGGGTTTGGTTCCACTTCGATGCTGTGGCTAATCCAGTTTTGTCGGCGGACTTCTCGCGGGAGCATGTGGGCGAGGTGGTTACTGTAAAGAACGGGGAGTCGGTAGTCGTAGACGGTCTCGTGATCAACTTGATAAATGGGCATCTTAAACCTCCGATACGTCAGTAGTTGTCGCATGGAAAACATCGGCGCGCGGTGCGTGGCTTAAGTAGAGCCTGTTTACGATTTCGGCAATCCGTTCAATAGAATTTATCTGTGTTTCTACGAGTTTTATGAGGTTCTCCCTTTTGTTATCAACTGTTTCTGCAAGTTGTTCAATGTTTGCGAGGCGGAGCTCGGCGAGCACGCGCATCAGTTCGCGGTCCAGTGGCGAGAATGTTGCTTCGCTCTGGTCATTCCCGGGCAAGTGCTTTGCCGCTTTCCGCAGTTTTGCCACCTGGTAGGCGACACTTCGCGGGTTGGATTCGTCCGACAATAGCAAGTCGATGACGGGGACAACTTGCAAACGGCCTCCGTAGCGGCGGTGGTAAGTCATGAGTCCGTCGCCGATTTCAAGAACCGCTTGCAACAAGCGCAAGTTCGTCATCTCGTCAGTGGGGGCGGTGTACAACAGACTTTTGACAAGTTGCAAGGTGCGGATGGCGCACTCGATTTCACGACCGAGTTCCAAAAAGCGCCATTCGTGGCCGCGTGTCATGGAATCTGCCGCTAGCCCGGCCACTGCAGCGCTGTCCGACAGGACCTCCTTTAGGTATGGCAACAGCGCTGCCGCACCTGTGCCTGCCGGCACTTCTGCAATGCCAAATCCGTTCAAGTAAAGCCATAAATCCTCCGAAATGCGGTCTCGCAACTGCATGCCGAGTTCTCGAATTTCCGTCAGCACGCATTGCATGCCGTTCTTGTTGTCTTTGCGCAAAATAAAGTAACGGAGTGCGTTTTCGGGATCTTGCGCGAGCCTCGACTGCGATTCGTCTGTAAGCCCTGCCTTCAGTATCCACGGCAGTTCCGGCATGTCCATCCAGGATTCGTCCGAGAGCCTCACCGCGATTCCTCTTGCAATACGGGCCATCATGTTCGAAGCCGACAATGCTCGCCCCAGCCGGAACAAGTTCTCGGCCGCACGGCTAGGCAGGTCGCCTCCAGCTCTCGACGGCGTAATTGCCTGACTTGCTGGAGCGAGCAAAGAAAAGTTCGCCACAGGATTTTCCGAAAGCACCCAAATGTCTTTTTCTCCAAGTCCATTGTCCAAAATCCCGAGGCCGCCCGGCATTACCGAAGTTCCGTTCGCGGTATTCACCGCAAAGAATCGCATCAGCGAAACCGTCAGCGTGAATTCTCCTCGGTAAGCGTAAACCGTCGAAATCTCCATCGATCTTTCGGCCACCCATTGCTCGGGTGCATTTTCGACCGCTTGCAACAACGCAAGCTGTGCCGTTGTTGTCATGGTCGCATAAGTCTTGGGTTCTGCCTCCTTGAAGCTTCCTTCGTCGCGGAAAGCTTTCTTGAAAATCCATTTTTCGGGCTCTGCCAAAACGCGTTCCGTATCATCTGCATTCCCGAGCCAAAGCGTTTCCACATCGCGCAACAGCAGTTCTTCGCTCAAAAGCTCGCGGCAAATCTCAGGCAAAAACGGCTTGAATACGGGCGTCTCCAGAACGCCAGTCCCGAGAAAGTTTGCTATTGCGACATTCCCTGCACGGACGGAACTGATTAAGCCAACAGCTCCTTCGCCGCTGTCAATTCGCAATTCCAGCGGGTCGCACATGCCGTCTTCCACTCGGCGGAATATGGTCCCAATCTTCTTGAGCCCCATAAGCGTCTTCATGTACACTTGCATATTGCGAATCGCGAGGTCATCGTTTTCGACAAGTGGGATCCCGAGGTAACGGGCAATTACGGCGTCTTCTGCTCGCCGCGGATTGTCCGGACTCGATGCCAAAAGTACCACCTTGCTGGTTTCACCTTCACCTCCTATGTTCTTGTGCATGGCGTCTAGGCCATTCATCAGCTTCTTGAAAAATCCTGCCAATCGTTCCGTTTGCATGCTGCGGAAAAGTTCCGGGAATGCACGGCTCACGCCAATGCGGTTCTCCAGTGCACGCCCCAATCCATCGGGTACTTGCAAATGGTCCGATACCGCCACGAAAGTTCCGTCTTTGAGTCTTGCCACATCGGTGGATGTCAAGTTCACAAAAACATCGCCAACCGGGTGCACTTTCCATACAACCTGCAAAAAATCCGGGTTCGCAAACAACAGCGCGGCGGGCAACTTGCCTTTTTTCCAAAGACTTTGTTCGCCATAAACGTCTTTCGCGAGCGCGTTAAAAAGCCTAGCCCTTTGCGCAACGCCCGCTTCTAGCGTTTTCCATTCTTCGGCCGTAATCACGAGAGGGATGGGGTCTGTGCCCTTGTGGTTGCCTCCCATACTCGACGAAAGATCGTTCTCGTCAAGAACGTTATGCAAACGCCTGCAGCGGTGCTCGAATTCCACTTTCGACAATGCCGAAATGGACCGGATAAAAGTATCTTCTGTCTCTACACATTCCATGCTCGTTTTGTCGCAAAAAATGTGCCAAGGCTTATATGGCTTAAAATCGCGTATTTTTATAATCCGTATTTTACATTTATTGAATTTTTTACAGATTTTGTTGTGTAAAGGAGCGGCGCATTTCACCGCATTTCAACACATTTCACCGCATTTCACCGAATTCCCCCTAAAACCGGCGCATTTCCCCGTTTTTTACCGCAATTTCGCATTTTGGCACGATTTTTGCAAAACACTCCGCGGAGACATTTAAAAGACCTTTAGAATTATGAACACTGCTGAAGTTTTGATTAAGTCCTTAGAAAGTGAAGGCGTCAAGTACATTTTTGGAATCCCTGGTGAAGAAACTCTCGAACTGATGGAAGCGATTAAGAAGTCGTCCATCAAGTTCATTACGGTGCGTCACGAACAGGGTGCCGCTTTTATGGCCGATGTCTACGGCCGTTTGACAGGGAAGGCGGGCGTCTGCCTTTCGACCCTTGGCCCTGGCGCTACAAACCTTGTTACGGGCGTTGCCGACGCAAACTCCGATGGCGCTCCGCTGATTGCCATTACGGGGCAGGTGGGTACAGAGCGTATGCACTTGACGAGCCATCAATATTTGGACTTGGTGAACATGTTTACGCCGATTACCAAGCGCAGTAAGCAGGTTGTTCGTCCGGACACGGTGAACGAGATTGTCCGTATTGCGTTCAAGTATGCCGAAATGGAAAAGCCCGGTGCATGCCACATCGACTTGCCGTGCAACATTGCCGCTATGGAAGTGGAAGGCGAGGTCGCTCAAACTCCGCTGAAGCACCATCGCGAAAATACCGTGTACGCAAGCACCGATGCGATTCTTGCGGCGGGAGGGGTATTTGCGAATGCAAAGCGCCCGGTGGTTCTTGTGGGCCATTCCGCAGTGCGTAACCACGCTTCCGAGGCATTGCGTGCGTTTGTGTCCTCGTCCAAGATTCCCGTGGTCTGCACCATGATGGCAAAGGGTGTGATCCCGACTTGCGAAAAGTATTTCATGGGCTGCATCGGACTACCGCAAAGGGATTATCCGAACATTGTCATGGAACAGGCGGACCTCGTGATTGCCGTGGGCTATGATGTCGTGGAATATGCGCCTGCCAAGTGGAACCCGAATGGCGACAAGATGATTATTCACATCGACGAAACGCCGAACCATGTGAACAAATTCTATCAGCCCGACGAAGAAATCATTGGCGACATCTCCGCATCTCTCGACGCGCTCTGCAGCGTTTGTCCAAACTCCTGGGAACCGGAATGGGCTATGCAAATCCGTGCGATGATGGTGGCCGAGCATTCGCGTTACGATCACGACACGAGCTTCCCGCCGACACCGCAGAAGGTGCTGCACGACATCCGCCTCGTTCTGGATGAAGAAGACATCCTGATTTCGGACGTGGGTGCGCACAAGATGTGGATTGCCCGCCAGTACAATTGCGACCACCCGAACACCTGCATTATTTCTAACGGTTTTGCGACCATGGGTATTGCGGTGCCTGGCGCGATTGCGGCAAAGCTTTTGAACCCCAAGAAAAAGGTCTTGGCGGTCACAGGTGATGGCGGCTTTATGATGAACAGCCAGGAACTCGAGACGGCTTACCGCGAACACATCCCGTTCGTGACGCTGATTTTTACCGATGGCGGCTACGGCCTCATCAAGTGGAAACAGGAAGAACGCTATGGCGACAGCTATGCGGTCGAATTCACGAATCCGGATTACGTCAAGTACGCCGAATCCTTGCATCTGAAGGGCTACCGCATTGAACGCACCGAAGACTTGCCGAGCACCTTGCGCGAAGCTTTCCGCCAAGACGTGCCGAGCATCATCGAGTGCCCGGTGGACTACTCCGCGAACATGGAACTTTCGCAATACCTGAAGAACTTGAAAATATAAAAGCTTATAAAAAAGACTCCTCCTCCATCCAACAATCAAAGAACCGCCGGTAGCAATACCGACGGCTCTTTTCTAGTTTACGTTCCATGATAAAGCATCAGGGAATCGTTGCTCATTGATGCCTCCTGGATTAGGATTCTTTATTTTGGGTGAGTTCACTGAGGACGGCTGCTATAGATGTGCGCTTTTTTGCGGCGATTATTAGCATGTATGGTCCAAAATTACGCAAGCGTAAGCCCGGAATATATGTCTAGTAACGATAATCAATCAACAAAAACGTACATTGTCAGGGATGAACAAGGCGAGGAATTCTTGCTGCCCAAATACGCGGCGATTTTTCGCATACTGATGGACGACAAGGACACCATTCGCGACGTCCTCAATAGCTTGCTTCAACTGGATCCCGACCACGGAATAGTAGACCTCGAATACGAATTCGAAAAGCCCATCGACATTTTTATGCCGGAAAACGACCCTGCGCGTCTCGATGTATGGGTGCGAACCAAGGACAACCGATATTTGAATGTGGAAATGCAAAACAAGGTCCACTCATTCTTCTTTGATCGCATGCACCTTTATAATTCGTACCTCACGCTGCGTGGCAAGTATGAATACAATCGTTCGCCATATTTTCAGGGTCTGTCGGAACAGGACCGAAAGTATCGCTATTATGAGCTCCCGGAAACGGTGTCTATTTGGCTCTGCAATAGTTCGATTCTTCAATCAAAGGATATCTATAAGGACGTTTGGACTACTTATAGCGAATATGAGGTCAAGTCGGGGAATGCGCTCCCTATTTCGCGGAAAAATAGGTATATTGTAGTTGACTTGCCCAACTTCTTGCGGTTGCGTAAGGGCGTTAAAACCCGCGAGGATTTTTGGCTCCGGCTTATTTCTCGAGGCCCGCTCCAGGTTCCCGAAACGGAAGACCCGATTTTTGTGAATGCTCGTGAACGTTTGCGCATAAGCCGCATGAAACCAGAACTTTTGAAAGCATTGGAGGCTAACATGTTTGACCATCATGAATATGAAGCAATTGAAGCAGAAGCCTTCCTTAAGGGCCAGGCTAGAGGCAGGGATAGTGAGCGCAAGAAAAATGATGTTCTGACATCAAAACGTGCAGATTTTCTGCGTTCGCAGAATGTGCCGGATAGTGTGATTGCGGCTATGCTAGCTATGAAGTAGTACTTCTGCAGCTCAAAAAGATTCTTTTGCCCATCCTCAACTCAAAAAAGTAAGTTTTCTGTCATTATAAGGGCAGAAAACTTACAAATAATAAGATTAATTACTTATATTTGGTAAGAATTGTTTAACATCCGGCAATGCAGGTCGGGGCGGAGGTCGCCTTACCTTATATGCGCCGGAGTAACCCCGAGGTTGCGGTAATCCATGATGCGTTTCGAGAAGAAGGTCTGGCTCTCTAGCCCAACGATGCACGGCGACGAAATCAAGTACGTCACCGAGGCTTACGAAACCAACTGGATGAGCACCGTCGGCGCGAACATCAACGAGCTCGAAAGGCTCGCCGCCGAGAAGGTCGGCTGCAAGTACGCCGTCGCGCTCTCCGCAGGCACGGCCGCACTCCACCTCTGCACAAAGCTCGCTGGCGAAGCGCTTTACGGCATGCCCAAGGCCGGCACCGGGGCGCTCCAAAACCACAAGGTGTTCTGCAGCGACATGACGTTCGACGCCACCGTGAACCCCATCGCCTACGAGAACGGCGAGGCAGTGTTCATCGACACCGAATACAAGACGTGGAACATGGACCCGGTCGCCCTCGAAAAGGCTTTTGAAATTTACCCGGACGTGCGCCTGGTGGTACTCGTACACCTCTACGGAACCCCGGCCAGGGTTGACGAAATCCGTGCCATCTGCCAAAAACACAACGCCCTCCTCATCGAAGACGCCGCCGAAAGCTTCGGTGCAAGCTACAAGGGCAAGCAGACCGGCAACTTCGGCGACTACAGCGCCATCAGCTTCAACGGAAACAAGATTATCACCGGCTCTAGCGGCGGCATGTTCCTTACCGACAGCAAGGAAGACGCCGAGAAGGTGCGCAAGTGGAGCACCCAGAGCCGCGAGGCTGCCCCGTGGTACCAGCACGAAGAAATCGGCTACAACTACCGCATGAGCAATGTGATCGCCGGCGTGGTGCGCGGCCAGATGCCCTATCTCGAAGAGCACATCGCCCAGAAAAAGGCCATCTACATGCGCTACAAGGAAGGCCTGAAGGGACTCCCGGTGCAGATGAACCCCTACGACGCAGAGAACAGCGAACCGAATTTTTGGCTCAGCTGCCTGATTATCGACAAGAGTGCCATGTGTAAGCAGGTGCGCGGCGAAACCGAGGCCCTTTACATCCACGAAAAAGGCAAGAGCTGCCCGACGGAAATCCTCGAGCGCATCGCCGCCATGAACGCCGAAGGCCGCCCCATCTGGAAACCGATGCACATGCAGCCCATGTACATGAGCCGCGCCTTCATCACCGCGAACGGCAACGGACGCGCCCGCACGAACGCCTACATTGCCGGCGAAACCCGAGACGTGGGTGCCGACATCTTTGCCCGCGGACTCTGCCTCCCGAGCGACAACAAGATGACCCCCGAACAGCAGGACGCCATCATCCAGACCATCAAGGAATGCTTCGAGTAATGTACGCCCGGTTTTTCAAGCGCCCTCTCGACTTCTTCTGTGCTTTGGCTGCCATCATCTGCCTGAGCCCGGTCCTCGTCGTACTCACGATTCTCGGCGCCATCAAGATGAAGGGCAACCCGTTCTTTACGCAGCCGCGCCCGGGCCTTAACGAAAAAATCTTCAAGCTCATCAAGTTCCGCACCATGACGAACGAAAAGGACGCCAACGGCAACCTACTCCCAGACGATGTTCGCCTGAATGCCTACGGCAAGTTCCTACGCAGCACAAGCCTCGACGAACTTCCGGAGCTATTCAACATCCTCAAGGGTGACATGGCTGTAATCGGGCCGAGACCGCTTTTGGTGGAATACCTGCCGCGTTACAATTCCGAGCAAAAACATCGCCATGATGTGCGCCCGGGGCTCAGCGGCCTTGCGCAGGTAAACGGTCGCAACGCCATTACCTGGGAACAGAAATTTAAGTACGATGTAGAATACGTGAACAACGTGACCTTCTTCGGCGATGTAAAGATTATCCTCACCACGCTCAAAAAGGCTGTAAAACGTGAAGGAATCAGCGGAGCCAATGGTGAAGCTACCATGACCGCATTTATGGGAACTCCGGAACCAGAACAGAAGGTTGCAAATGGCTGAACTTAAGAATATTGCAATTTACGGTGCAGGCGGCTTTGGTCGCGAAGTAGCATGTTCCATCAACAAGATTAACGAAAAAGAACCAACATGGAATCTGCTCGGTTTTTTTGACGATGGCGTGGAAAAAGGCAAGATGGTCTCACATTTTGGCCCTATCCTTGGTGGCATGCAAGAATTGAACGCTTGGCAAGGTAAAATCAATGTGATTGTGGCCATTGGGAACCCTAATACAGTCAAAAAAGTAGTCGAAAAGATTACTAATGCGAATGTTGAATTCCCGAACCTGATTTACCCTAATACCTATTACTCCGATAAGGAGTCGTTTACTATAGGCAAGGGAAACATAATTCAGGGTGGTTGTGCTTTTTCTTGTGATGTGACCATTGGTAATTTCAATGTTTTTAACGGATCTGTCGTTCTTGGACACGATGTTAAAATTGGTGATTACAATTCCTTTATGCCCGCTGTTCGTATATCTGGTGAAGTAACAATGGGAGATTGCAACTTTTTCGGAGTCAACTCCATTGTACTTCAATTGTTGAAAATAAAGAATGGCGTAAGACTTGCTGCTGGCAGTGTTTTAATGACAAAACCAAAGGAAAATAGCCTTTACATTGGCGTCCCTGCCAAGCGTGAAAAAATTTAACAATAAACCCCTAAACATAGGAGATAAACATGGATATCAACGAATTCATTGAACATTTTGCCGAGCAGTTCGAAGAAACTGATGCTGCCGAATTTAAGGCTGATACCAAGTTCCATGACTTGGACGAATGGTCTTCTTTAATGGCTCTCAACATCATTGCAATGGTCGATGAAGAATACGATATTACGCTCAAGGGCGCTGATATTGAAAACTCTGCAACTATTGAAGATTTGTTTAACACTGTAAAGAGCAAAAAGTAATGGCGTTTTTATCTTTCCCGAATGTTCGAATTGCCGGCATATCAGCCGGAGTTCCCCAAAATATTGCCGACAATCTGCACCCCACAGAAGATGACGCAGTCTCAACGGAGTATTCTCCCGAGGACTTTGTCAAAACAACGGGTGTAAAGGAACGTCGGGTTAGTTACACCTTAACAACGTCAGATTTGTGCTATGCGGCGGCAGAAAAACTCATAGCCGATTTAAACTGGAATAAAGAGGATGTCGGTGCGATATTCTTTGTTTCTCAGTCTCCGGACTATATTTTGCCTGCTACCGCTTGCATTTTACAAGATCGTTTGGGCTTATCTAAAGAATGTTTTGCAGAAGACATCTCTTTAGGCTGCTCTGGATGGGTATATGGCTTAAGCTCCGCTGCATCGATTCTTGGCAGAGGGACTATTAAAAAAGCTTTAGTAATGTGCGGTGAAGCAAAAGCAAGGTTTAGAGGGCCTCGTCGTCGTAGAAATCCTTTATTTGGCTGCTGCGGTACTGTTACTGCAGTGGAATTCTGTGAAGGTCATTCTGAAATCATGTTCCATTTTGGGACTGATGGTAGTGGCTTTGATGCTATTATTACGCCAGAAGGCGGTGCGCGTAACCCTGTTACTACATCTAGTTTTGATACTGAAATTATTGAAGGAAAGGAAACATACAGGCTTCAATCTCGTATGAAAGGGATGGATGTATTCTCTTTTGGCATAACCGCTGCTCCAAAGTCTGTTAAATCTCTTGCTGCTCACTATAATTTTGATTATTTGCAAGCTGATTGGTTTGTATTCCATCAGGCAAATACCAAGATGAATAACATGATTGCAAAGAAGTTGAAATTGCCAATGGAGAAAGTTCCTTCTAGCATGTATAAGTTTGGCAATACGAATGGCGCAAGTATTCCAATGACTATCGTTGCAGAACTTAAAAATAAAGCTGAAAATAAACCGGCAAAATTCCTTTGTTGCGGATTTGGTGTAGGTCTTTCTTGGGGAACAACTTATTTTGAAACTGAAAATCTTGTAATATCAGACCTTGTAGAAGTGTCAGATGAGGAGGTGGATAAGGTACATGTCGTATAATCCATTTTCACTAGAGGGCAAGAAGATTCTTGTTACTGGTGCGTCGTCTGGGATTGGGCGTACTACGGCTATTGAGTGCTCAAAAATGGGTGCTACTGTTTATATTACTGCTCGTAATGAAGCTCGATTGAAAGAGACTTTTGATTCTCTTGATCGTTCTTTTGCTCAGGATCATCAGATGATCCTTGCTGAATTGTCCAATGAGAATGGTATTGCCGCTTTAGTAGATGCTTTGCCCGCACTGGAAGGCGTTTCCCTTAATGCTGGCATTGTAAAGACTCTTCCTGTGAAATTTATCAATAATGATGATTTATCGGAAGTCTTAAATGTAAATATGATCGGGCCGGTTTTGTTAACTCAGCGACTTTTGAAAAAGAAAAAACTTTCAAAGGGAAGTTCGGTTGTGTTTACTTCATCTATTGGTGGAGTGATGATTTCTACAATCGGTAATACGATGTATGGAATCTCTAAGGGTGGCCTTAACGCTTTTATGAAGGGGTTCGCTCTTGAAATGGCAAAAAGTGGGATAAGAGGGAATAGCGTCAATCCGGGGCTTGTGTCCACGAATATATTGGCTGCAGGAACCATTTCTGACGATCAACTCAAAGAAAATGTGTCTAAGTATCCATTGGGAAGGCTCGGTAAGCCGGAAGACATCGCTCATGCGATTATTTATTTGTTATCTGATGCGTCGTCTTGGGTTACGGGTCACACTCTAGTTGTTGATGGTGGGGTAATCCTTAAATGATGAATCCATTCTCACTTCAGGGAAAAAGAATTCTCATTGTTGGCGGTAGTTCTGGCATTGGACGCGCGACTTCTCGTCTATGTTCCCAAATGGAGGCAACATGTTATGTTGTTGGACGGAGAGCAGAGCATCTCAAGGCCACACAAGAAGAAATGCTTGGCGATACACATTCCTTTTTATCACTTGATATAACTGATAAAAAAAGTGTAGAAGATGCGATATTAGAATTTCCTGATTTTGATGGTGTCGTTTTTTCTGCAGGCATTGGGGCGATGAAACCGCTGCTTTTTTGCTCTCGCGAGGATTTTGACAGGGTGTTTAACTTGAATTTCTTTGCAACAGTTGAATTTTTGAGGCAACTTGTTAAAAAGAAAAAAGTAAAAAAAATGGGCTCTGTCGTTATCGTTTCCTCTGTTGGTGGCGTATTTGATATTACAGAAGGGAATTGTATCTACGGAACTTCTAAAGCTGCGCTAAATTCTTGGATGAAGTTTTGTGCGCTGGAACTTGCTCCGAAGAAAATTCGTGTTAACAGCGTTAATCCGGGAATGGTCAAAACGCCATTTAATTCACCTGATATACTAACGGCTGAACAACTAGCTGCAGATGCTGCCAAATACCCTTTGAAACGCTTTGGCGAACCTGAAGAAATTGCAAACGCAATCGTTTATTTGTTGTCCGATGCATCGTCTTGGACTACAGGGACTTCTCTAGTTGTTGATGGTGGAATCTCTCTTACATAAATCTTTTGGAAATACAGTATATGGCTTTTTTTAAATTCAATAATATTAAAATATCTGCTGTTGCAGCATGCGTTCCCAAAACAGTCGTAAATGTAGATTCCTTTGCCGAATCATTTGGGAAAGAATATGTTGAAAAGTTTAAAGAGTCTACTGGTGTTAAACAGTACAGAAAGACAAGAGATCATCAGACTGCTTCAGATTTATGTTTTGCATCTGCAGAGAAAATACTAACTGAAAAAAATGTTGATAGGTCGGAAGTAAAAGCTCTGATATTTGTAGCTCATTCTACAGATTATCGTCGTCCAGCAACAGCGTGTGTATTACATAAACGATTGGGGCTAAATAAAGACTGTGTTTCTTTTGATGTGAATTTAGGTTGCTCTGCTTTTGTGTATGGACTTCAAATAATTTGCTCTTTAATGCAGAATTCTGACATTGATAAAGCTCTATTGCTTGTTGGAGAAACGCTGACCAAAATGACAAATCCGAAAGATTCTTCGGTTTCTATGATTTTTGGTGATGGAGGCTCTGCAGTATTGCTTGAAAAATCTACTGATAATTCTTGCATACAGGGCGTTTTAAAAACAGATGGAAACGGTTATCAAGATATTATTGCTCCAGCGGGTGGATATCGTAATATGAACGCCACCCATGAAGATTTTGTTTGGAAAGATGGAAACACTCGTAACCTTTATAATACGGTAATGCGAGGCGATAATGTTTTCTCGTTCACAATTTCTGCGGTGCCTCGGACAATTAAGGAGTTTTTGACCAAAACAGAAACGACCGTTGATGACTATGAATGTTTTGCATTCCATCAGGCAAATAAGTTTATTACAGGAATGCTTGCAAAAAAATTGAAAGTCGATATGGGAAAATTCCCGATATGCCTTGATAGATTCGGAAACACTTCCGCACCTGCAATTCCTCTAACAATATGTGACAAGTACGGTTCAGAGTCTGGATCGCGGCTTGTTCATTTTTTGATGTGTGGATTTGGAGTCGGGCTTTCTTGGGGTGTTTGCTCGGCAAGTATCAATGTATCCGACATTTACCCAGTCATCGAAAGTGATGATGTTTTTGAAGAGGGTATAATTAATTCCCCAAATGATTTTTTGGAGGCTTGATGTCTTTTAATCCTTTTTCATTAGAAAATAAAACTATTGTCGTAACAGGAGCCTCTAGCGGAATAGGTCGTCAAATAGCGATTGACTGCACTAAAATGGGTGCAACAGTTATTGCCATTGCTCGTAATGAAGATCGTTTGAATGAAACAATTCAATTGTGTGACAAAGCTGAATCGCAAAAAAACTATGTATTTGACCTGCAGAATACAGATGGCATTGCAGATTTGGTGAAGAAAATTGTAGAAGAAAATGGAAAGATCGATGGGTTCGTTCATTCGGCGGGAATCGAAAAAACAGCACCTTTGAAATTGATTTCTACAGACGATTACGAATCAGTAATGAAAACAAATGCTTTGAGTGGATTTGAATTTATTCGTCAGCTGAGTAGCAAAAAGATTTCAAATGATGCTGCGCACTTTGTCCTGATAGCTTCGATTACAGCAATAATTGGCAGAATTGGGGTTTCTGCATATTCAGCCTCTAAGGGGGCTGTCGTTAGTGCAATTAGACCCATGGCAATGGAGCTATCCAAAAGAAATATATGCATTAATTGTGTTTCTCCAGGAACGATTCTTACTCCTATGATGCAAAACTTTTTAAGTGAGCTTACCCCAGAACAATACGAAAAACGTGTTGATGGCTTTTTGCTTGGACTTGGGCAATGTTCGGATATCTCTAATGCGTGTATTTATTTGCTATCAGATGCAAGCCGCTGGGTAACTGGACAGAACTTAGTTGTTGATGGTGGCTATACAGTAAGGTAAGTTCTCTAATGAATCTTTTAAATTTTTAATTGTGATTTTATATGAAAGTATTGTACGTCACAACAATTTCTGCAACGATGGGCTTTTTTCCAGAGCATGTAAAAATGCTCTTGAGCGAAGGTCATTCTGTAGAAATTGCGACAAATTGCGAAAAGCCTGTGCCAGAGATTTACAACACACTCGGCTGTAAAGTTCACGATATTCCTTTTTCTCGTTCGCCATTCAGCAAGAATAATCTTATAGCTTACAAAATGCTTAAACAACTTGTCGAATCAGAGCATTACGACATTGTGCATACACATACACCCAATGCATCTATGATTGTGCGATTGGCATGCCGTAGAGTCCGTAAACAGGGAACTCGTGTAATTTATACAGCTCACGGATTTCATTTTTTTAGGGGAGCCCCGCTTAAAAATTGGTTTATTTATTACCCAATCGAAAAGTTTTGCGCCCATTTTACAGATGTCCTTATAACCATCAATAAAGAAGACTTTACCTTGGCTCAGAATAAAATGCCTGCAAAGAAGATTTGCTATGTGCCAGGAGTCGGAATAGACCTTTCTAAAATTCAGAATATACAATGCGACAGAAATGTTGTCCGACTGTCGATGGGGGTTCCCGAAGATTGCATTTTGCTTCTCTCTGTAGGGGAATTAAGTGTAAGAAAAAATCATCAAGTTGTAATGCGTGCTTTAGCGAAATTAGATAATCCTAAAATCCATTATGCTGTTGCCGGTTCAGGAAAATTAGAAAATGATTTAAGGTATCTAGCGAAGTCATTAAGAATTGAATCTAATTTCCATTTACTTGGTTTTCGAACCGATGTCATTGCGTTGAATAAATCGGCCGATATATCGGTTCTTCCGTCTCTGCATGAAGGACTTCCTGTTGCATTGATGGAAGCTATGGCTGTAGGACTACCTATTGTTTGCAGTAAAATTAGAGGTAATGTTGACTTGATTGAACATGGTAAAGGAGGCTTCTTATATGGCTGCCAGGATGTTGATGGATTTGCCAGAGGAATAATGGATGTTGTGTTAAAAAGTTCCTCGGAAATGCGAAAGATAAATCAAAATACAATAAAAAATTTCGATGTAAAAAAAATCTGTGGTATGATGAAGCAAATTTACAAAGATTGTTGTAACGGGGCTACGTAAAATGTCGTTTTTGATTCTAGTTTAAAATATGTTGAAATCTTAAGGGTTTTATTATGGCTTCCGTATTAGTTATGCTTTCCACTTATAATGGCGAACTTTTTTTAGCGCAACAATTAGATAGTTTGTTTGCTCAAAAAAATGTTAATGTACATATACTTGCTCGTGATGATGGTTCTTCTGACGAAACTGTATCTATTTTGAACAAGTATAAAAATCAATATGGTGGCATGACTATATTAACAGAAAAAAACATTGGTGCAGCAAAAAGTTTTTATCGACTAATGGATTATGCTGTATCCGAAATGTCAAAGTATGATTTTTATGCTTTTTGTGATCAAGATGATGTATGGTATGAGAATAAACTTGAACAATCGATTTCGTTTTTTAAACCGGAATCGAAAAAGCCACAGTTGTTTTTTTCTGCTGCTAAAATAGTTGATTCAAATTTAAATCCAATAGAAGATAAATCCCCAATTCGTGTAGTTAATAACATGTATGCAAATATTATCTCACCACACTCATTAGGTTGTACTCAGGTTTTTAATTATGTTGTGCTAGAACAGGCTGCGAAAATTTGGTCGATGATATCTGTGTATAAATTTTTCCCAATGCATGATAGTTGGGTTCTCCGTATGACGTATGCTTTAGATGGTGAAGTTTTTTTCTTTGAAAAACCTCTGATATATTATCGTCAGCATTCAAAAAACGTTGTTGGGGCGGGAGGTAGCAGAATACAGTTGATGAAAAATAGAATAAAAAGATATATTTTTAATAAAACAAAAGCTAAAAGTAGGTGCTGTTGCTATTTGTTAGAATTATATTCGAATTCAATTGCTACCGAAAAATTTTCTTTTTTATGGCTTTGCTCAAATTATGATAAATCGCTGAAGTTTAAAATTAAACTTCTTTTTAGTAAAAAAATTTATCAGTATGGGCTTGTTGAAAACTTTGGTTTAATAATAATGATTCTTTTCAATAGATTTTAAATAGATTTTTATGAAACAAGTACTTGTTGATGATAATGTTTGTAAAATTGTTGTGATTTTATCACTTCTTGTTGGAGCTGTTTTGTATATAGCGTTCAATGACGAATCATCTTTATCTTTAAGCTGGGCGCTTGTTCTTTTTAATGGTGTTATTCTTTCATGTGTGATTGTAAATAATATAAATAAAAGAAATTTCTTTTCCTTGATAAATATTGCAGACTTTTTTTTGTTTTTTGTTTTTTTTATAAGGCCAATTCAAATTTTTTTTACACAAAATCAAGAAAATAGTTTTTATGTGTTTTGGTTATACAATACATACACGCAATCGTATTTCTTTTCAGAAATGCCTGTTGCGAAGGCTTCTTTTATTGGTCTTTTGGGAATAGGTGTTCTTAACTTATCGTTTCTTTTTTCTCCTATACGCAATACGTTTTTTTTTAAAAAAATTTCCAAGGATTATTTCCCAAGGAGTCTTACAAAGAATCAAATATATATATTGACTTTTGTTTTTCTTTTGTCTTTATTATCGATTTTTTCGTATGCGTCTCAGATAATGAGGGGCCTTCCAATTCATATGTTTGATGTTGTATGGGTGTATCTTTTTTCCGTCATTATTATTTATATTATTTATGAAAAAAAAACACCAAATTTGTTTGTTTATTTTTTAATTATATTAAGTGTTTATCTTTTTTCTTTCGTTGGTAAAAGACAGTATATAACTAATTTGCTAATTTGTTACATAATCCCACTATATAGTGTTGAGTTTAATCGAAAAAAAAATATGAAGAAGATTGGGGTGATGGTTGCTGTTCTTTTTATTGTAGTTTGGTTATATGGCATAATTCGACTTACATTACTTGGTGGAACCCCTTCTTTTTCATTTGTTTTTGAATTACTCAATGAGTTTTGTATGTTTGATATGCTCGTTGTTTCTTTGAAGTTTTTTTCAGAATTTGGGATGGATTATTTTTATGGCTTTAATTATCTTTCCTTTTTCACAATGCCAATCCCAGGCTTAGCAATCCCCACATTTGATCACGAATTAACTCGTTTGGTTTTTAATGAGGCTTTTCATGGCGGAATACCAGTGACTTTGTTTGGTAGTTTTTATTTGAATTTTTCATATATCGGTTTAATAATCGGAAGTATTTTCTTTGGCTTTATGTTAAGGTATTTGGAAAGTTTTTTTTCTGTAGCAAAAAATGTTGCTAGTGTTACATTTTTTACGATTTTAGCAACATTTATTTATGATATCGTTCGCGTAGGTGATATCAGTCGTGAATTGTGGACTTTGATAATAATGTTAACTGTTGCAAAAATATTTTTGTTAATCACACCTACAAAAGATTAAATGTATAGTGTCTAATTCTATAAAAAGAAATATATCGTATTCAATAGTTGCTCAGGTGATAACCATTTGTGTAGCTTTTCTTTTGAATATAGTTGTACCTAAGTTTATTGATGAAACTCAATATGCATATTGGCAAGTATATATACTATATTCAAGTTTTGTTGGAATACTGCATTTTGGTATTTTGGATGGAATCGGACTTCGTTATGCAGGGCTCGATTATGATCAACTAGACAAGCCTTTAGTAAGATCACAATATCAGGCATTGTTCTTTGCAGACTTACTTTTTGCTTTTATTATTGCAGTTTTTTCTTATCTCCGTTTCTCGGGAGAGTATAAATATATTGCATTATTAGTTGCTATTTCTATTATCTCAAAACATTTGTTTACGTATAATTTTTACATATTTCAAATAACAAATCGAATAAAAAAATATGCGGCCTTTATAATTGTAAGTAATTTGATATGTATGTTGTTGACCGCTTTATTCCTACTTCTTTCTGTAAACAATTATATTTTTTTGTGCTTAATAGACATTTTCTGTGGCATCTTTTCCTGTTTTGTTTTTTGTAAATACAATAAAGGCTTATATTTTGGAAAATTTATTCCTTTTAAGGTTTTCATCTCTGAATTTAAAGAGAATATTTCCTGTGGCTTTATTTTACTCATTGCGACGTGGTCTTCTATGCTTCTGCTTGGTAGTACAAAAATGTTCATTCAAAAGAATTGGGATGAAATACTCTTTGGAAAGATCTCTTTTGCGTTTAGTTTAACTTCGTTGTTTTTAAGTTTTGTTACAGCTGTTAGTATTGTATTATTTCCATCTTTGAAAAGAATGGCTGTTACGGAACTTCCGAATATGTATTTAAAAATACGGAATTATCTCTCGCCAGTGTTATTCTCTGCTTTAGTTTTTTATTATCCAATCTTTTTTATATTAAAAAAATGGATTCCTAAATATGAGCCGAGTCTCATATATTTGGCACTAATTTTACCTATAATCGTTTATACTTCGAAGGTTACTTTGCTAACCAATAACTATTTGAAAGCCTATAGAAAAGAAAAATATTTGCTAGTTATCAATGTAACAATGCTTGTTTTATCAATGATTTGTGTGGGAATATCAACTTTTATTTTGAACAATCTTAAACTTACCTTATTATTGGCCGTTTTTTTTGTCGCGACGAGATCTATCGTTTCTGAGGTAATTGTCGGTAGATTGATAAATAAAAGGTTGACATGTTTCTTTATAAAGGAATTTATTCTTGTGGTTGCTTTTTTAGTAAGTGCGAACTTTTTTGAGCCACAAATAGGCTTTTGTATTTATCTAGGATGCTTGTTTGTGTATTTAACACCTTATGTAAAGAAAATTGGCTGCGTTAAGAAATTAAAAAAAGTTTCATAGCCATATTTATTTAAGTTACAACTTCATCCACGCATAAGCCTGCATTTACAATTTTATTTCCTTTGATTATTCCGGAGCGGCGGAGCCGCCAGTCCGGAGAAGTGAGAGCCACAAGTCCGGCCTGACGGAGCCACCTGTTTTTTGCCCTACTGGGCTTCCGAAGGGTTCAACCCATACACTTCCCTCATGGACTTGTCAACCGACTTGTCGATGTACTCGATGTGGTAGTGTCAAGGGTTTTTCGCAAAAATAGTTTGTTCCAACACCAGATTTAGGCTACATTTCCGTCCTTTTCCTGTTCCCGTTTCAGCTCGTTCTCCTTTTCCATCTCGTAAAGGTGCTTCATGTTCAGGTACCTCTTGGTACCCCATTCCTTCGTCGCTACATATCTCAATCTAGCGCATACAAGCATCAGTGCCGATTCGCCATCAGGAAAACAGCCCACAACCCTCGTCCTTCTGCGTATCTCCCGGTTCAGGCGTTCAAGGATGTTGTTCGTCCTTATGCTACGCCAGTGTTCATGTGGGAAGTCGAGATAAGTCAGCGTTTCCGTCACACCCTTGTGGTAAAGCTCGGCGGCAGACTTCAGCCCCATATCACGCAGTTTCTGTTCTACATCTGCTGCCTTTTTCAGCGTTGCCTCCTTGTCTTCCTGGGCGTATGTTGCCTTTAGCAGGGGTATGGCCGAAGCAAGCTTGTTGCGTGGGATCTTTGTCATCAGGTTCCTGAAAAAATGAACCGTGCAGCGTTGCCATTTCGCATCAGGGAACACTTCCGAGGCCGATTCCAGGAAGCCCAGGTGCTTGTCCGAAGTGAACAGCCTCACGCCCTTCAGACCGCGTTCCCTGAGACTTACGAGGAAGTTCCGCCAGCATTCCTTACTTTCGCTTGCACCCTCGCTTGCGCCGAGTATTTCCCGGTAGCCGTCTTCGGACACCCCTATCGCGACAAGTACCGAGACGCTGGTCATTTCGCCGCCCCAGCTGCGCTTCAGGTAGATGCCGTCAACGAACACGTAGGGGTATTCCCCGCCTATGGCCCTGTTTCGCCATTCCTCGATCTTGCCGTATACCTTCTGGTTCAGGTTGCTCACCGTCGAAGCACTCACGCGAGAGCCCCACAGGAGCTCGGTGACGTCCTCCACGCGACGCACGGATACCCCCGCCAGGTACATCTCGATGAGAGACTCCTCCACGGACGATTCCCTGCGTCGGTAGCGCTCGATGATGGCGGTCTCGAACGGGGCCAGGCGCAGCTTGGGTACGGACAGGTCGACCTCTCCGGCGGAAGTCAGAAGCTTGCGGTGGTAATGACCGCTGCGGTACAGAAAATTCCAGCAAAAAACGGGGCGGACCTATTGACAACTGTCTCGTGTTTGTGTATATTTAATAGTGAACAAATGTGTATCTTTGTGCCTTGCGGTTTTTGCTTGTCCGCAAGGAAGGAGTTGAAAATGAACAAAAAAGAGCCTGTTGTGTTGAATTCTGAGGTAGAAATGAGCAAAATGTTGCAGATTCGCAATAGTACCATCGATTTCTTGGTGTTTACCAAGCAGAATTCTCAGGATTCGATAGAAGTGCGCGTCCAGGACGAAAATGTGTGGCTCACGCAGGACGGAATTTCAAGGCTGTTCGATGTCGATAGGTCCGTAGTCACCAAGCACTTAAAGAACGTTTTTGAGACCAACGAGTTGGAAGAAATTTCAGTATGTGCAAAATTTGCACATACTGCCGCCGACGGCAAGACTTACAATACCAAATTCTACAATCTCGATGCGATAATTTCGGTGGGATACCGCGTGAATTCTATCCGCGCAACGCAATTCAGGCAATGGGCGACCAACGTTTTGCGCAATTTCGCGATAAAGGGTTATGTTCTCGACAAACAACGCCTGGAAAACGGCCAGATTTTTGACGAAGAATACTTTGAAAACCTGCTCGAAGAAATCCGGGAAATCCGGATGTCGGAGCGGAAATTCTACCAGAAGATTACCGATATCTACGCGACGAGTGTCGATTACAGCCGGGATGCCGTCACGACAAGGGATTTTTTCGCAAATGTGCAGAACAAGTTGCACTGGGCTATCCACCGGCATACGGCTGCCGAACTCATTATGGAACGCGCCGATGCGAAAAAAACGCACATGGGCTTGACGACCTGGCGCAAGGCGCCTGACGGGAAAATCGAGAAGTCGGATGTCAGCATTGCGAAGAACAACCTTTCAAAGGATGAATTGCATCAACTGGAACGATTCGTGACAATGTACCTTGACTATGCGGAATTTCAGGCGAAACGGCAGATTCCCATGACGATGGAAGATTGGGCGCTTCGCCTCAACAAGTTCCTGGATTTCAACGAGGTGGAGATTCTGACAGACAAGGGTCGGGTGTCGGCTGAAATTGCAAAGGCTTTTGCCGAAAGTGAATTCGAAAAATACCGCGTTGTCCAGGACAAACTGTTCAAGAGCGATTTTGACAAGTTCCTGAATGAAGCGAAAGCGGTTGAAGAAAAGAAGTGAAAACTTCGTGCCGCGAGAGCTACACCGGCATCGTCAACAAGATGGTCTGGCGAAAGTTCTAGAATCGTTTCTGAAAAGCGAAAAATGAAAGTGAAATGTCCTGCTACCCGCAGGACATTTTTTTCTCCACACTATCCCAATTATCCTCATTTCTTACATTCTCCGTAAGTTTTAAATAATTTTTACTATATTTTTTTACAAATTGGTTTTGCAAATTTTTGGAGACATTCATGGCCGAAAGCGAACAGCAGACAATTGTGGTCGGGGCACAGCAGATGCAGGCGGAAAATACTATTACGCTGCTAGAAGCTCTGTTTATTCTGTGGAAAAGGCGCTTTTTACTGCTTCTTTTCCTTGCCTTTGGTGCAATCGTTGGTGTTTTGATTGGTATGTGGATCCGTCCGCAGTTTACAAGCGATGCTTTGCTGCAGATCGATGTCAAGGGTAACAAGGCAGGCAAGGCTATGGGCGAGATGGGTGCCCTTTTGGAAGTCGCAAGCCCAGCCGATGCCGAAATTGAACTCATCAAGAGCCGTATGGTGCTGAGTTACGTGGTGTCCCAGGAACACTTGGACTATTCTGCAGCCCCGCTGAGCGCGATGAACCGCCTTCTGCACAAAGAAGGACGTATGGATATCGATTACCTCGAAATCCCGGAACTTGCCCGTGCCGAACGCTGGATTGCCGTGGTGACGGGGGCGGATACCTATGATGTCTATACTCCCGAAGAGACCAAGCTTGTCGGTGGTAAGGTGGGTGACTTGCTCAAGGCCCCTTATGCGGGTGATACCTTGTGCATCCGCGTGAACCTGATGCGTGCTACCGTTGGCGAACGCTTTGCAATTGGTCAATCGAATACGCTCCTTGCCGTGCGTGGTCTAGCAAGTGCGCTCAAGGTGGCCGAAAAAGGCAAGCAGACCGGCATTATAGGTGTGTCCTATTCCCACCGCTATGCAGATCGCGCAGCCTCCATCCTCAACACCATTGCCAATACTTACGTGCGCCAGAATGTAGAAATGCGTAGCGCCGAGGCCGAAAAGACTCTCGAGTTTTTGGAATCGCAGTTGCCGGGCGTCAAGTCCAAGCTCGACAGTGCCGAAAAGGTCCTTGCCGATTACCGCCACCAAATTGGTTCGGTGGACATGACGGGGGAGACGCAGGCCCACTTGAGCAAAGAGATGGATTTGCAGCGCCAGTTGCTCCAGTTGGAACAGCAGCGCCAGGAGGCAACGCGCCTGTTTAAAGAAGAGCACCCGGCGGTTGTTACGATTGTAAAGCAAGAGGCCAAGTTGCGTAGGGAACTTTCCCGCCTTAAGAAGAATGCGGAATCGATGCCGATTACGCAGCAAGAGGTCTTGCGCCTGCAAGAAGATGTGGCCGTGAACAATGCGCAGTACACAAGCATGCTCAACAACATCCAGCAGTTGCGCGTGGTGCGTGCGGGCGAGGTGGGCAATGTGCGCATTGTCGACTTTGCGCAGATCGAACCTATCCAGAGCAAGCCGAAAAAGCTCAACATCCTCATCTGCTCGATGGCGGCATCCTTTATGCTTGGCGTGCTCCTCGTCTTCTTGCTCCGCATGATGAAAAACGGTGTCCGCAGCTCGCAGGAACTCGAACACGCGACCGACGTGAGTGTCTTTGCAAAAATCCCGGTATCCAAGAACAAGGTGGTGCGTAACAAGCACAACGCCATGACCTTGGTGGAATCGTCCCCGAACGAACCCGCGAGCGAAGCCTTCCGTACGTTGCAGACGGCTATTGACTTCTCGCTTTCCGAAGGTCAGAAGGTTATCATGATTTGCGGCCTTGTGCCGGGTGTGGGCAAGTCTTTTGTTTCCAAGAACCTTGCCGCCGTTTATGCCATGAATGGTAAGCGCGTGCTCTTGATTGACGCCGACATGCGCAAGGGCGTGATCCACAGTTCCAAGCACGTGGGGCTGACGGAAGTGCTTTCCGGGAAGGTCGATTGGCACGAAGCCGTGTCCGACAACCGCTGCCAGAACCTTTTTGTGATGGGCGGGGGCAAGCGCCTGATGTCGCCGAGTGAACTTTTGCGCCGCGACACCTTCAAGAACCTGCTCGAGGAGATGAAGTCTGAATTCGACATGATTCTGGTGGATACGCCTCCGGTGAGCATGGTGACCGATGCCGAGCTGATATTCCCGCTGGTCGACTTTACCTTGATGGTGGTCCACTACGGTACGGACTCGCTCGCCCAGGTCAAGGAAAGCCTCGCAAACTTGCGCCGCTATGCCGATAAGCCTTGCGCATTTGTAATGAACCATTGCGAATATGAACCGGGTCATTACTATGGTTATGGATACTATGGTGGTGGCTATTACGGCAAGGGCTACTACAGCAAATAAGGGTGAGTTGGTTTTATGGTTCGGTATTTGTATTTGGCTTTGCTTGCGGTTTTGGTTGTAGCGCAGTCCGCGCTTGCTCAATCTGTCGTAGGCGCCGAACGCAACCGCAACTTACGCCAGCTGGACTACGCCCCGATGTTGATGGAATACCACCGTCAGACGGTTGGCGAAAATCGTCAGTTCTTTACCTACCCGCACCGCAATTACAACTTTGTTCGTGATTTTGCGGATAAAGAAGGTAATGCGCTTATTTACTACGCCGATTCTATTGGCTCGGGCAAAGACGCCCATCGTTTTGCTCTGGCGACATCGATTGTTCTTGGGTTAGATTACCGCGGAGGTCGCGCTCTTGGCGATACAATCTGGCCGGGCGTTGATGGTGGCCTTTATTTGCGCGGTTACGCCGATTCCGTCGATTTTGATTTGGATGCTAGGATTTACGCCGAACGCCATTCGGCCAAGAAGCCCAAAAGCTTTGACGGTGAAGTCTTTGACGTGCAGACCGAAAGCGGCAACGCCGGTGCTGATTACGTCAGCTATGCCCGTTACCGTGCGCATATCGGCTTTAATTATTCCTGGATGCGTCTTTCTCTTGCCCGTGATGTTTTGCATTGGGGCCCGGGCTATTACAACAACTTATCGCTAAACCAGTTTGCCTTGCCCTACAACATGCTCAATCTGGAGTTCTCTTTTGGCCCGTTCCGCGTGTTTAGCGCTTATGCGGACTTGCGCGTGAACAGCTGGAGCTACAGCAAGGAAAACCTGAACGACAGAAACCTTTACGCTCACCGCTACGAGCTCGCTCTTGGGAACTTGACCATCGGCATGAGCGAAATCCAGATTCTTTATAACGAGAACAAACCCTGGCTTTTTACGCCTATTGTGCCTCTGTTTATTGAAAAGGGGAATTATTCCGAACGCGTCAACAACGGGGCTCTTGCGCTGGACCTCAATTACCGCCTGTTTAGCAAGGTGCGCTTTTACGGCGAATTCTTCTTGGACGATATGGAATCGCCAATGGCCGTTTACGAAAACGAGTACAGCAACAACCGCTGGGCAGCCATGTTTGGTACCCAGTTCGCTTACGATATGTACGTCGGCAAGCGCCTGTTGCAACTGGGCTCCATCGCAGAAATTGCACGCGTGGAACCTTATACCTATTGCCATTACGATACCGCTCAGGCGCAGATGGCGCACCTGGGCAAGCCTCTCGGCAATCCGAACGGCCCGAACAGTCTAGCGATTGACTGGACGGTTTACGGCGAGCTCGATATGGGCGGGGTGTCCAACATATTCCTGGGCATTCACAACAAGTGGCTTTGGAAAGGTATCGATAAAGGTAGCGACATCGATGATCCGTACAAGACGGTGCGCAAAAAATTCGTTCACGGAGCGCCTCTCCAGTACTCCTTGGCGTTGCTAATCAGTTATAGAGGTTCACGGGTAGCATTCATGGGTGAATACGGGTTCTTTGACAATCCGTATGCGAATGTCCGGATTTCATTTGTTATGTAGGGGTGGAATTATGGTTAACTACAAACAGCTGTTTGTCAACTTTAGACTCCGCAAGCGCTTGCTTGCTTTGGTAGACGCGTTCATCGTCTTTGTGGCGGGGCTCATCGTCAATGTCCCGTTGCCCGTGTTTGCAGACCGTATCGATAGGGGAGTCCTGATTTCGTTCTTGATACTCAGCACTTTTTCGTGCTTTGCAAGCCTCCTCTTTTTTGGCGCGTACAATAAGCTGTGGCGCTATTTTAACGTGCGTGATTATCTGTGCTGCATCAAGGGCGTCCTTGGTGGATTTATCATCGCGGCATGGCTCTTTTACATCATCCAGGGTAGCCTGTACATAGGCTTTACCATTGTGACCGCTGTGGTGGCCGTAATTGGCGTGTGCATGTTCCGCTACCTGTTCAAGGGGACGTTTATCTCCCTTGTGAATACGGGTCTCCGTGAAGGTAAAATGGTCCGTACCATGATTATTGGCGCAGGCGAGGCTACACGCGTTTTGCTCGAAGAAATTAAGCGCCTGCAGTCCCCCAAAGAACATGGTGCCGTTGGCGCTGCCGAAACGTTCAATATTTACCCGGTTTGCTTGATCGATGATGACCGCTACAAGATTGGCAAGTATTTCCATGATGTGCTTGTCGCTGGCGGTACAAGCGATATCGAAAAAATTGCGCGCCTCGAACGCATCGAGCAGATTATTTTTGCCATCCCGAGTTGCCCGCCCAAAGACCGTGCGACGATTCTTGACCTGTGCGGAAAGACTCGGCTCCCGGTGAAGGTTTTGCCGTTTGTGGGTAGCCTGCAAGATGTCTCTGAAACGCAGAAGTCGAACTACATTTCGCAAATCCGTGACATTAAGGTCGAAGACCTTTTGGGCCGTGACCCGATCAAGTTTGATAACACCGAAATTCGTGAGTTTATCGAAAATAAGGTCTGCTTGGTTTCGGGTGGTGGCGGCTCTATCGGTAGTGAACTTGTCCGCCAGATTGCAAAATACAAGCCCGCCCAGGTCATCATTGTCGATATTTACGAAAACAACGCCTACGATATCCAGCAAGAACTTGTGATGGAGTACGGCAAGGACCTGAATCTGGTGACGATTATTGCAAGCGTTCGTGACTACTTCCGCATGAACCAGATTTTCAAGAAGTACAAGCCGAATGTTGTGTTCCATGCTGCCGCGCACAAGCACGTCCCCTTGATGGAAAGCAACCCGATGGAAGCCATCAAGAACAACGTCATCGGAACGTTCAACATGGCAACGCTTTCGCTTATTAACGGAGTGAACAAGTTCGTGATGATCAGTACCGACAAGGCTGTGAACCCGACAAACGTCATGGGCGCATCAAAGCGTTGCTGCGAAATGATTGTGCAGTTCTTTGCACAACAGAAGGATTGCAAGACTGAATTTGTAACGACGCGCTTTGGTAATGTCCTCGGTTCAAATGGCTCCGTGATTCCGCTGTTCAAACGCCAAATCGAACAGGGCAAGCCCGTGACCGTGACGCACCCGGACATTATCCGCTACTTCATGACGATTCCGGAAGCGGTGAACCTTGTGCTTGAGGCAGCAAGCTTTGCCCATGGCGGTGAAATCTTTGTGCTTGACATGGGCCAGCCGGTCAAGATTGTTACTTTGGCCGAAAACCTCATCCGCATGTACGGCAAGGTGCCGTATAAGGATGTCGAAATCAAGTTTACGGGGCTCCGCCCGGGTGAAAAGCTGCTCGAGGAACTTTTGATGGGCGAGGAAGGCTTGCAAAAGACTAAGAACAAGCTCATCTACATCGGCAAGCAAATCCAGATTGACTTGAGCTCTTTCATCAACCAGCTGTGGGACCTCAAGAATGCCGCGCAGGCCAATGACGACCAGAAGGCCATTGCCGCATTGCACAAAATCGTGCCGACATTCACCACCCCCGAAGCCTTCAACAAGACAGTCTTAAAGTCTAAGTAAAATGTCATTCCCGCCATAGTGCCATTGTGCCATTGTCATTCCGGCCTCCGTGCCGGAATCAGTATATAAAAAAAGGACGGGCTTCAACCCGTCCTTTTTAAAGTCGCGAACGTGTCATTCCCGGCTTGACCGGGAATCACCTTTTACTTCTTATCTACACCCTTAGGCATCTGCACGGAGATGTGGATGTCCTGCAACTGCTGGAGGTCCACTTCACTCGGGCACTGGTCCATCGGGCTAGAAGCGCTCGTGTTCTTCGGGAACGCGATGTAGTCACGGATAGATTCTTCACCTTCCATGGTAGCGACAACGCGGTCGAGACCGAAGGCGAGACCACCGTGCGGAGGAGCGCCGTACTTGAATGCATCGACGAAGAAGCCGAACTTGGTCTTCACCTGTTCTTCGGAGAGACCGAGCAAGCGGAACACCTTTTCCTGAACTTCCGGGTTGTGAATACGGATAGAACCACCGCCGATTTCCACACCGTTAAGAACAAGGTCATAAGCTTCAGCGTTGCAATCCTTGAGGTTGCCACCGAGCATCATGTCCAAATGTTCCGGAAGCGGGTTCGTGAACGGGTGGTGCATAGCCATGTAGCGGCCTTCGGTGTCGCTGTATTCGAACATCGGGAATTCGGTGATCCACACAAATTCACGCTTCTTCGGATCGCGGAGACCCTTGATACGGGCAACTTCCAAGCGGAGCTGACCCATAGCCGTAGCTGCAATCTTTTCCGGACCGGCGATGAAGAACATCATGTCGCCGCACTTGGCGCCAACAGCGTCGCGGAGTTCGTTAAGTTGTTCGGTCGTAAAGAACTTGCCGACCTGAGTTTCAACTTCGTCATTTTCCTTGACGCGCATCCACACGAGGCCCTTGGAACCGTACTTGGCAACGTAAGCGGTGAGTTCGTCAATCTGCTTACGAGTAAAGTCAACGCAACCCTTAGCAGCGATACCGCGGATCTTGCCACCAGCGGCAACGCAGTTCTTGAACACGCCAAAGTTGGACTTTGCACCGATTTCAGACACATCGTGGATTTCGAGGTCGAAGCGGAGGTCCGGCTTGTCGGAACCGTACTTGAGCATAGCTTCTGCCCACTTCATACGGCGGATGTGGCGCGGCGGCTCGAAGTTCCAAACCTTGCCCAAAACTTCAGTCACGAACTTGTCGAACATTTCCATGACTTCGTCCTGGTTGACGAAGGACATTTCAACGTCGATCTGTGTGAATTCCGGCTGACGGTCAGCGCGGAGGTCTTCGTCGCGGAAGCACTTGGCGATCTGGAAGTAGCGGTCCATGCCTGCAATCATCAAGAGCTGCTTGTACTGCTGCGGAGACTGCGGAAGGGCGTAGAACTTGCCCGGGTTCACGCGGGACGGCACGAGGTAGTCACGTGCGCCTTCCGGAGTGGACTTGCAAAGGCACGGAGTTTCAATGTTTTCAAAACCGTTAGAATAGAAGAAGTCGTACACGGCCTTGAGGAAGCGGCTCTTGAGGAGGAGCTTCTTCTGGATCCACGGACGGCGGAGGTCCAAATAGCGGTACTGCAAGCGAAGGTCGTCGTTTTCCTTGCATTCTTCGTTCGGGTCGTTAATGGCGAGCGGAGAAGTGAGGGCGGCGTTCAAGATTTCGAGCTTGTCGGCCTTGACTTCGATTTCACCCGTAGCGAGCTTTTCGTTCGTGTTGCCTTCTTCGCGGGCGTAGACCTTACCAGTCACGTAAATAACGTATTCGTTACGGAGCTGTTCGGCAGTCTTCAAAACATCGGCATTGTAATCCGGATTGAAAACGATCTGGGTCTTGCCATACTTGTCGCGGAGGTCAACGAAAATCACACCACCATGGTCACGGCGGCGATCCACCCAACCGGCGAGTGTTACGGTCTGGCCAACATCTTCCTTGCGAAGCTGGCCGCAGTTATGTGTACGTTTCATGGTTGTATCCTTGAAGATAATTTTTCGCGGTGAAATATAGAAAAACTTCCTAGTTGTTAATTGCTTGTTTTTGAAAAAGTCTTTTTGAATAGATTTATCGTTTCTTTCCAATTTTGTAAAGCGCTTTCCATTTTCTGTCGATGTTTTACGCCTTTTGTCGCTCCTTTTGGTCTTTTTATCCTCCATTTGTGTAAGTAAACAATATTTTCGCAATTTTTTGTCGATTTTCTTGTCTTTTTCCAAATTTTCCTAGTATATTCTTTTCTGTGTTTAATAAAAATGCCCTTGAAAGGGGTGTTTTGGTTCAATTTGGAGATTTAAATGGCAGAAGATTTGCAAGCCCTTATGGAACGCATCCAGAAGGATGCTGTCGAAAAGGCAGAACTCGCAGCAGCAGATATTATTTCTAAGGCAAAGGACAAGGCGGCCGAAATTGTCAGGGCTGCCGAAGACGAAGCCAAAGCAAAACTCGAAAACGCCGATAAGGAAGCACAAGCATTTACAGAACGCAGCGAACGCACTTTGGAACAGTCCGCTCGCGATTTGCTCCTCTCGGTGGGCAAGAACCTCGAAAAGATGATTCTTGATCTTCTCAGCCTCCAGATTGACAAGTCACTTGATGAATCGACCGTGAAGAACATGCTCCTTACGGTTGCAAAGAGCTACACCTCCGACATCGAAATCAACTTCTCCGAAGCCGATGCCAAGGCCCTCACGAGCTTTGTGATGGGCGAGTTTGCCAAGCAGCTCAAGGCTGGCGTCAAGGTCGAAAGCGACAAGGGCGTCAAGTTTGGTTTCCGCGTTAAGCTTGATGGCGGCAAGGTCAGCCACGAATTTACAGAACAGGCAATGGCGGAATCTCTTTCTGCCTTGCTCAGACCGCAACTTGCAAAGATTGTAAACAAGGCCGCCCAGGGCAAATAAGGCGGTCCAATGAGCAGTCCAGCATATTTGATGGCATCGCTTCCGATGCTAGAACTGGGCGACGTTCCGCCCCTTAGCATGGCCGAGTTCCGTGGCCGTTGCGAAGGTGTGCTGGATGCCCCAGAACTCGAAGCGCTCGACGCCCTCTTAGCGGGCGAAGAGAGCGATGATGAATTTGTTCGGGAATACCAGTCCCGCGAAACCCAGATGAGAAATGTTTCAGGAAGGCTCCGCGCCCAGGCGTGGGGCCCTGAAGTGCGTTTTGCGGAACGTTCATTCTCTGGTTATGACGTCACCTTTGCGAAGATGATCCAGGACGCGTTCATGAAGTCAAATCCGCTTGAAAAGGAACAGGATATCGACCGCGCCCGTTTTTGGCTTGTGGATAGCCTTGCCGGTGTAGGCGAGGGGACCATCAAGCACGTCTACGCCTATGCGATTAAGCTTAGAATCTGCGAGCGTTGGGCTCGTTTGAACGATATCGCAGGCGACAAGGCCGTCATCAATATTATTAATGAAAACGATCCTGCATACAGGCAGGAATGAGTGGAGGTCCATTTTCAATGGCTAGTATCGGAAAAATAACCGGCGTGAACGGAAACCTGATTCGTGTCAAGTTTGAAAGCGCCGTTTCCCAGAACGAAGTGGCTTATGCAAAGCTCATTTCGAAGAACGAAGCAGGTAAGACAGAAATCATCCCCCTTAAGAGCGAAGTGATTCGTATCCGTGGTGATTACGCTGAACTCCAGGTGTTCGAAGATACGACTGGCCTCAAGGCTGGCGACGAAGTCGAATTTACGGGTGAACTTCTTTCTGTTGAACTTGGTCCGGGTCTCCTTACTCAAGTTTTTGATGGTCTTCAGAACCCGCTGCCGAAGCTCGCTGACGAATGCGGCTTCTTCCTCCAGCGCGGTAAGTACTTGAAGGCTCTCCCGCGCGACAAGAAGTGGGCTTTTACTCCGGTCGCTAAGGCTGGCGATGTTGTTGTCGCTGGTGATACGCTCGGTACGGTTCCGGAAGGTGTTTTCTCGCACCGCATCATGGTGCCGTTCAAGCTCCTCGGCAAGTGGACTGTAGATTACATTACGACTGCCGGTGACCGCGTTGTCGAAGATGTTGTCGCAAAGCTCAAGAACGATAAGGGCGAATCTGTTGACGTGACGATGGTGCAGACCTGGCCGGTCAAGATGCCGATCAAGGCATTTGAAGAACGCCTCCGCCCGTCCAAGCCGCTCACTATGCAGCAGCGCATTATCGATACGTTCTTCCCTGTGATGCAGGGCGGTACGTTCTGTACGCCGGGCCCGTTCGGTGCCGGCAAGACCGTGCTCCAGCAGCTCATGAGCCGTTATGCCGATGTGGACATCGTGATTTTGGCCGCTTGCGGTGAACGTGCTGGTGAAGTGGTGGAAACCCTTCGCGAATTCCCGGAATTGATTGACCCGCGTACGGGTAAGTCCTTGATGGAACGTACGCTTATCATTTGTAACACGTCTTCGATGCCGGTGGCTGCTCGTGAAGCTTCCGTTTATACCGGCGTGACGCTCGCTGAATACTACCGTCAGATGGGCCTCAACGTGCTCCTCCTCGCAGACTCTACTTCTCGTTGGGCTCAGGCTCTCCGTGAAATGAGTGGCCGTTTGGAAGAAATTCCGGGCGAAGAAGCATTCCCGGCTTACCTCGAATCGGTGATTGCATCCTTCTACGAACGCGGTGGCGTTGTCCGCCTCAAGGACGGTTCGACCGGCTCCGTGACGATTTGCGGTTCCGTGTCTCCGGCAGGTGGTAACTTCGAAGAACCGGTGACCCAGGCTACCTTGAAGGTGGTGGGTGCATTCCTTGGCCTTTCCCGTGAACGTTCTGACCAGCGCCGCTTCCCGGCAATCCATCCGCTCGATTCCTGGTCTAAGTACAAAGGCATTATCGATTCCAAGAAGGTCGCTCAGGCCCGTTCTATCCTCGCTAACGGTGTGGATGTGAACAACATGATGAAGGTTGTGGGCGAAGAAGGTACTTCGATCGAAGACTTCATTGTTTATCTGAAATCTGAATATCTTGATGCCGTTTATCTGCAGCAGGACGCCTATAACGAAATTGACGCCGCTTGCTCTGCAGAACGCCAGAAGTACGTGTTCGACAAGATTTACACCATCCTCATGACGCCGATGACGTTTACCGAAAAGGATGTCGCCCGTACGTTCTTCCTCAAGCTCACGCAGGCCACCAAGGACTGGAACCGCGTGGCGTTTGACTCTCAGGAATTCAAGGATCTCGAATCCAGTATTTTTGCTTCCGTAAAGGAGGTTTCTGCTAATGCATAATGTTGCTTACCATCGTATTGAACGCATTGCCGGTTCTGTGATTACTTTGAGAGCCGAAGGCGTTGCAAACCAGGAACTGGCTCAGGTAACGAGCTCTTTCGGTACTTCTCTTGCCCGTGTGATCCGCATTGACGGTGACCTCGTGGACTTGCAGGTTTTTGCGGGTGCTCGTGGTATTTCTACGGATTCCGAAGTGCGATTCCTTGGTGAACCGATGAAGGTCCCGTACAGCGAAGCTTTGCTTGGCCGCGTGTTTAACGGTGCCGGCAAGCCGCGTGACAACGGCCCGGAAGTCGATGGCGAACGCATCACGATTGGCGGCCCTTCTGTGAACCCTGCTAAGCGTATCATCCCGAAGACGATGGTGCGTACGGGTATCCCGATGATTGACGTGTTCAACACGCTCGTCGTTTCGCAGAAGCTCCCGATTTTCTCGATTGCAGGTGAACCCTACAACGAACTTTTGGCACGTATCGCCTTGCAGGCTGAAGTCGACGTGATTATTCTCGGTGGCATGGGCCTCAAGCACGATGACTACCTCTATCTCAAGGATTACCTCGAAAAGAACGGTGCTCTTTCCCGTACGGTGATGTTCATGCATACCGCATCTGACCCGATTGTGGAATGCTTGCTTGTTCCGGATGCATCTTTGGCTGTGGCTGAAAAGTTTGCAACCGAAGGTAAGAACGTGCTCGTGCTCCTCACGGACATGACGAACTTTGCCGACGCCATGAAGGAAATTGCTATTACGATGGAACAGATTCCGTCGAACCGTGGTTATCCTGGCGACCTTTACTCTCAGCTCGCAAGCCGTTACGAAAAGGCTGTGGACTTTAGCGATGCTGGTTCTATCACGATTTTGGCTGTGACCACCATGCCGGGCGACGACGTGACGCACCCGGTTCCGGACAACACGGGTTACATTACCGAAGGTCAGTTCTACTTGCGCAAGGGCCGTATCGAACCGTTCGGTTCTTTGAGCCGCCTTAAGCAGCAGGTGAACGGCAAGACCCGTAGCGACCACCGTACCATCATGAACACCATGATTCAGCTGTACGCAAGCTACAAGGAAACCTTGGAAAAGCAATCCATGGGCTTCAACATGAGCAACTGGGACCAGAAGCTGTTGAAGTACGGTGTACGCTTCGAAAAGGAAATGATGGACCTTTCTGTGAACATCCCTCTTGAAAAGGCTTTGGATCTCGGATGGGAAATCCTCGCCGATTGCTTCACTCCTGAAGAAACCGGTATCCCCACCAAGATGATCAATCAGTACTGGCCGAAGAAGTGGTAATATGGCTAAGGTCAAGTTAACTAAAAACGCCCTCAAGGCGGAACGTGACGCACTGAAGCGCTTCCAGCGCTATCTGCCGACGTTGCTTCTGAAAAAGCAGCAGCTGCAGATGGAAATGCGTACGCTCCAGGAGAAGGTGATGGCGAAACGCGAAGAAGAGGATAAGCTCCGCAAGAGTATGGCTTCGTGGATTTCGCTTTTTGCCGAACCCATTGAGTGGAAAAAATATCTCTCGGTGAAGAGTGTCGAACAGGGCGAGGGTAACATTGCCGGCGTGAAGATTCCGACGTTTAGCGGCGTGGAATTCAACGTGAACATTCCGGACTTCTTTACGACTCCGGTGTGGCTCGACGATGGTATCCGCAGTTTGCAAGGTTTGATTTCCTTGCGCCTGGAACGCCGCGTGCTCGAAAAGCAGTACGAACTCCTTTCGAAGGAACTGCGTACCACGAGCCAGCGTGTGAACCTGTTCGAAAAGGTGAAAATTCCCGAGTCTAAGGATAACATCCGCAAAATCAATATCTTCTTGGGTGACCAGCAGACAAGCGGTGTGGCCCGTAGTAAGCTTGCCAAGGGCAAGGCTACGGCTAAGGCGCTTGCACTTGACGCCCAGAGTAAGGAGGTTGCCGCATGATTACTCCTATGAAGAAGGTGACCATTCTTACGCTTGCAAGCCATAAGGAAGAAACCCTTAAGGCTCTGCGCGAAATGGAAATTATCCATTTGACTCCGCTCCAGAATGCCGTTGGTGCTTCTGTGAACGGTGCAAAGGGTGCTGTGGCCCGCGTGCAGAAGGCTATGGAAGTCGTTCCGGATAAGCTTCGCAAGGGTGTGACGCCTGCTGCAAAAGGTGCAAGCGGTGTAACGCTCGTCGAAGAAATCCAGACGCTCATTTCGGACAAGAAAAATGCCGAAATCCAGCTGGAGCAAGCCAAGGAAGAACTTGAAAAGCTCCACGCTTTTGGAAATCTCGATCCGCGTACGGTCAAGGAACTTGCCGCAAAGGGCATCTTTGTTCGCCTTTATCTCGTCGACCTTTCCAAGGATCCTTTTGAAGTCGAAGGCGATAACGCTTACAAGCATGTTTTTGGCAAGGATGAAAATGGCACGTACATTGCCGTGTTCACAAAGGGCGATGCTCCTGCATCTGTGAAGGGTGCGTTTACGGAACTCGCCATGCCTCTCAAGTCGCTCGAAGAATATCGAATGATTGAAGAGGAATCGAACACGACGATTTCTGCTGTGGACGAACGCTTTGCCCAGCTTGCTTCCGTGAAGGACGATCTCGAAGACCGCCTTTTGGAAGTGACGGACCGTTACAATCTCGTGGAAGCTTCTGCAAGCATGCTCCAGAACAAGGGACTTGCTGCACTTCAGGGATTCTGCCCGGAACCGCGCGTTGCAGAAATCAGTGCGGCCGCCAAGGCAAACGGCTGGGGCATCCGCGTTGAAGATCCGACGGACGAAGATAGCATCCCGACGCTTCTCGGCTACAACAAGCTTTCACGCCCGATGCAGTGCCTCTATGACATCATTGGCATTTCGCCGGGCTACAACGAAGTTGACGTGAGCTCCGTGTTCCTCTGCTTCTTTAGCCTTTTCTTTGCGATGATTGTGGGCGATATGGCTTATGGCCTGTTGTTCCTCGGTATTGCTATTTTTGCTCGCTCGAAAATGCCGAAGGCAAACAGTGCCGGATTCCGCTTTGTGTATTTGATGAGCTGGGCGACTATCATCTGGGGCGCCATCAATGCAAACTTCCTTGGCCTTACGCCGGAACTTGCAGGGTGGAGCTACTACCTTGATATCGCTAACTACAACTTTATCCCGGAAGGCGTGCGCAACGTGCTCTACTGGATTCGCAGCTCTGCTCCGACGGATCCGACGCGCTTCGAAGCATACAAGCAGTTCTGCGAGACGTTTACGTTCTTGCCCGCTAGCTTTGTGCCGAAGGCCGCAGGGGCATCCCAGATGCAGCATATCCAGCTGTTCTGCTTCTGCATTGCCGTTGTGCATCTGAGCATTGCTCATGCGTGGAATGTCGTTGTGCGCCTCAAGCGCAAGTCTTCGACGTTCATGGCGCAGGTGGGCTGGCTCATGGGCGCTTGGGTCATGTTCTTCCTCGCATGCAACATGGTGCTTGGAATCGACATGCCGAAGTTCGTCATCCCGATGTTTATCGTGGAAGTCGTGCTTCTCGTGCTCTTTACGGTGCCGCCTAGCCGCCTCAAGCAGGACTTCATCAGCATCCCGATGCTCGTGCTCGACATCGTGAACAGCTTCACCGACGTTATCAGCTATATCCGTCTCTTTGCTGTGGGTATGTCTGGTGCCGCAATCGCCGAAGCGTTCAATGGAATGCTCTCGCCGCTGTTTGGCTCTGCCGTGGGTGTTGCCGGTGCAGCTCTAGTTCTTTTGGGCGTTCATGGCCTGAACATTGCACTTGCCGTGATGGGCGTTGCAGTGCATGCCGTACGTCTTAACACACTCGAATTTTCAAATGGACTTGGTCTTGAATGGAGCGGATTTGCATTCAGCCCCTTCGCCAAGCAAAAAAATTAAACCAAGGGTTAAATCCCGCTACTTAATGAGGATAATATAATGGAACCGAATACAATGGTGACTCTCGCTAAAATGGGTGCTGCAGCTGCGCTTGGCATTGCGGCTATGGGCTCTGCCCTTGGTTGCGGAACGGCCGGTATGTCTGCTATCACGATGTGGAAGAAGGCTTACGCTCAGGGTAAGTCTGCTCTCTTCACGCTTCTCGTGTTCGTCGGTGCTCCGATTTCCCAGACGATTTACGGCATGTTGCTCATGAACTTCATCTTGAGCAAGGCTGCTGAACAGGGCTTTACGAACTGGGGCGGCTGCCTCGGTGCTGGTATCTTCGGTGGCCTCGGCATGATGGCTTCTGCTTGGTACCAGGGCAAGTCTGCTGCAGTGGCTTGCGATGCTCTCGGTGAAACCGGCAAGGGCATGGTGAACTACTTGATGGTTCTCGGTATCGTCGAAACCGTCGCTTTGTTCGTGCTCGTGTTCTCCATGATGGTGCTTTAATCGAAAGAGGTTGCACTTATGGATCAATCACAACTTTTAACGCTCGCAAAGCTCGGTGCGGTGGCGGCTCTTGGCCTTGCTGCAGTGGGTTCTGCGCTGGGCTGCGGGACTGCCGGCATGGCGGCCATCGGTGCCTGGAAAAAGGCGTATCTCAAGGGTAAGAACGCGCTCTTTACGCTGCTCATCTTCGTGGGTGCGCCGATTGCGCAGACGATTTACGGCATGCTCCTGATGATGTACATCTTGAACAAGTCGCAGGCTGCTCCGGGCAACTGGGCTGCTTACCTTGGCGTAGGCATCTTCGGTGGCATTGGTATGATGGCTAGCGCCTGGTACGTGGGTAAGTCCGCTGCTGACGCTTGCAACGCTCTTGGCGAAACTGGCAAGGGCCTCGTGAATTACCTCATGGTGCTCGGTGTCGGCGAAACGGTCGCACTGTTTGTCATGGTGTTCTCGATGATGCTTGTGTCGTAGTGGAGCTACGAGCCTCGTAGTCGAAGGATCTTTGATTACAAAAGAAGACTGCTTAGCGGCAGTCTTTTTTTGTTGTGAATTGGAGCGCAAAATCGCTAATTTTATTTGTCATTTTCATATTTCTTTAAGTATATTAAAAGTATGCAAAACGATATTATTAACATTTCTCCGAGTATTCATGAGTTTCTTTTGACTCATGGTTATACTGAAAACTTTACTGTGACTCCCATTGCCGGTGCAGGCTCTGGAAGGCGTTATTTCCGTATCGCTAGCGATGAACGTAAAAGCGTCTTGCAGGTGAGTGCCGAAGTGAATGAAGATTTCAAGCACTTTGTCGAGTATTCCAAGACGTTCAGGGAATACGGCTTGCCGGTTCCGCGCGTTTATTGCGTTGACGAGAATGCCTGCCAGGTGTTGCAAGAAGACTTGGGCAAACGCAGCCTCTTGGACGAAGCTTTCCCGAATGATTCGAAGGTGCTCTCTGGCAGCGCTCGTATTCTGTACCCGGAAGTGATTGATGCTCTTATCCAGTGGCAGAATGCAAGCCATCAGCTGTTCAGCCATCACACTGAAATCTGGCTCCGCCGCTTTGACTTTGCCGCCCTCAAGTGGGAATCCGATTACTTTACCGAGAATTACCTCAAGCTCCACAAGGGCATTACGGAAATTCCGGAATCGGTCCGCAATTTCTATTCGCTCGTGGCTGTCTCCGTCGAAGCACAGACGAAGGTCTTGATGCATCGCGATTTCCAGAGCCAGAACATCATGATCCGTCCGAATTCCGAAGTCGCATTTGTCGATTTCCAGGGTGCTCGTCGCGGTTCCATGTTCTATGATATCGCATCGCTCTTGTGGGACCCGTACGTGAGTCTCCCGCTTCCGATGATCAAGGACTTCTTTGAATATTGGCGCAGCCAGTACCGCGGTACAAGAATTTATACGAAGGACGATGCCTGGGAAGGCTTTGTGCACGCTAGCTTGCAGCGCTTGATGCAGGCTCTCGGCGCTTACTGCTTCCTCTCCAAGGTGAAAAAGATTGAAAAGTTCGAACAGTACATTGAACCGGGCAAGGCTCAGCTCCGTGTGCTGTTTGGCGAATTCAAGCAGATTGCCAAGGCTACAGACCCTGAAGTGTTCAAGTTTATGGATTGGGCGCTGCAGTAATGGCTCTCATCTATACGCGTATTTACGCGCAGCCTGTGGAGTTCAATCGTGCTTTGGGTTACGCTTATGACGCGCTTGTGAAAGGTCCTTATCCGTTCGACGCTATGTCAACATGGAAAGGGCTTTCTGAGCGTGTTGCTCAGGGCATTTATATGGGGCAAGGCCTCTTGCTCCCGCATACGCGCGTTTCTGGCTTGCAGGAACCGTTGATGGCTTTTGTCGTCGCTCGTGAAGGCATTACGGGGATTAAAACTCGTAATGACGAGAAGGCGCAATTTATGTGCGTGCTTCTCTCTCCGGCGGAATCCGCAATGGCGCATACGGTTACGATTGCGAATGTGGCAAAGCGCTTGCTCGACCCCGAATGGAAAGAAAAAGTCCTCGCCGCCACCGACGAGGAAATGCTAAAAAAAATGTTTTAAGATGGAGATGCCCGCTCAAGGCGGGCATGACAAAAACATCACCATTGTACGCTACCGACGGCATAAGCGCGGTAGCCTTTAAAGTCTCCGAAGAATCTTGTGTAGCTTGTTCTAAAGCTGAACCATTCCCACGGAGTTACGCTCAATGTAAATCCAAGTTCCTTGTAGCGAAGCGTCGTTTCTTCGTTCAGGAACTTTTTGTCCATGGCGCTTTCGGGCGTGTGCAGGTCCTTGATGTTCCCGCCGAAGGCGGTGTCTTTGGCGACTGCGCCAAAGAAGAGCGTAGCCTTGATGAAGTTGTATGTGGCGGTCACTTCGGTATGGACTTCTTGGCTGTTGGGGCCGAGGTCGCTACCGAGGCTTTGGGCGTAGCTCGCGTACGTGTAGGCGTTCCCTTTGTGGTGCGTGTAAACCCAAGGTTCGATGCGCGTGTATTCGAACATCCAGTCGAGATTCACGGGGCCGACTTCAATATTGTCGCGGGCGACGCCGAGCGTTGTAGCCCACTTGTTGCCCCACCAACTATCGTCAAACATGCTTGTCGGGGACTTCATATCGTCCCACAAAAGTTCGGCGTAAAATTCCCAATTCGGGAGTGTTTTCACGCTCAAGTCAAATGCAAGCGAGATGTTGTCCTGATCGCCTTGCAGGTGTTCTTGGAAAACGTAAGGGATGAACGGGAGGACGTATGCCCATTCAAATTCGCGGCCCGTGCTATCGCTATCGGGGTTCGGATTTGTACCAGCCGCTTCGGTGGTGGTGCCGTAAAGCGATGTTTCAGAAATTCCAAGTGTGATTTCTTTTGGGAGGTTCAACTTCAGGCGGTGCGCATGGAAATACTTGCCAAAGTTCTTCTTTTCGTAGAGTTTGGCGGCGTATTGCGTGTATTCAATAGGGCCAAGCGTGAACTGGTAGCCAAAATAAGGAGTCGGGGCTGCATCGGAAATGCGGCTGGTGCTATCTTGCCACGGACGATAAAAATTGCGTTCCCCGCGTAAAATCACGTGGTTACGGCGGGCGGGGCCCCATTCCAGAAAGTCAAATCCGGCGAGCAACTTGACCGGCTCAAGATTGTAGCTCACGTTTGCGGCGAAGAGGTCCCAAGTGCGCTTGTGTTCGCTTTGCTTGTTGTAGGGGAGCCCTTCGTCGGGATTGTAGTAATTGAAATTGATGTAGCGGTTTGTGTAGTCCGTGTTGACTTTGACACGGGTATCAAACAGGAACGCGTCGGTGAATTTTCCGCTTGCGAAAAGACGCACGGACATGGAATTGTCGTAATGCGTTTTCGCTTTGCTGAGATTCGTGATGGCGAGAGAATCCAGAAGTTGGACGTTTATGTTCAACTCTTTGGTATGCGCCGAATCGGCAAAGGAAATGTGGTGTGGCATGTCGACCGGATGCGCCGAGCAGGCGAGTGCGGTTCCAAAGATAATGCTAAGGATAGACGAGGTCTTGTGCCACGATTGCATTACTTCACTTCCTTGTCTTTTTTCCAGACGCCGATGATGCTCTTGTTCTTGCGGAAGGCGAGCCAGAGGGTCGGCCAAATGAGGATGAGGTCGCGGATGAGGCTAGTCCAGGCTTCTGCCTTATCCTGTGCGCCTTCGAGTTCAAAGCAACCGCAGGTGATGCCGAGGTCATTCCACAGCGCCCAGGCGAGTGCGATGATGAAGCTTACAAACATCCAGAAAATCGCAAATGCCGATTCGCGGACGAACGGCGATACAATCATCGCAAGCCCGAACCAGAATTCAAATTGCGGGTACACGAGCGCAAAGAAGTTGTTCACGAAGTCGAGGTGCAATGCCGAGAAAAACTGGTACTGCGCAACGAGTGTTGCGAACTGGTGCGGGTCCTGGATCTTGAAAATGGAGGCGAAAATGAACATGCCACCAATGCCGATGCGGCAAAGCGTTTCAAGAGCGCGGATGGCAAAGTCCTTTTGAATCTTGATGGCCGGGAAGATGAGTGCGCAAGCGAGAACGATGGCGCCAACGCCAACGTGGATGTTGTAGCGGTATGCCTTCGGCCAAATGTCGAGGAGCCATTCTTGGTCAGTGAATGTGAAAATCGTTTCGGGGAAGCTGATTTCGGCAACGCCGACAGTCACGAAGAAAGTCGCCACGAGAAGGAGAACGCCCGCGATAATGGTCTTCTTGAGATTTTCTTTTTCAAAACATGCAATCATGGGAACTCCTTAAAGAATGTCTGCCGGCTTTTCGAGGACATCTTGGGTGCCAATCCAATCGACGGATTTGGCGTCATCGACGCGGATGTTGTTGATGATGGCGAGTGCGATGCTGAATGCGGCAATGCCGAGTAGGACAATCCAATTTAAGGATTTGAGGTAGACGAGAGCGTCTTGATAAATCTTCTGAATTTTTTCTTTCATGTAGTTCAATATACAAAAAAAGAACCCACCGTTTGGCGGGCTCTCTTTCGTTCTTTCTATTAACTAGTGAATTCCAGCACCGTCAGCGACGTCGCAGGTCACAGGCTTGCCGTTCACTTCGAGAGCGAGCGCATCACAGAACACGGCGCCACCCTTTGCGGTGAGAGCTATCTTTTCGAAGTCCTTGACCTTGAGCTCGCGGGGTTCGCTCGGAGCAACACCCTTGAACAAAGCGCGGTCACCCGGCTTGGCGTCTTCCGGGACGCTCACGAGTCTGCACTTGTGCGTTTCCGGTTCGAGGTCGCCTGCAAAGAGCATGCCCTGGCTCATGATGCCACGGAGGGCGCTCGGTTTCAAGTTTGCGAACAAGAGAATCTTGCGGTCCTGAAGTTCGTTTGCCAGGTAGCTGCTCTTAAGGCCGCTGCAAATTGTGCGGAGTTCACCTTCGCCTGCATCGACCTTGAGTACGTACAAGCTACTTGCATCCGGGTGGTCGGCGACTTCCTTAATTTGTGCAACACGGAGGTCCATAGCGGCCGGAACGTCTGCTGCCATAAGCGGCTTGTTCTGCTTCGGCTTGGCCTGCTGCGGTTCAGCCTTCTTGACTTCTTCTTCAATGCGCGGGAAGAGCGGCTTGCCTTCGCCGAACTTTTCACCACCCTTGAGGATGCCCCACACGAGGTCGTTCTGGTCGGTGAACTTGCTACCGATCATGGCAAGACCTTCTTCACTCTTGCCCGGGATGACCGGCCACAGCATGCTGAGTGAGAGACGCACGGCTTCAGCAGAAATGTAAAGCACGGTTGCGAGTTCGTCCTTCTTGGATTCGTCCTTGGCGAGCTTCCACGGAGCCTTGATTTCAAGGTAGCGGTTGATGCTGCGAACGAGCGTCATGATTTCTTCGACGACCTGGGAGAGCTTGACCTGCGGAACCCATTCCATCACGTTTGTGCGGACGCGGTTGGCAATCGTAATCACTTCGTTGGCTGCATCGTCGAGAGCGTTCGGAGCCGGGAGTACGCCTCCGAAGTTCGTAAGCACCAAGCGGTGGACGCGGTTCAAGACGTTACCGAGGTCGTTGGCGAGGTCGCTGTTGATGCGGCGGACAAAGCCTTCATGCGTGAAGTTCGCGTCCTGACCGACGACCATTTCACGAGCGAGGAAGTAGCGGAAAGCGTCGATGCCGTACTTTTCCATGTAGTCCATCGGGTTCACAACGTTACCTGCGGACTTGCTCATCTTTTCGCCACCATTTACGAGCCACCAGCCGTGGGCGAGGATGTGCTGCGGGAGCGGAATGTCGAGAGCCATGAGCATGGTCGGCCAATAGACGCTATGAGTTGTCAAAATGTCCTTACCGATGAGGTGGTAAGAGGCAGGCCAAATCGGCGTGCCGTCTGCATAAGTCTTGTGGAAGGCGGTGGAGGCGCTCACGTAGTTGAGGAGGGCGTCAAACCAGACGTAAGTCACGTAGTCCGGGTCGAACGGCAGCGGAATGCCCCAGCTGAGGCGGATCTTCGGACGGCTGATGCAGAGGTCGTTCAGCGGCTGGCGGAGGAATCCGCGGATTTCGTTCCAGCGGTAGTCCGGCACAATCCAGTCCTTGTGGCTTTCCAAGAAGTCAATCAACTTCTGCTGGTAAGAACCCATCTTGAAGAAGTAGTTCTTTTCCTTGAGCCATTCCACCGGGCGGTGGCTGATCGGATCGCACTTGTTTTCGTCGAGTTCGTCTTCGCTGAAGAAGCGTTCTTCGCCAACAGAGTACCAACCTTCGTATTCCTTCGAGTAAATTTCACCCTTGTCCCAGAGCTTCTGCAAGCATTCCTGCACGTAAGCCTTGTGTTCCGGCATCGTCGTGCGGATGAAGAAGTCGTTCTGGATGTTCATCTTCTTCCAGAGGTCTTCGAAGCGGTGGTAGTATTCGTCCACGTGTTCCTGCGGAGTCACGTTGCGCTTGGCGGCGGCGCGCTGCACCTTTTGGCCGTGTTCGTCGGTACCGGTCAAGAAGAATGTCTGGTAGCCGATGATCTTGTGGAAGCGGGTAAGGATATCTGCGAGAACGGTCGTGTAGGAATGCCCGATATGCGGGGCATCATTGACGTAATAAATCGGAGTGGTGACGTAAAATTTTTTCATGACTACAAATATAGTAAAATTGCTTATATTTCATAAAAAAGAGGTACATATGTCATTTATTGATTTGGCTAGAAATCGTTTCAGTTGCCGTGCTTTTAGCGAACAGGAAGTTGAACCCGAAAAACTGATGCAGGTGCTCGAAGCGGGCCGTATCGCTCCGACGGCGGTAAACGGTCAACCGGTGTTTATCAAGGTTCTCCAGTCTCCCGAAGCGCTCAAGAAGATTCGTGGCATCACGCGTATGGCGTACAACGCTCCCGTGGTGCTGATGGTCTGCTACGACGACAACAAGGTCTACACTCCGACGACCTACATGGACAATTTCAAAAGCGGCATTATGGATTCTAGCATTGTCGCGACTTCGATGATGATGCAGGCAACCGATCTTGGGCTTGCAACGCTCTGGGCTCGCGGTTTCAATGCTGCTCACATTGAACATGAATTCGGCTTCCCGGAAAACATCAAGCTTGCTTGCCTTTTGGACATTGGCTATGCCGACCCGCAGAACGGAGTGCCGTCACCTCGTCATGACGTGCGCAAGCCGATGAATGAATTTGCTGAAAAGCTTTAATACGGGCAAAAATTTGCAATTATAGAGGGGTTATGAATAAGCTAAAGTACTTGTTGCCTTTGGTTGTTTTTGGCGTGTTTTCTTGTTCGGGGAAACAGCCTCAAGTTGAAGGGCGTTCGAATGCTTTGGCTTCGCCTCGGAGCATCGTAGTTGTTTACGAAAACGATGTTCATTGCCAAATGGATGGCTATGCAAAATTTGCAGGCATTCGCGATGCGATTGCGGATACGGCGGATGTCTTGACGGTCTCGTCCGGCGATTTTTTGCAAGGCGGTGCGATGGGGAGCATTTCTCGTGGCGGCTATGTTGTAGCGCTCATGAATGCAGTCGGTTACGATGTCGTGACGCTTGGTAACCATGAATTTGATTATAAAATTCCGCGCTTGATGGAACTTTCTGATTCCTTGAACGCAGCAATTGTCTGCGCAAACCTTGTGCAGAAAGGGACATCGATGCCGCTGTTCAAGCCTTACATTTTAAGGCAGGTTGGCTCCAAAAAAATTGCTTTTGTCGGAGTGCTGACTCCGCAAACTCTAGTGGGGGAGTCTTACGCATTTACGGATGAATCGCTAAAGACTTTGTACGACATTCCTGCAAAGGATATTTTCAATCTCGTGCAGTCGGCGGTTGATGATGCGCGTAAAGCAGGCGCAGATTACGTGATTTTGCTTTCGCACTTGGGGCTTGTGCCGCCGGTGAGTTCCGTTGAGGTTGTTCAGAAAACGACGGGGATTGACGCCGTGCTGGACGGACATTCGCATAGCGTTGTTAATGAAGAATTTGTTTTAAATTCTAAAGGCGATAGCGTTCTTATTTCGCAGACGGGAACGAAATTCCAGAATGTCGGGGTGCTAGATATTACTCGCAATGGGAAATTCCACTCTCGCTTGATTCCGATGGATAGCGTTGTTGTGGTGAACCGTAAAGTTGCTGCCGTTCACGATAGCTTGCGAGCTTTGGCCGTAGTAGATTTGCAAAAAGTCGTCTCGAACACGAAATTTGAATTGACGATTAATGGCGCTGATGGGAAACGCTTGGTTCGCAAAGGCGAAACGAACTTGGGCGATTTGGCGGCGGATGCCATGCGCTTTTCAGTAGGGGCGCAAATTGGAATTGAAAATGGCGGGAGTGTCCGCGTGACGATTCCTGCGGGCGATGTGAAATATCAAGATGTTCTGAACGTGATGCCTTTTGCGAACGGAATGTGCTTGATTCGCGCGACCGGGCGTCAGATCAAGGAGGCGCTTGCTCAAGGAGCTTCGAAATTGCTGGAAGAATCCGGCGGATTTTTGCAAGTCTCGGGACTCCGCTATACGGCTGTCGTTGATACGAAAAATGGTGGCGGAGCTGCGCAAGTACGCATTGAAAATGTGCAGGTAGAGACTGAAAACGGCTTTGTCGCTATTGACGAGGAGGCTTTATATACGGTCGGATTGTCATCTTATGTGGCATACGAAGGCGGTGAAATTACAGCCTTCCGCGAAAGTGAAATCATTATGGATAAGGTGATGACCGATGATGAAGCGATGGTGAAGTTCTTGAAAAGCTTGGGCGACGAAATCCCCGAAGTTTACCGAAAACCACAGGGGCGGATTGCGGTGAAATACGTTCGGTAAGAAAAATGCCCCTTTTAATGTGTTCTGCAAATTTTTATCTTTGCCTTTGTAAAACTTAAAAAAGGATAGAATCATGCGTGATCAATTCGAAAGCCCGCTTATCAAGCGTTATGCTAGCAAGGAAATGAGTTTCATCTTCAGCCCGCAGTACAAGTTTCAGACTTGGCGGAGGCTCTGGATTTACCTCGCCGAATCCGAAATGGAACTCGGCCTTCCGATTACGCAGGAACAGGTGGACGAACTGAAGGCCCACGAGAAGGACATCAACTTCGAAGTCGCCGAAGAAGAAGAAAAGCGCCGCCGTCACGACGTGATGAGCCACGTTTACGCTTACGGCGTGCAGTGCCCGAAGGCTAAGGGCATTATCCACCTCGGTGCAACGTCTGCTTTCGTGGGAGACAACACCGACCTTATCCAGATGCAGCAGGCTATGATCCTCGTGCGCAAGCGTCTTTGCCGCGTGATGGACAAACTTTCCAAGTTTGCGATGGAATACAAGGACATGGCCCAGCTCGGCGCCACGCACTTCCAGGCTGCCCAGCTCACGACTGTCGGCAAACGCGCTTGCCTCTGGCTCCAGGACATGCTCATCGACCTCGAAGAACTCAACTTCCTCATCGAAGTTCTCCCGTTCCGTGGCGTGAAGGGCACGACCGGTACGCAGGCTAGCTTCATGGACTTGTTCAACGGCGACGAAGAAAAGATTATGGAACTCGACCGCCGCGTGACCGCCAAGGCGGGCTTCAAGCGCGTGCTTACCATCACCGGTCAGACTTACACTCGTAAGTGGGACAACCGCGTGAATCAGGTGCTCAGCTCCATCGCTCAGAGTTTGCACAAGTTCGCTACTGACATGCGCCTCATGCAGGGCGTGAAGGAAGTGGAAGAACCGTTCGAAAAGACACAGATCGGCTCCAGCGCAATGGCTTACAAGCGTAACCCGATGCGTAGCGAACGCATTTGCTCTCTCGCTCGTTTCGTGATGGCCCTGGTGAACAGCACCGCCTTTACGCAGGCGACGCAGTGGTTCGAACGTACGCTTGATGACAGTGCGAACAAGCGCTTGGCAATTCCTGAAGCATTCCTCGCTATGGACGCCATGCTCATCATCGCTGAAAACGTCACCAACGGCCTCGTCGTTTATCCGAAGGTCATCGAAAAGCGCATCATGGCTGAACTCCCGTTCATGGCTACCGAAAACATCATCATGGAAGGCGTCAAGAACGGCGGCGACCGTCAGGAACTCCACGAAGAAATCCGCGTGATGTCCATGGAAGCTGGCAAGGTCGTGAAGGAACAGGGTAAGGACAATGACTTGCTCGAACGCGTTCTGAAGAACGAAAAGTTCCAGAAGCTCGGTATCACCGAAGAAAAGCTCAAGGAAATCCTCGACCTCCGCAAGTTCGTGGGTCGCGCTCCTGGTCAGGTCGTGAAGTTCGTGACCGAAGAAGTCCGCCCGGCTATCGAAGCAATCCCAGCATGGGATTCCATTGATGCTGGTGAATTGAAGGTTTAATTTGCCTTATTGCCGTCGCGATACGGCTTCATTTATGCAAAAAAAACGAGTCCTTGCGGGCTCGTTTTTTGCATTGTAACTAAATGATGTTACGGTTTGAATGGCGGAATATAATCATCGCCTTCGTTACTGCGATTATGCGGTTCCATATACACCCTCCTTTCCTTTTTGGATGTCGAAAATATATTTAGTTTTGCGTGTTTTTTAATGTGAATTCCATCACGGTGTGATTTTGTTCACTTTTGAAAAAAGTGAATTTTTTTGTGATTTCTCCAATAAAATGGTGTATTTTACCATTATGGAGAAAATTGACTTATCACAATGGACGATGTTCAGCAATCGTCACAATTCCGAGAACTACAATAGTCCGGATGGCAAATGGATGCTGAAATTGGGTTTTCCGGGTTTTTGCTCGACGAAGGAGGAATTGCTTCGCGAGCAGGATATTTGCCGGAAAGTGGTTTCACTTGGAATCCCGACGCCGCATGTGGGCGATATTGTCGAACAGGACGGTCGTTTGGGTCTGATTTATGAACGCATTGTTGGGAAACGCTCGATTTCGAAATGTGTGGGCGAAAATCCCGAACATCTTGAGGAATACATCAAGGTTTTTGCAGAGCATTGCAAAAAGCTGCATTCTACGTCGTGCATTCCTGGCACGTTCCAAGATGCGGAGGAAAAGTATTCGCGTTTGATTGAGGAATCGAAGATGTTCCCTGAGAATGTCAAGGAATTTGCTCGAAATCTCATTAAAGAAACGCCAAAGGTTTCTCGTTGCGTCCATGGCGATATGCAGACGGGCAACTTGATTGTCAATGATAATGGCGCGTACTTTATCGATTTGGGCGAGTTTGCCTGCGGTAACCCGCTTTTCGATTTAGGTTGTTATTTCTATTTCTGCCATTATTTGCCGGATGATTTTCTGCTGGCGACTCATTACATGAATGCGGCGATGATGCGCAAGTGCTGGGACGTTTTTGCAAAGTATTATTTTGGTGCAGATACTCCGGAGAAATTGGCGGCGGTGGATGCTCGCGTCAAACCGTACGTGCTGTTCCCGATTCTCGACTTTGAGCATTTGATGGCCGAAGATGCAAATTTAAAATACCTGGAAATGAATTTCCAGGTAGCTCGAAAAGACTTGGGATTGTAAGCGGTTTTATTCGCTAATTCCATAGAGCCGGTTGTGTGCAAGGCAATCGGCTAATTTTTTGTATTCGGTGACAAATGCTTCGTGGGTGGGGGCGTCGCCGAGTGCTTTGTAGAGGGCGCTGGAGAGCGTTCCGCGTTCGAGCATTTTTTCCATGAAGCTCTGCGAGACTTCGGTGAGGTCGTTTTTTACGATGCTGTAGATGTGCTTCCAAATATCGCCGGCGGTAACTGCGGCGGCGTTTTTGGTAGCGTCTGCGAGATTCATGCCAAATACGGAGAGGTATTCTTGCCAATCGATTTGGGTGTTTTCGGCGTCCTTCGTGGTCTTGGCGAGGAGTTCGGCAAGGCGAGTTGTGTCGAAGTTGCGCAAGAAGTCGCGGTATTCCTTGAGCGTGTGCGGCACGGAATTTGCTGCGGATGCGTTTTCGCGAGATGCCGCGAATTTGCCATTCACAATCGCCTTGAGTGTTGCTATTTCAAGCTCTACAATGGCGATGTCGGCATTCGGGCATTCTTGAATATCGACAAGGCGTATTTCAATGGCTCCACGATCAAAACGAGCGATGGCACCACGGCTGTTCAAGAAGAAATGATTGAGCAAGTGTTCGGTATCGTATGGGGCGATAGCCTTCTTAACTTTGTCAAAAATCATCTTGTTGTATTCATCGTAGCTATACGCCTGTTCCGGGATGACTTGGCCTGTGATTTCAGGGACTTTGTCCTGATTGTGGCGATAAACTTCGATGCGGGCGTCGCGATAGCCGGTGTATTTGCCGTCGAGATACGGGCTGCTGGCGGCAATGGCTGGAATTAGCGGGAGCAGCAAGCGAATTGCTGCGTGAAGCTCGCCAAATTCTTCATCGCCGTCAAAAGAAAGGTTCAGGTGCGTGCTTTGCAAGTTGGCCCAGCCGTGGCCTTTGCAGTTGAAAATGCGGTCGTAAGTTTGGTAAATGTCGAGGCAATCGTACGGCCAGAGTTGCATCTCTGCCGGGTCCATGAACGGGTGGCAGGCGCTCGGCAAAAGCATCGCGTTGATCTTTTCTAGCTTCTTGTTTGCACGGCGAATCTCGTGGAAGAATCGCTTGCCAAGTCCGTCAAATGTGGACTTGGGATGAGCGCATTTGAATTCCAACACATGGCTTACAAGTTCGTTCGAAAGTCCGATGTCGTCGTATTCTACATCGGAGAGTTGATTGCCGTCTTTGTCTTTTCCGAGGGGAACATCGGCACGCGGCAGCACGTTCAGCGTGTCGCGATCGACAATCATGAATTCCATTTCAACGCCGAAGCGTTCCCAAAGTTTGTAATTGCTCATGATTGACCCCTATAAAAACATATCCCTTTCGTGTTGGAGTACTTTCTGCTGTGCTGCGTTTTGGCGGTCTTCGATGCGGTGGCGCAGACTCCTCATGATGGCGAGATAAATCTTCTTTTTGCCAACTTGGTCTTCGATACCGTGGTCAATACTCGGGTTGTCGTTCACTTCAATCACGACCGGGTGACCGTTGATTTCCTTGAGGTCCACGCCGTAAAGGCCGTTGCCGATAAGGCTTGCTACGCGGAGGGCCGTTTTCACGATGCCGTGCGGGACGCTTTCAATCGGGAGGCAATCCCATTTGCCACAAACAGCGTTTTTGTCCTTGCTATCCCAGTTGTAAATTTGCCAATGGTCCTTTGCCATGTAATATTTGCAAGCAAAGAGTGGCTTTCCGTCGAGAATACCGATTCTCCAGTCAAATTCTGTGGGCGTGAATTCTTGAGCGATAAGCAAGTCGCTGTGCTCGAACATCGTGTCGAGAATTTTTTCGAGTTCTTCCTTGTTGTTTGCCTTTTTGACGCCCATGCTGAAGCTGGAATCAGGCGTCTTGATGACCATCGGGAATCCGATTTCTTTCGCGAGTGTGTGGCGGTTTTCGCTGTGGGCGATTATCGTCTTCGGGGAGGGAATCTTGCCGACCGTCATCAGTTCTTGCAAATAAACTTTGTTGGAACAACGTAAAATACTGTCGGGATCATCAATGACGGCGATGCCTTCGCTCTGGGCACGGCGTGCAAATGCGTATGTGTGATGGTTGACGTTTGTCGTTTCGCGAATGAAGATGGCATCAAATTCACCGACGCGGTGGTAGTCCGTCTTGGTAATCATTTCCACGCGGAAACCCGTATCTTGTGCGGCTTCGATAAAGAGCTGGATGGCTTCCTTGTTGCTCGGCGGTTCCACTTCATCGGGGTTCGTTAAAATGCCGAGGTCGTACACGTAATCTTCCGTCTTGGGGGAGACGTAGCGGTCTTTCTGGAAGTATTCAATGGCGAACTGATCAACCATTTCCTTATGCGTTTCGGGAATTTCGTCAACGCTAATCGGGCGGATGGACTGGATGAACCATTTTTGCTTGAAGACAAATTTTGCACGCAGGAGCGGAGCCTGGAAAACGCGGTAAAGTGCCTGCGAAAGTTCTAGGTATTGCGCACTGACGTTTTGCCCAAAGTAAATCGAGAGCACAAACTCTGTGCCGGTCAGCTTGTGCAGGCTCTTCTGGATCAGTTCATCGATTTCATCGCTGATGATTTTCACGACTGCCGGGGCTTTGAAGTCGCGGATGTTCTTGACGTTCGGGATGACCTTGTGACCGCGCGCTTCGGCAAGCAGGCTTACATAATAGCCCTTGCTCTGGTAGCTGTAGTCTTTGCACAAGTTGAAAACGCGAACGTTTTTCTGAGTTGTAAATTCTGGATTAGTAAGGTAGTCTTTTGCCGAGACAATTTCGGCTTCGGGAATGTGGAACTTCCAATTCTTTGGAGTGTTCACGACAATTATTTTTTTCATAATGTTTGCACGTGTGGCGTCTTCATGGCGAAGTTGCGTCGAGCGTGCCAAAAACCTCTTTGCTTTTTGACGCTATAAAGATAGCTCAATATTTCAAGAAATGTAAAGTAAGGCGAGGAAAAGGGAGATTTTTTCTACATTTCCCTCTATGCTTACCATTTCGGAATTCCTTCAAGAAAATTCGTTCCCTGCGATTTCGCTTTTTGAAAATGTTGATAACGAGGCCATTCATGTCAATGGCGCGTCGGTTCCGCTTGCATCGATGATGGTGGCGAACCGCTTCTTGAAAAGCCCGCAGAACATTCTGGTGATTGCAAAGGATTACCGCAGTGCCGAAGTTTGGGTCGAGAATCTCGAAAGCATGGTGGGCGAGGAGTTTGTTCGCTTTTTCCCGTCGCTCGGCTTGAAACCTTACGAAATCAAGGTGCCGTTTGAGGGCGTGCTTGAAGAACGCTTGAAGTTCTTCCGAGATGTTTCGCATACCGAAAAGCCGTTTGTTGTTGTTTGTCCGCTGGATGCGTTTTTGATGAAACTCCCAGAACCTGGCGAAATTATGCGTCAGGTGCGTACGCTCCGCGTTGGCGACCAGCTGGAGCCTTCGTCTTTACGTCCGTGGTTCCTTGATCACGGCTTTACGGAACAGCCGATGGTGAGCGGCGTGGGCGAGTTTTCCATTCGCGGATGCATCGTCGATGTGAACTGCTTGCTTTATCCGCACCCCATCCGTATTGAATTTTATGGCGACGAGATTGAATCCATTCGTGCGTTTGACATTTTTACGCAGCGTTCGCTGGAGCAGATGACGCATATCGAGTTCTTCCCGATGGGGGAATTCACGGTGCCGGAATCGGTGATGGCGGGCGAGGAATGTTCTACGGAAGCGCTTTGGTGGCACCGTCCGAATCACCAGCGCTTGGTCGCAAGCCTCTTAGATTACATGCCGCGTGCGTCGCTTGTCTTTGAAGAGCTTTCGTTGCTTTCTGAGAATGCATCCAAGATGTATGCTGCGTTCCGTGGCGCTTATGATGAAGCTCGCGTGGCTGATGCGGGGGTAGCTGCTCCTGCGGATATTTGGTTCAAAATTGGCGAACTTTCGCGTTTGTTCGTAGGCCGCGCGTCGCTGGATATGACTCGTGTCAAGGTGGATGACGGCAACTGGCATGAGATGCACATGCGCGCGCAAGACTTTACGTCGAACGGTACGGATGCAGTCGCCAAAGAAATCGAAGAATTCTATGACAAGGGCGGTCGCGTTTACGTGATGGCCCAGACGATAGGCGGTGTGAACCGCTTGCGTGAAGTTTTTGACGGCCTACCTGTTGAAGATTATTTTATCGGAAATCTGAGCGAAGGCTTTTGGCTCGAAGACGATAATGTTGCGTTCCTCACGGAATCGAGAATTTTAAACCGCCATGCGAATAAAGCTCGCAAGCACAAGATTGCGGGCTCGGTGACGAATGCGTTGATGGTGGAATCGCTCAATCGCGGTGACCTCGTGGCGCACGAAGACCACGGCATTGGTCGTTACTTGGGACTTGTCCGCGTGGAAGTCAATGGCGGTATGGTCGACTGCGCGTTGCTGGAATACGATGGCGGAGATCGCCTAAAGTTCCCCGTGTCGGACCTGCAAAAGATTGAACGCCTCGACCGCTCGGAAAATGTAGAAACAAAGCTCGACCGTCTCGGCAGCAAAACTTGGGAAAACATCAAGAAGCGCGTCAAGCAAAAGGTTATCCAGATTGCGCGTGACCTCGTGGAGCTTTATGCCAAGCGCGAACTTGTTGAAGGTTTCGGTTTCCCGCCTGATGGCAACATGCAAAAGGAATTCGAGGATTCGTTCGAATACGATCCGACGCCAGACCAACTCCGTGCCACGGCCGACATCAAGCGCGATATGGAAAGCCGTCGCCCGATGGACCGCTTGATTTGCGGTGACGTAGGTTTTGGAAAGACCGAAGTTGCCATGCGAGCGGCGTTCAAGTGCGTCGCGTCGAATAAGCAGGTCGCCATTCTCGTGCCGACCACGATTCTTGCGGCTCAGCATTACGAAAACTTCTGCGAGCGCTTTGCCGCTTACCCGGTCAAGATTGCGCTCATGAACCGCTACAAGAGCGCCAAGGAAAAGAAGGAAATCTTCAAGGAAATCGCGGCTGGTACGGTGAACATCGTCATCGGAACGCACGCGCTGTTGTCAAACAAAAGCGAGTTCAAAGACCTCGGACTTTTGATTATTGACGAAGAGCAAAAGTTTGGCGTGAAGCAAAAGGAAAAATTGCGCCAGCTTCGCCTTGCTGTTGATACGCTCAGCATGAGTGCAACTCCGATTCCGCGTTCGTTGCACTTGAGCATGACGGGCGTTCGCGATATTTCGCTTATCAATACACCGCCGATTAACCGCTTGCCGGTCGAAACGAAGCTGATGCAGCGCGATGATGAAGTCTTGAAGAATGCAATTCTCGATGAACTCGCTCGTGGCGGCCAGGTGTTCGTGGTGAATGACCGCGTGCAGACAATTTACAAGCTCACCGAAGATATCGAAGCGATGGCGCCCGAAGCGAAAGTCGCTGTGGCTCATGGACAAATGGAAGACCACGAGCTTGAACGCGTGATGGATGCATTCCTTTCGCGCAAATTCGATATTCTCGTGAGCACGAGCATTATTGAATCTGGCTTGGATGTGCCAAACGCGAACACGATTATCATCATGAACGCGCACCACTTTGGCATTAGCCAACTTTACCAGATGCGAGGCCGCGTGGGCCGTAGTAGCGTCTTGGCAAAGGCTTTCCTCGTCATTCCACAGCGTGGCGAAATCTCGCAAGAATCCATGCGCCGCCTCAAAGCGTTGGAACAGTTTACTGACCTCGGTAGCGGCTACCAGCTCGCTATGCGCGACCTCGAAATTCGCGGGGCGGGCAACTTGCTCGGTCAGGAACAGCACGGCTTTATTGCTGAAGTCGGCTTTGAAACTTATGTGCGCTTGGTGCGTGAAGCGGTTGAAATGCTGCGCGGTGGTGCTCTCGAAAAGCCAATACAGCCGCGTGTGGAAATCGGTGTGGATGCATACCTTCCCGAAGATTACGTGGAAGACGGTCTCACGAGAATTTCGCTGTACCAGCGCATTGCTCGAATCACGACGCAGGCGGATGTGCAGAACATCGAAAGCGAATTGCAGGACCGCTTTGGCCCTGTGCCGACACCGGCGAAGATGCTTTTGCTTGTGACCGAACTTGGGCTTTTGGCAGGTCGTTTGCGCATCCAAGGACTAGCGCTTCGCAAGGGTGTCATTGTTGCGACATTTGCAGAAACTCCGTCGCCGGACCCGCGCGTGCTTGGCGAAATCAGCAGCCTCTGCACATGCAGTATGCGTTATTTGGGAATGTCGCCGTTACAGGCTGTGTTCGAGGTCGGGCGCGGGACTCCCGTGGAAATGGCAAAAAAGACGCTCGAAGTGTTCCGAGCGTTTGCAAATATCCAAGTTCAGGCGGCAACCATCAGGTCGGCGGATCCTTTACTCAAGGCTCTTGGCGTAGGCGAGCCGAACTGATTCCAAGCGGCTTTCAAGTTCTTCAAGAAGCTCCGCAGGCTCTAAGAAAGATTCATCGGCGTCGGTCTCGAAGAACACGTTGCTTTCGGGAATGAGTTTGATGGCTGCTGCGGTCGACTTCTTGCGGAAGCTATCCTCGTGCAGTGAAAAGAGCGCTCCAAAGGGGAGGGCTTTTTTCACGAAATTCGCATCCCCGCCAAAGCGGTGGAAAATCGGGCGCGGCGCTTCTCGAGACGGCGCGCTTGTGGCTCTATCGGTTTGAGCCACGGACTCAAACCCCGCCTCTTCCAGAAGTTTCAGCACGTGCATATAGTCCCCAACGCAGTGGATTTGCAAATCCCGCTTGAGTTCTAAAGCAAGCCCTGCCTGTGCCAAAAAAATCTGGTCCTGGGAGCCGTCGTCGTAACCCGGATAGCGTTTGTCGACACCCGCTTCGCCGACCATGGCAAGCGGATCCTCTTCTAGATGGGTGCGTAGTTGGTCCAAAGTTTCGCGAGTGGCCTGCGTTGCTATCATCGGGTGGATCCCGTAGGTCACTCTAAAAGGCTTGATTTCGGTTGAAAACTCTTTTTTCAGTTGCGAGACTTCTTCCCATTCCCAGGGTTCGCAAGAAACCGCAATAAAGTCATAATTGCGGTCTAAAAGCAACTGCGTGAGCTGCTTTTTTTGGGGTAATCGTGCTAAATGAATGTGAAAATCGAACATAATAGCCCCCTATATCTTTAAAATACAAAGAATTTATGGAAAAACAAAATTATTTGCTTGTTTTTTGGGGTAAAAAAGCCTAGTTTAAGTTTGTTGGTGCGCCAACCCAAGTTTTTTATCACCTCATTAAAGGAGTCGCTATGCGCGATTTACTCGAAAAAGCTCTGAATAAAGGTTTGACTGTCTGCTTTACATCCGAAAATGGCTTTGATGTCATTCGAATTTCTTCTGGTAACGAAGTCGTTGCAAGTTGCAGTCTTGGATCGAACAGCTTCCGCGCTTCGGTCGAAGAATCCCTCCAAGCGCTTTTGCTCGACCTGGAACGCAAGGGCTTCTAGCGGACTTGCCGCATTATCTGTCGGCAGTAAACATTAGGTTATAATTGCAAAAAATCCTGCGAGGTCATCGCAGGATTTTTCGTTTATACAAAAACACCCTGCCAAGCAGGGTGCTTTTGTAAAACCGAGCGGTCTTCCGTGAGCCACAAGTGCCTCGTATAAACGAGGCATGGTGGCGAGAGCGAGGTCCTGACGGAATCTTGATTAGCAAAAGGACCGAGCGGTCATATTAATTTATTCTACCCACCAAGTTGCCGGAGAGCATGAAGTCTCTCGTAGCACCAAAGCTGTGGAAGCCTGCGGAGAGCGAGAAGCGGTCCGTAAGAGCCTTTTCGAGGTAGAGGGCGCCAAGGACGTCCTTCACGTGCTTCGGGTTGCCTTCGTAGTAACCGTTCTTCTTACGGTCATTGACGAATTCAGCTTCGAGAATCACGCGGTCAACTGTCTTGAAGTTCATTTCGATACCACCGGTGAGCGGGGCAACGAGGTCATCCGAGAGGTCCATGAGTGCAACTTCGCCAAAGAGCGTGAGGAAGTCCGGGATAATCGGTGCGCGAACCTTCAAAGAAACGTTGTGAGAAACCTTGGCGTCGCTATCGTAAACCTTGTCGAAAATGTTGCTGCGGTAGCCGAGCTGGATGTCGAAGAGTTCGAGGCTCGGGAGTTCGTGGAAGTTGAACACCAAGCGGAGATCACCCTTGTTGAGGTGGGTTGCCTTGCTGATGAAGGAGAAGGCGAGGTCGATGTTTTCGTTCGGAGCGAAGCCGAATTCAAACTGGTTTTCCGGATCCTGTTCGGAGAGAAAACCGTTCATGTAACCATCGATGTAGCCACCGAAGTAGTCGCCGTTCTTGTCGGTGTTGTCCCAACGACCGACTCTGAAGCTGAAGCTACCCTTGCTCTGGTATGCCCATGCTTCATCGAGAGTGAAGTAGTCTTCGGCGCTGCCGGTTTCACCATTGATGTTATCGGTCTTCAAGTCGCCGGGGTAGAAGGCGAGAGCAATCTTACCCTTGAAGTTGTTTGTTTCGGCGAGGATAGCAAAGTTAGCCTGACCGCTCCACTTTTCGAGGTTGTCAGAGTTTCTGTCTTCTTCAGAAGTCCAGAAAACCTTGCCTGCTTCGAGTTCGAAGTCAGCGTTGATGTCGAAGTCAATTTCGTTGACGGTGAAGACTGCATTTTCGATCATCTTCTTTTTCTTGCGGCTTGCAGTAGAGGCCGGTTCTGCGGCGGCAACTTCTGCCGGTGCTTCTACAGCAGCCGGGACTTCAACAGCCGGAGCGGGGGCTGCAACAGGTGCCGGTGCTTCTGCGACCGGAGCTGCCGGGGCCTTGACTTCGGCAACCGGTGCAGGTTCAGCCTTCGGGGCTTCCGGGGTCGGAGCGAGTGCCGGAATAATCGGTTCTGCCGGAGCCTTAGTTTCGACGGCTGCAGCGGCATCAGCCTTGACTGCTTCTGCCTTGGCTTCTACAGCTTTTGCTTCTTCCTTTGCCTTAGCTTCGACGGCTGCCGGGGCCTTTTCTGTTACAGCGGCTTTTGCATCTGCTGTTGCTGTCTTGGCGGCTTCCTGAGCCTTTGCGTCGGTAGCAGCTGCGGTAGCCTTGGCGTCCTTCACTGCAGTTTCAGCCTTGGCTTTGGCCTTTGTGGCCTTCTTTGCTGTTACGGCCTTGGCCTTGGTGACGGCGGCTTTTGCTTCTACTGCCGGCTTTTCGGTGGCTGCCTTAACATCTTCTGCTGCGGGAGCTGCAAAAACGGATGCGGCCAACAAGCAGGATGCAAGAAACATTTTTTTCATTTTAGTCTCCTTGGGGTAATTCCATGTTTAAATACTCGTTTAAATGTTAGAAAAAAAATATTAATCTTTTTTTTACTACATATAAAGCCCCCATTAATCTAATTTAAATATCCAAAAGAGGTGATTGTTTTGAAAAAAATTTTGTTGGTTGTGTTGGCTGTTTTTGCGGCAAGTTCGTTCGCCCAGATGAAACTGGATGTCTATAAGAAGATTAATGGTGAGATAGACGAAAGGCGCCCGCTTGGATATTTGATGTCTTCGGATGCCATCAAGGAACTCCCGATCCCCAAGGACAGGATTGAACACGAAAGTTTTGTGGATGTCCAGGAAAAGGTTCGTGGGAAGAATGGAAAATACCAGACGGTCACCAAAAAGCAAAGGGTCGTGACGTACGAAGAAGTGGAACCGAAGGCTCCGCCGCGCTATGTTCCGGTGAATTGCAAGTTTGGCGACGTATGGGTCAAGCGCTCGGAGTTGGACCGCTTTATGCAGGAATACGCAGACTTGAGTGGGGAATACGTCTCTGAAACGGGGCGCGTGGTGCTCAAGAGCTCGCCGAGCAATGCCAACCGTTTTAACATTATCGTGCAGAATGGCAAGGACGATAACGTTGCCGAAATCGAAATGGGCAATCTCGAAAAGAAAAATGTCAATGGTCATGCTCGCTTTGTCTACAAAGAAGATGGCTGCGCTGTAGGCGTGGACGTGTTTAACCGAGTTGTTCGCGTAGCCCAGCGCGGTTGCGAAGACTACAATGTTGGCGGATACACGCTTGCCGGTAACTACCCGACATTCAAGGGCAATAACCGCATTGTAGAAACGTTTAATTTAGATTCTTATAGCTTCTCTTATCCGAAATACCTGTGGTGCGCTAGCGGCTTTGACACTTGCGAGCCGCTAAAAGATGAACATGGAATTGTGCACATCACTTGGAGTAAGGATGGTCACGGGACGATTGAACGCAAGGCGGGCAGTACGGTGCATACCTACCGTGCGATGGAACGCGTGATTCCGCACAAACGAGATTTCTACAATGGTGAAAAGCCGATTGCCATCAAGACCAAGCGCACGGACATGAGTGGCGAATGGATGAACTGGTATTTCTATCCGCGTGCTGGGCGCTTCAAGATGATGCGCTCTGGACAGCGCCATGATGCCGCTTACATGGAAATCTACGAACCGGTCAAAGAAGATGATTAAGTCGATTGAACAGAGTCGTATATTGTTTTTGGATTCGGGGCCGCTTGTAAGGCTTTTGCAAATGCACCCGGATTATTACCCGATTGTATCGGGTGTGCTCGATGGCGTGTACGAGAATAACGTGCAGGTCTTGGTTTCTTCTGTAACTTTGTTCGAAATTTGCAAGAAGGCGTATGGCGCAAACGATGGCGTGCTTGCTAGGCAGTACCGCGAATTCTTTGAGAAGTCCTCGAATGTGCGCCTTTGCGAAGTCAATGCCGATGTGTCGCTCAAGGCGGCAGAACTTTTCGCGGCTGCAGCCCGCACGAATCACAAGCTGACCGAAGCAGAATCGTTGCGTTTGGCGACTGCGTTTGTGAACGGTGCCGACTGCATCCTCACGGAATGCACGAACTTCCGCGATGATACCGATGCGCTCGTGGTAACGCTCGACGAACTTTAGGCTATTGGGGGATGGGCTCGCCCCTTTGGTGCTTTGAGCACGCTTCGCTTTGAGGTTAGAGCGTTTTACAAGCATATCTAAGTTCTAAGCTCTAAGTTTTAAGTTCTAAAATACTATCTTTTCCGCGTAAAATTTATTGGAGTTTAACATGTCTAATTACTGTCCTGTTATTGGTCTCGAAATCCATTGCCAGCTCGCCACTAAGACAAAGATGTTCTGTGGCTGCGAAATTGAAGTGAACACAAGCCCGAACAAGCACGTTTGCCCTGTTTGCCTCGGTATGCCGGGTGCAATGCCGGTGCCGAACAAGAAGGCTGTGGAATACGCTATTCGCTTGGGTCTCGCTCTCAACTGCGAAATTGATTTGAACGCCATGTGGACTCGTAAGAACTACTTCTACCCGGACCTTCCGAAGGGTTACCAGATCACGCAGACGGGTGGACTTCCGGTGTATGACCATCCGATTTGCAAGAACGGCTGGCTCGAAATTGTGAAGGCTGACGGCACTAAAAAGCGCGTGGGCATTACCCGTATTCACATGGAAGAAGACGCCGGTAAGCTCATCCATGACATGAGCCCGTCCCAAAGCCATTTTGACGCTAACCGCTGCGGCACTCCGCTTTGCGAAATCGTGACCGAACCGGACATCCGTAGCCCGGAAGAAGCCGTGCTTGTCTTAAAGAAAATCAAGCAGACGCTCGAATACACGCGCGTTTCTAACGCCAACATGGAAAACGGCAACATGCGCTGCGATGGTAACATTTCCCTCCGCGCAAGCGAAGACGCTCCGTTCGGTATCCGCGCCGAAATCAAGAACTTGAACAGCTTCACGAACCTCGAAAAGGCTCTCTACTGCGAAATGAACCTCCAGGCATCGACGCTCGATGCAGGCAAGGAAGTCGAACAGTGCACCAAGCGTTATGATCCCAACGCGGACAAGACGATTGTGATCCGCTCTAAGGAAGACGCTCACGACTACAAGTACTTCCCGGAACCGGATATGGTCCGCCTCGTAACCGACCCTGCATTTGTCGAAGAAATCCGCCGCACCCTTCCGGAACTGCCGGATGCACGCCGCGAACGCTTCATGAACGCTTTCGGCGTTTCTGAATACGACGCCCAGGTGCTGACCGAAGACCGCGATGTGAGCGAATGGTACGATGCCGCCGCCAAGAACTGCAAGAACGGCAAGGTGCTCGCCAACTGGGTCATCACGGAACTCTTAGCCAAGCTCAAGGACGTGGAAGGCGGTCTCTCCGCTCTCAAGATTAAGCCGGAACAGCTTTGCACACTCGTGAACCTCATTGCAGACAACACCATCAATGGTAAGATTGCAAAGACCGTGTTTGCCGAAATGTTCGAAACGGGCAAGGATCCTGAAGCAATCGTTAAGGAAAAGGGCCTCGTGCAGGTGACAGACACCGCCGCTATCGAAGCTGTGGTTCGCGAAGTTTGCGCCGCTAACGCCGCTCAGTTCGCTGAATTCAAGGCTGGTAAGGTTGCTCTCAAGGGCTTCCTCGTGGGTATGACGATGCGCAAGTCCGGTGGCAAAGCTAACCCGGGTCTCGTGAACCAGATTCTCGACAAGCTCGCTAAGGAAGGGTAATAAGACGAGAGACGAAAGAGTGTTTTTTTCGAAATCGAAAAATCGTCATTACGAGCCCCGTAGGGGCATGGCAATCCAGGGCAGTTTGTTGCTCGTGGTTTTGTTTGCACTCTTTCTTTCTTTCCCGTCCTCTGCCATTGCAAAGATGGATCGCTCGGACAGCTCTTACGTCAGCACGTTGAACATGACCGAGGAACAAAAGGAAAAGGTTTTTGGCGTAGATTCCTCGACTCTCGCCAAAGGCCCGACGCTCCAGGAACTCAACGAAGAAAATCCGACTTACGTCAAGCGCGAGTACGACCACAAACAGCAAGTGGTTGTCGGTAGCGTAGTGATGTTCTGCGTTGCCTTAGCAATGGTCCTGATGAACAATTACAACCCGAAGAGATAAGTTTAAACCTACAACAAAGTGCCGCTGGCACGCCGAAATCAATATGAACTACACAGAAGAAGCAAAACAGAATTTCAACGACCTCTCCAAGAACCCGTATCCGGGCCGTGGCATTGTGCTTGGCACAAGCGCCGATGGCAAGTCCTACGTGCAGGTTTACTGGATCATGGGCCGTAGCGTGAACAGCCGCAACCGCGTGTTTGAAATCGAAGCCGACACTGGTTTTATGAAGACCAAGGCTTTTGATGAATCCAAGCTCACGGACCCGCACCTCATCATTTACTATCCGGCTCGCCACACGAAGGACGTCCAGATTATCACGAACGGTGACCAGACGGACACGATTTACAACGCTATCAAGCTCGGTGGCACGTTCGAAAGCGCTCTCCGCACTCGCCAGTACGAAGACGATGCTCCGAACTTCACGCCGCGTATTTCCGGTATTCATTACAAGAATGCTGAACCGGCTATCTACAAGCTCTCCATCCTCAAGAGCCGCAACAATAGCGAAGACGCTGGCTGCGAACGCATGACGTTTGAATTCGAAAAGGCTTTGAACGGTCTTGGCCACTTCATCAGCACGTACGAAACGGATGGCAAGCCGATTCCGTCTTTCAACGGTTTCCCGAAGCTCATGCCGATTTTCGCCACTGCTGAAGAAACGCTCAAGGCTTACTGGGACGCTCTCAACGCTGACAACAAGGTTTCCTTGATGGTCAAGTGGATTGACCGCGAAACCTTCGAAGCTAAGACCATTATCGTGAATAAGAATGTTTAGTTGACTGCGCCCTTTGGGCGCACAACCTACTTTTCGACGACCTGCCCCAGAATCTGGTGCAGGCGTTTTTTATTCCCGAAGCCATCGGGATTTTCGATGTAGTAGAAAATCTGCTTGATGAGTGCGCTCGTGTTGAAGTCATACGACGCAATGCGCAACAAGTAGCTTTCGGCGGAGTTGTCGAATCCGAGCACGTTCGGGTCGGTCTTATCGCCCGGCAATGTGCAATCGCCGTCATCGCTCATTTCGTAGAAGATACCTGCAACTTCGTCGTTTACGCAGACCCAGCAATTGCAATCCTCAGGAACATTCTTGGCGAACTGCAAAAGCTTTTTCTTCACGAGGTTGCGGGCGTACGATTCGACGGAAAATCTCGAAACTCTCTGTCTTGCAATTTCCTTGTAGTCCCACGGGCTTGCATATTCGTCATCGGTAAATGCAATGACTTCTAGCCCCGAATTCATGAGGCCTGTCAAGCGGTCTTTGGACCAGGAACTGTTATGGTACGGAGAGAAATAACAGACCTTCTTAAAGCCTTTCTGCAAAAGGTATTTGCCGAGCTGCTGGCCCGGGATTTCTCCGAATGTGGAGTTAAAAAATGCCCAGTTGTTCTTGCTCAAGAATCTCGGCGGGATGTTTTGCAACGGGTGTTCCCACCACACGGAGACGGGGTATTTCACACCGTAAAAGAGCTGCAAAAGCGCGTGCGGATTCTGCACCAAGAGTGTCGAAAGCACTGCACCGATGGCATTCGGATAATCCGTCAGGCGGCAGACTTTTCCACTGCGGTCGATGAGCTTGCCGCTTTCTTCATTGATGCCGAGCAGAATGAGCTTGAAATGTTGTTCACCGGCGGTCTGGTAAACGAGGCGCAAAAAATCGAGTTCGCGTTCACTTTCGGCGGTAAAGCCGCCCCACGAATTGCATCGCGTAACGAACAAAATCTCGCTGAAATTCTTGACCGTCTTTGTCTTGAGCGGGGAGGCGAATGCATACAAGCGCCCGCGTCGCACGAGAATTCCCTGATTCACTTTGTGGATCAGGAACTTGCGGAGAATCGTCTGCGACACGTTATAGCGGTCGGAAAGTTCCTTCGCAAGCGGCAAATTCCTATTTGGGTCGAGGAATCCCTTTTCCCAGTCCGTTGAAAATTCTCGTTCAAGGCGTTCGAGCACGGTTTCGCGATGGACTGTCTTCGAGAGCATTTGCGCAAGATCATTGGCATCTGGAGCCTTGCCCCAGAAGAATCCCTTGCCGCGGATGCTGTAAATGAGACCTTCTTCGGAGAGCTGCTTGAGTACGCCCTGGATAGTTCCCGACGAAACTCCAAACGTTTTCATCAGCTTGCGTACAGACGGGAGCATTTCCCCGTCTTTCAGCTCTTGCTGCAAAATCGCTTGTTTGATCTCGTCACGCATAATTTATGCCATATTGCGGGCCGCAATCCATTCGCGAACGGCGCGTTCAGCACGTTCGGCAAGAATCTCTTTCTTGTTCTTTTTCTTGAGTCCCTCGTGATGGGGGAGGAGGCCGAAGTTGAAGTTCATCGGCTGGAAATCCTCGTTCTCTTCGACAAGGCGGTTCATCAAGGAGCCGATACAGCTCTCTTCAGGGAGCGGGTCAGAATGCCCGTGCAAAATCGTCTGCGCCATATTCCAAGCGGCGTACCAACCAGTTGCAACCGCTTCGGTGTAGCCTTCAGAACCCGTAATCTGGCCTGCAAACCACGTAGGCGGAATATCCTTGGCGCAATCGAGTTCCGGACGCAAGCGGAGCGTCTTATCTAGGAACTTCGGCGATTCGATAAACGTGTTGCGATGCATGCAGCCGAGGCGTGCAAATTTTGCATTACGGAGGGCAGGCACCATGGTAAAGATTTCCTTTTGCGTGCCCCACTTGAGGCGCGTCTGGAAACCGACCATATTGAACAAAGTCTTCTGCTTGTTCTCGGCACGGAGCTGGATTACGGCATACCACAGATGTCCGTTGTTTCCAAGCCCAAGCCCGATGGGGCGCATGGGCCCGTGGCGGAGAGTTTCGTAGCCACGACGCGCCATTTCTTCGACCGGCAGGCAGCCTTCAAAAAGTTCGCGTTTTTCGAACGGACGCGGTTCAGTCGCTTCTGCTTCGCAGAGCTTGTTCACAAATTCTGTATAAGTTTCTTTGTCGAGCGGGCAGTTGATAAAGTCTGCCGTTTCGCCCTTTTCCCAGCGGTTCATGTAGAACGCATGGTCAAAGTCGATGCTGTCTGTCTCGACGACAGGTGCAATCGCATCAAAAAAGTGCAGACGGTTACTGCCGAGGCGTTTAAAAATATCGTCGGCGAGAGCATCACTTGCCAAAGGACCTGCGGCAACAAGTGTCGGGCAATCGCCTTCAAGGCTTGTCACTTCTTCGCGGTGCAGCGTGATGTTCGGAAATTCTGCAATCTTCTTTTCGACAAGTTCACTAAAAATGTCGCGGTTCACCGTCAAGGAATCGCCTGCAGGCACTGCCGCTTCGCGCGCGCAATCCAGGAGGAAACTTCCGAGCAGAGTGAGTTCCGCTTTTAAAAGGCCATGGGCGCTTGTAATGCCTAAAGCCTTGAAACTGTTAGAACAGACGAGTTGGGCGAGGTGTCCATCCCTGTGGGCGGGCGTCTGCCTGTTGGGGCGCATTTCGTACAAATCTACCTGAAAACCACGGCTTGCCAATTGTAAAGCCGCTTCGCAGCCTGCAAGACCGCCACCAATAACACGTACTCGTTCGTTCATTTTAATTCACAACAATTTTTCTATAGCTCTTGGCGTTACCGATCCAGAGCTTGACCAACAATTCTTCGAGGGATGCCGTACTTACGCATTCCGGGTCCGCATCCTGAATTTCGTCCGAAATAAGATTCGCCTGAGTCAAGTTCAGCATGCCGTAGTACAAAGCCTCAAGCAATTGAGACAAGAACTCGGGCGAAACCTTAGCGACAGACTCCATGTCATTCAACGGCGGGAGCTGCGTCTTATCCGGCTGGAACTGATCCAGGTTATCCATAGTCCACATGTCGGTAGCCTTGCTCATTTCGGGCGAGGGCGCAATACCGCTCAACTTGGAACGGTAATCATTCCATTCCTTGGCGGTCGTTTTGCCGGCCTTGCGGACAGTCTTCAAGAAGGAGAGGACTGCGTAATACAGGTCCTTCTCCCTTTGGTTTGATTCTTTTTGAGATACTGGAATCATTCTTACCTTATAATGAATTAGTGGCGGAAATGGCGCATTCCGGTAAACACCATCGCAATGCCGAACTTGTCTGCAGATTCGATGGAGAGGTCATCCTTCTTGGAGCCACCCGGCTGAACAATGTAACGGACGCCGGCATCGTGTGCGGCTTCGACGTTGTCCGGGAACGGGAAGAATGCGTCAGAACCCATAACGACTTCACCGAAGACCTTCTTTTCGAGAGCCTTGAGACCAGCTTCATTGATGAGCTTGCCGTTTTCGTCGAAGAATTCCTTTGCTTCCGGAAGGCGTGCGACGTTGTCGCGGACGCGCGGCTGGCAGAGGCGGAGGTTCGAGTCAATGCGGTTCGGCTGACCCGGGCCAAGACCCATCACCTGGAAGTAACCCGGCTTGTATTCGTAGCACATCACGATAGCGTTAGACTTTGTATGCTTGGTAACGAGCCAAGTGAAGCGGGCGAGGTCTTCTTTGTTCTTCGGGAACTGAGCCTTCGTCACGCATTCAAACTTTTCCCAAGTACCGATGTCGCGGTCCTGGACGAGCATACCGCCAATCACGTGCTTGTAAACCTTGCAAGCGGTAGCCTTCTTGATTTCGCCCACTTCGAGGAGGCGAATGTCCTTGGACTTGTTCTTGAGGAATTCGAGAGCGTCGTCATCGAAAGCCGGAGCGAGCAAGATTTCAACGAACTTGCCCTTGAGGAATTCGGCAGTCTTCAAATCGACCTTGCGGGTCACTGCAATCACAGAACCGAAAGCGGACACCGGGTCACCTGCCCAAGCGGCTTCCAAAGCTTCGCGGAGCGTTTCGCCCGTAGCAAGACCGCACGGATTCATGTGCTTTACGATCACGACAGCATTGCCGTCGCTGAATTCGCGAGCCATTTCGAGGGCGGCGTCAGCATCGACGATGTTGTTGTAAGAAAGTTCCTTGCCCCAAAGCTGCTTTGCAGAAGCGAGGTTTGCTTCGGTGCAGGTCGGGTCGCGGTAGAATACAGCGGACTGGTGGGAGTTTTCACCGTAGCGCATCGGCTGCGGGTCAACGAATTTCAAAACGAGTTCTTCGGACATATCATTTCCTTTGTGGATTTTTCCGTTAAAAATATAGCATTTTAGAGCTAATGGCGCAGTCGTCTCACCTAAAGCAAATCAATTTCGATGCGTCTTTTTTGCGGAGTATCCCACTTCTTTTTGCAAAGTTTTTTTTGTATATTTTGTTCTGAAAAAGGAGAATAATAAATGAATTTCCAAAAAATTGCGAGTCTATTGACTATTAGCGCCGCTTTGCCACTGACATTTGTGGGGTGCGGCGATTCCAACCCGACAATGAGCGCCCCTGTTATTGGTGAAGAATCCTCTTCGTCTAGCTCTGATATGTCTGCCGCAGGCGAAAGTGCTTCGTCATCGTCTGCAAAATCCGAAGCCTCGAATGCCTCTTCTTCATCTGCAAATCAGTCCTCTTCTAGCTCGCAATTAGCCTCTTCCTCTTCTCAGGAACCGGAATCTTCGTCTAGCGTAGGCCTTTCTGTGCCAACAGGTTCTATTACGGATTCCCGTGATGGAAAGGTCTACAAGGTCGTTTCTATCGGAACTCAAGTTTGGACGGCCGAAAACATGAGTCTTGGCGATAGCAGCCTCTACGTTTACGAAGATGCCTTGAAGGCATGCCCCGAAGACTTCCATTTGCCGAGCATCGAAGAATTTAAAACGCTCGTGGAATACGTGGGTGGCTCTGATGTTGCCGGTAAAAAGTTGAGAAGTACCACAGGTTGGCCCAATGACGAAGTTTTGGGTGATTGGAATGGTACCGACGATTATGGATTTAATGCAAAACCGGTTACATTGGGTAACGGTTCAGGCACCGACGAAAACTTCTGGAGCCGCGATAGAAACTACACCAATTACGAAACGGAAAACTTCTTTAAGTTTGACCCGTTCCCGACCTCTACAGTCTTTGACAATTTGCCGCAACCCGACACGGACGCAAGATTCTATTACCCATTCTGCGAAGGTCGAAACGACGCTTCCTCAAGCAGAACATGCTTTGTCAGTGGCGAACCCAAAACACGACTTTCGGTTCGCTGCCTGAGCGACTTGCTCAATTGTGGCGGTAAGGCTATCAACTACAAGGAACAGTTCTGTCAAGACGGTTCCGCTTATGACCTCTGCCGTGGTCGCAAATACGACGCTACAAAATATGTCTGCAAGGACAATAATCTCTACGACCGCGCTACGAATTCCTATTACAAGTATGCATGGATTGCGCTTAACGACGATATGGAATATGGCCTGTATTTGGACAAACGAGATAACCAGTATTACAAGACGATTCAAATCGATGGTGTAACCTGGTTTGCCGAAAACCTTAAGTACGAAACTGAAGGATCCATTTGTCACGAATTCAACTCGATGCACTGCGACTTTTACGGCAGGCTTTATACACATAAACAGGCTTTGGCCGGAGCCGAAGAAGTGCCTAGTGACAAAGTTCAAGGCATTTGCCCCGAAGGAACGCACGTGGCAACTTACAATGAATATGCCAAGCTTATTGACGCCGACAAGAAATACGACCTCGTATCAGAATACACTGAAGATGATTACAAGGGCTCAATCCATATCGCAGAGAATTCGGTTGGCTTCAGCATTATTTATCCGGGCTACTGCGTTAAATCCCAATGCGGTACCGAGGAATCTTGGAAGTACGTGAACTTGCAAACGCACTTGATTGCCTCTAATGGCGTATATGCCCTCAAGGATTGGGATAACTCTGGCTTGTATAGAGTAAAAAGTGTTGACGACGCTATCTATGGTAGCGTTCGCTGCGTCGTAGACTAATTTTTAGAGCCTAAAAACAAAGGCCTCCTTCGGATGAAGGAGGTCTTTTGTATAACTAGAATAAGCTTGCAGGCGGATTGTTGTCATCCAAGCCCGGCAAATCTGGATTCTGGGGGAGGTTTGCAAGCGGGTCTTCCGGTTCAACAATCAAGTTGTAATAGACGTTGTTCTTGAGTTCGTCTTCGATGTAGAAGAGCGTGCCGCCCATAGCGCTGCCGCATCCGGCGCAAGCGCCCTGGTAGCGGATTTGCAAGCGATTGTCGTCCGTCAAGTCGAGAATCTGCACATCGCCACCGTCGCCCTGGAGCGTTCCACGGACGGTCTGGTGCAGCCATGCTTCAATCTTTTCAATCTTCTGGACTTTGGTAAGCGCATTCCATTCGGCATCAGCTTCGGCACGACCTTCTGCGGTCTGCGTGCGGTACTTGATGCGTTCCATCTTCTCGCGAACGATAATTGCGGTTGCCTTCTTTTCGGGGTAGACGAGCAAAATCTTTGAGATGAGCGTATTCATCTGCTTGATTTCTACAGCATCTTCCGGGATGGCACGCACGTCCGGCGTGTCGCGCAGTTCTTCTTCGAGGCTTTCGGCGGTAATCTTGCAAGCGTCATCAACCGTAGCCATCTGAATCTTGCGGCAGAACGAATCGGCAAGGGCGGTAAAGAGCGGCCCGCCGTACGTAAAGAATCGCGTTTCCAAAATCTTGTCGCATTCCGGGTCAATCATCAAGTAGACTTTGAGGCTTGCTTCCTTCACATCAACGAGGGCGAGGCCTTTTTCATCGGCTTCAATCTGGAAAATAGCCCCACGGTACTTGGGAGCCTTTGCAATATCTTGTAACTTCTGAGAGAATTTAGCGCTTTGTTCTTCGTTCATGCGCGCTAATTTAGAAATTTATGGCGCTTTTGGGGAGGGTTTTACAAAACCTAGCGTAAATATAGGGTTTTCAACATAAAAAGGAAATGCCCGCGCTATGGCGGGCACTTCCGAGACTTTATGTATGCTCGCCTTGTTAGGCTTTGATAATCGTATCCTTGGCGAGGACGACAATACCGGATTCGGTCACGTGGAAGAGCTGCTTGTCGCGTTCCAAGTCGTAACCAATCTGGAAACCGGCCGGAATATGCAAGCCCTTTTCAACGATAGCGCGGCGCACCTTGGCACCCGGGCCAATCGTCACGTTCGGGAAGAGGATGGATTCTTCGACGAGAGCGTCCTTCTGGATGGTGACTCCCGGCGAGAGAATGCTCTTCACAACCGTACCACCACCGATAATGCAGCCAGCAGAAACGATGGAATCGACGGCTGCGCCCTGATGGCTTTCATTGTCGCCCGCAAAGAAACGTGCAGGCGGCTGGTTCCAGTTGTAAGTACGGATCGGCCAGTAGTTGTTATAAAGGTCGAACGGCGGATTTTCGGAGCAAAGGTCCATGTTTGCTTCGAAGAAGGCGTCAAGCGTACCCACGTCGCGCCAGTAGCCCTTTGTAGAAGCCTTTTCGCCACGCACGATGTTCGTGTTGAAGTCGTAAACGTACACCGGGTATTCCTTGTACAAGCGCGGAATGATGTGTTTGCCAAAGTCCGTTGCACCATCGTTTGCGCCCTTCAAGAGTTCGCGCACGAGGAACTTGCTCGTGAAGAGGTAGTTACCCATGCTGGCGAGGCACCAACCCGGACGGTTCGGCATCTGCTTCGGTTCCTTCGGCTTTTCTTCGAAACCAATCATGCGGTTGTCCGCGTCAATTTCGATAATACCGAATTCGCGAGCCTCTTCGACCGGCACCGGAATAGCAGCAATCGTGAGGAGGGCTGCTCGGCTTAAGTGGAAATCAATCATCTGGTTGATGTCCATCTTGTAAATGTGGTCGCCACCGAAAATTGCCACGAGGTCCGGGCGTTCATCGGTAATCAAGTTGATGTTCTGGAAAATGGCGTCGGCAGTACCGCGGTACCATTCGTCACCCGTACGCATCTGGGCGGGCACGAGGTCCACATACTGGTCCAAACTTGCATTCAGGCTCCAGGCGGCAGAAATGTGCTTGTTCAACGAATCGCTCTTGAACTGCGTCAAAACCTTGATCTTGAAAATGCCGGAATTGATGAAATTGTTGAGAACGAAGTCGATAATGCGGTAAGTTCCGCCAAAGTGGACGGCGGGTTTTGCACGGTCGCGGGTGAGGGGCTGTAGACGGCTCCCTTGTCCACCAGCCATGATCATGCAAAGAATATTCTTTTGATGCTCTCTTGAGTAAGACCAGCTCATGAAATTCCTCTGTAAATTCAATTATGTAATAGCCGTCCATAAAATACTTTTTTTTTTGCAAAAAACCTTAAATTTTTGATTTTTTGTTAAAAAAAACATACCCCGCCGAGGTGTTTGGCGGAGTATGCCCCATAGGAGTATGTTGGATTGATTTTATTTTAGGATTATTGTCTTTGCTGCCGCTACTTTCCCCCCGTTAAAGACCCTAACCTGTAATGCTCCCTTGTGGCGCATGGCGCTAAACGGAACATTTATGTTTTCACTATTGAAGTTTGCTTTATAGACTGTATTGCCGAGTAAGTCGAATACCTGGACCCTCTTTTGGCCATTGCCTGGGGCATGGATCATGAGGGATACGGTATTCTGGTCGATTGTCGCGCTTTTGAGCGGCTTAGTCGTTTTCTTGATTCCAACGGTCGGTCCGGAACCTTCTTCAGCAGGGCTTGATACTATGGTTGTTGCGGCCATTAGTGTTGCAGAACCCGCAAGGCATGCTTCGGAAATGTAGTAGTCTTCGACACTTGTATTTTGCGGTATGATAGCACTCTTGGCTTGGGGGGCCGTTCCGCCATACAACGCTCCGACCGGGACTCGGTATTTGTAATCCTTGGTGTTTTCCATGTTTCGGCCTTCCGGGTTCGAGGCTCGGTGGAACGGGTGAGCGTCGTTCTTGTCTCCTACGCCGTAGACAAACGAGATATCCCAGGGATTGACTCCCAGCATGTAGTTCAACTGGTTAATTCCGAGCTGCCACATTTCACTCGATTTCCACGAAACAGCACCCAAATTGGGGAGTGTTAAGTTTTTCTTTTCGAGGTCAGCGGCGACATCGGCATAAGCAAGGACTTCAAAAATATTGCCAGCTTGGTAAGCGTTATACTGCCAGGCTAGATCCGTTTGCATATTGAACCAGTTGGCATCGTATTTAACGATACCCTGTTTCCAGGCGATAGCGTCGGAAAGCAGGCTGATAGAAGCGGTTCCGTCGTCTTGCGATATATCGCCAAGATTTGCAATCATGTCCGTAATGCAGTCTTCGATAGCGTTGAGCCATTCCGTTTCGCTAAGTCCGTATTCCGTTGTCGCTTTGGTCTTATCGGCAAGAATCAGTTTATACAAGGCGTACGTTGCAAAAGCGTAGGAATTGGCCCAGCTTGTATTTTTAGCATTTTTGAAGAATCCCTTGTCATTTGTAGCAAACCAGCCTCCTTCAAAAAAGCCTGCGCCGTCTCCGAACGTCTGCCCATTGACCAAGTCCTTGGAACGGAGTGCGTCATCGGCATAGACCGTCTTGCCTGTAGCGTACAGGAGCGCGACAGAGGCGAGAGCTAAGTCGTCATAGAATTCATTGTTGCCATTGTAGGCAGGCGTAGCCCAACTTGCTGCGCGCTTATTGTATTTGAAGAGTTTGCCATCGCCGTAAGAGGATTTTCCTTGGGCGAGGGACTTTGCGAAGTCGTACATTTCTTCGGCGATTTTTAAGCAGGTTTCGGCGTAAGCTTTGTCGTAAACGGCGTATTGCTTACCCATAATGGCAAGGCCTGCTGCAATCATGCCAGAGATGTTGGAACCAAGTTCTCCCAAGCGCAAATCGCGCTCGCTTGCATTTCCTCGACGAATTGCGGACAATGTATCCTGTTCTTCGGGCTTGCCCCAATAGCCATGATCAGCGCCGAAGTTACCGACGGATACGACCATGTTGTCGATGATGCCGTTGGCGAAGTTGTAGGATCGGATAAAGAAGTCCGCACCATGCTTTGCTTCGCGTAGAATATCCGGAATGCCGTCTGTATTTACGGTTTCACTTTGATTGTAGGCGTAATGGTCTTTGTCCTTGGATTCGTTTGTTGCGGCCATGACGGCAAGACTCATGAACGCATACGACATGGTCATCGATTCCTTGAGATGGTCTCCGCAATCGTACCAGCCGCCTTGCAGAGCGCCTTCCTGCGGAGTGAACTCGGAAACTTCCTCGTCGTCGTACGTGAATTTACCGCTGCCATCTTTGGTGTGGCTCTTGTCGTGGAACCAGGATTCGGATTCCCCGCTACGCTGGATGCCAAAGAATTTTAGGCTTGCGTCACGCACCATGGAATAGACTTTGTCGCTTACGATGAATGTACTCGAGATTTCATCGCCGATTTTAATGCGAAGGCGTTTGTCAGTTGGGACGCTTTGTGGTATTTTTCCCGCTTTGAGAACGCCTGTGGACCCCGCAAAAGAAACCGTATAGCGATCGCGGCTTAAAGTAAGAGCATTCGTTTGAGCTTTAATTGTCCAGTCTGATGAGACTTCTGTTGTCTTTGACGTTAAGTCACCTGAGACAGCAGGGGAGAGCGAATTGCCATCTGCATCGACAATTTCGAATTTAGTGGCTTCGCCGATATAGTAGAATTGCCGCTCCGTGTCCGATGTCAGGTACCCCGCCTGATTGACTCGGATAGGCGAAATATGCGTGTTTAGCGCATCGTAATAAGCCTGGTCTAGCGAATCTGGAATAAAGGCGTTCGCCTTGTAAGATTCAGGCTTTTTTTCCTTGGGCAATAAGCCCGTGTTTTCTGTATTTGCTAGTTCGAACTTGTCAAACGCGTCATTATCCCATTTGAGCGGATAGACAGGTCGAATTAAATCGTAAGGTGTTGATTCTGATGCCGATGTGGCTATAGCTGTACCCAATGCAACCATTCCCAAAACCACATGCTTACGCATTTTTCCTCCTTTGTTTTGGTCTGTATACGTTAATATACATCTTTTGAATGCAATTTTTGCAATAAATTATGTTTTTTTATAAATTAATTTTCTATGATACGGCTATGATACGATAAGGCCTTGTAACGTGTTTCATGATGAAATAAAAAACGAGCGGCAAGATTTCTCTTGTCGCGTATGAGACTCCGCATTCAACTATCGCATACAAGAACTTGTGACGTTGAATGCTCCGCGCTACGAAGGCTACTTAATAGTAGCCTCCTTCGCTTGGCGGTGGACGCCCGCTTTTAAAACAAAACACCCCGCCACTCATCGTGACGGGGTGTTTTTGTAAAGGGAGATGCCCGATCAAGTCGGGCATGACATGTTCCGATTAGAGGCTAATCAGCCCTTCCGTATCCTTGCTCATTGCATCGTAGAATGCGTAGCGGGCGTCCACTTCCTTCTGGAGATCGTCGGCGAGTACCTTGGCGACTTCCGGATTGGTGCGGGTGAGGGCCTTGAAGCGGTTTTCGGTGTAGATGTATTCCGCAACCGGGATTGTCGGCTTCTTGGAGTCGAGGATAAGCGGAGCCTTTCCTTCTGCAGCGAGGGCCGGGTTGTAACGGAGGAGCGTCCAGTAACCGGAATCCACGGCCATCTTCTGGTGCTGAAGCTGGCTGTTGAGATCGAAACCGTGGTTGATGCAGGGGCAGTAGCAGATGATCAGCGACGGACCATTGTGAGCTTCTGCTTCCTGAAGAACCTTCAGGGCCTGAGCGTCGTTTGCACCGAGGGCGATACGGCCCACGTACACATTCTTGTAGCTCATGGCGATAAGGCCGAGGTCCTTCTTGCCAGCGCGCTTACCAGCGGCGGCGAAGAGGGCGACTGCGCCACGGTTCGTGGCCTTGGAAGCCTGTCCACCGGTGTTGGAGTACACTTCGGTATCGAGGACGCAGATGTTCACGTTTTCACCAGTTGCCATCACGTGGTCGAGACCACCGTAACCGATGTCGTATGCCCAACCGTCACCACCGAAGATCCACACGGACTTCTTCACGAGGTAGTCGGCGAATTCGTCGCGGAGGCTGACAGAAGCTTCGTCGGTTGCACCGGCGAGAGCGGCCTTAAGGGCGGCAACGTTTTCACGCTGGGCCTTGATGCCGGCTTCGTCGTCCTGCTTCTGGGTCGTGAGCTTTTCCTTGAGTTCGGCAGGAACGTTCACGGCTTCGAGGAGGCTCAAAGCCTGCTTGGCATGCTTCGTGATAGCGAGGCGCATACCGAGACCGAATTCAGCGTTGTCTTCGAACAAGCTGTTTGCCCAAGCCGGACCGCGGCCTTCCTTGTTCTTTGCCCACGGTGTGGTCGGCAGGTTACCACCGTAAATGGAGGAGCAACCCGTAGCGTTAGCGACAACCATGCGGTCACCGAAGAGCTGAGAAACGAGACGCACGTAAGCGGTTTCGCCGCAGCCTGCGCAGGAGCCGGAGAATTCGAACAACGGTTCGAGGAGCATTGCCTGCTTGACGAGATTCTTGTTGACCTTGGTACGGTCGAATTCCGGGAGGTCGACGAAGAAGTCCCAGCACTTGCCTTGCTGAACCTTGATGGGTTCCTGCGGCACCATGTTGATGGCCTTCTTGGTAGCGTCGGTCTTGTCCTTACCGATACAGGCCTGCGTACAAACGCCGCAACCCGTACAGTCGTAGCTGGACACGGAAATTGCAAATACCGGCTTTTCGGAACCTTCGAGCTTGAAGCCCTTGGCCGGGGTGTACTTGAAGCCTTCCGGAGCGTTCTTCACGGCGGATTCGTCCACAACCTTCATACGGATGGCTGCATGCGGGCAGACCATGGCGCACTTGCCGCACTGCACGCAAGCGTCCGGATTCCAGGACGGGATGTTGAGGGCGAGGTCGCGCTTTTCGTACTTGGTGGTACCGGTCGGGAACACACCGTCGCAAGGCATCTTGGAGACCGGGAGCTGTTCGCCGTTGCCCTTGATGATTTCTGCGGTGACTTCGTTCACGAACTTCGGAGCGTTGCCGTGGATCGGAGCGCGGAATTCCTTCGTGCTGGTGACAGCGGACGGAACCTTGACTTCGAAGAGGTTAGCAAGAGAAGCATCGATAGCGTCCCAGTTCTTCTGGACGACTTCCATACCCTTCTTGGCGTAGGTCTTTTCGGCGTACTTCTTGATGTACTTGATAGCGGTTTCTGCATCGAGAACGTTACCGAGCTTAGAGAAGAAGCAGGTCTGCATCACAGTGTTGATGCGACGGCCCATGCCGGTCTTTGCAGCAACAGCATAAGCGTCGATGACGAACACCTTGAGGTGCTTCTTGATAATGGCTTCCTGAACCGGACGCGGGAAGGTATCCCAAACGGTGTCAGCGGAGTGCGGGGTGTTCACGAGGAACGTTGCGCCGTCCTTGGCATACTTGAGCATGTCGACAGATTCGAGGTGCGGAGTATGGTGGCATGCGACAAAGTCAGCTTCGTTTTCGCCAATGAGGTACGGGGCGTCGATGATGCTCTTACCAAAGCGGAGGTGAGAGGTGGTCATGGAGCCAGACTTCTTGGAGTCGTAAACGAAGTAGCCCTGAGCGTAGTTGTCGGTTTCGTTACCGATAATCTTGATGGAGTTCTTGTTTGCACCGACAGTACCGTCAGAGCCGAGACCGAAGAACATAGCCTGGAAGAAGTCGCTTTCGAGCTTGAAGTTCGGGTCGATGGTGAGGCTCGTGTGGCACACGTCATCGTTGATACCGACGGTGAAGCGTGCCTTCGGGTCGGCCTTGGCGAGTTCGTCGTAGATGGCCTTGACCATGGCCGGCGTGAATTCCTTGGAGGAAAGACCGTAGCGGCCGCCGATCATCTTCGGCATAGCCATCTTGCCTGCCATCACGGCTTCGGAAATAGCGGTCAGGGCATCCTGGAAGAGCGGTTCGCCTGCGGAACCCGGTTCCTTGCAGCGGTCGAGGACGGCAATCTTCTTGACAGTCTTCGGGAGAGCGGCAACGACAGCTTCCATCGGGAACGGACGGTAAAGGCGGATGTTGACGAGACCGACCTTTTCGCCCTTCCCGTTGAGGTACTTGACGGTGTCACCGATGGTGCAGGTCGAAGAACCCATGGAAATGATCACGCGTTCGGCGTCGGGTGCACCGACGTAGTCCACGATGTGGTACTGACGGCCAGTGTAGCTTGCAACCTTGTCCATGTACTTTTGGACAATTTCCGGAACCTTGGCGTAGAACGGGTTCACCGTTTCGCGGCCCTGGAAGTAAACGTCCGGGTTCTGGGCGGTACCGCGCATGGTCGGACGGTCCGGTGTGAGGCAGCGCTCACGGCATGCCTTCACATACTTTTCGTCGATGACATTACGGATAACGCCGTCTTCGAGAGCTTCAATCTTCATCACTTCGTGAGAAGTGCGGAAGCCGTCAAAGAAGTGCATAAACGGAACGCGGCTTTCGAGTGTAGAAGCGTGGGCCACGAGAGCGAGGTCCTGGCATTCCTGTACGCAGCTGGAGGCGAGCATTGCAAAACCCGTCTGGCGGCAAGCCATAACGTCGGAGTGGTCACCGAAAATGGAAAGGCCCTGCATAGCAAGAGCACGTGCAGTGACGTGGAAGACCGTGGGGGTCAGTTCGCCCGCAATCTTGTACATGTTCGGGATCATCAAGAGAAGACCCTGAGATGCGGTGAAGGTCGTGGTCAAAGCACCGGCCTGCAAAGCACCGTGAACGGTACCGGCAGCGCCACCTTCGGACTGCATTTCAAACACGCGGGGAACCTGTCCCCAAATATTCTTCTTGCCTGCAGCACTCCAGTTGTCGGCGTGCTCAGCCATAGGACTAGACGGTGTAATCGGGTAAATTGCAGCGACTTCGCTAACCGCAAATGCAACGCTAGCGGTGGCTTCGTTACCGTCACACGCAATCATCTTTTTTGCCATGGATATCTCCGTTTTTAGGTTTTTTCGTAAAAATTCTGATCATATACACCTTCGGCGTGCGATACACGCAAGAAGGGCAAAAATCCAAGCTTAAAATTAAATAAGATTATCCAAAACGGACAACCAATTTTTGAAAAAAGTTTAAAAATCAAGTAGCTTTTGGTTAATCTCGATTTCAAGTCCCGCGTAACTTGGGCCGAACTTTTGGCGAAGCGTGGTCGTAAGGCCATCGGACTTGCCCAAATACGGGTAATTCTTGCGGATTTTAAGCCTCGGGGCGCGTTCGTGGATGTTCTGGATGAGCGTTTGCGCAATTTTCACTTCGGCAGGGCGGCTCGGGTCATAAAGAATCCCGACATCGGCGTCGCGCTCGACACCATTTAATATAGGCGTAAAGCTGTGGATTCCGAGGTGGATGACCTTGAGCGGAGCTTCCTTCGGTGCATTTTTCTCGTTTTTGCGGGCGTTTGGCGGAATTATGCCTGCAACAAAGTTTTCAATCTTCTCACGATACTTTTCCCAAAGACTCATCATGTGCGATTTTACGGTATTTGGTAATCCAACAGTAAATTCCGAAAAGAACGTCTTGTTGGTCGCACTGCGGTTCATGTCGACCACGAGTCTCGAGAACCGACTAGAGCAATGGAAGTCGGGCTTTAATCGTTTTACAAGATTTGAAAATACTTTATATGCACCAATGTCGTAAGCTCGATGGGAGGCGAGAACGTCATCGGGAATTTTGGAATCGCGGAATGCGCGCAGGACGAAAGCCGGCACAGCGTTGCTCGCATGTTCGCAGGTAATCATCAGTGCCGGAGCTTTCATTACTTTTTCTCCACAACAAGAATATTTCCGTCGTACGTCATGACACCCAGCAAAATGCTGTGGATTAGACGGAACTTGTCTACTTTGTAATAAGGGCCGTTTGCCATCGGGTTTGTACAATCCGGATCTGCAACCATGAACTGCTTCTTTTCGTCGAGTCCGTAAAGCACTACGAAATGCCCCATCGGCTCGCCGTGGATATCATCAAAGACGGACTGGTCTTTTTCGTTTGTGTATTCGCGAGGGGAACGATAAAGATAGGTGGCGCTGAGGCCGCAAAGCACCGGAATATTGCGCTTGAAATAACTTTCGAACATGCTTGCGCGAAGGTCTGCCGTAGCGACGGTTCCGCCAAGGTCAATGAATCGGATATAGGCGTCAATTGCCTTTTTGAGTTTGGGGGCGTGTTTTGTTTTATGCAAAGCGACCAGTTTTTCGCGGAGCTCGGGCATCTTGAGCTTGCTCCACGTCGGGTCAAAAATCTTTAAATTGTAAGAATAAATGGTAGCCTTGAATCCGCGCTTGAGGGCGTCAATACCAAGGAAAACACCTAGCGTGCCGCCTTCTTCCAAAAATTCAATTTCGGAAATGAGCTTTTTAAGGGGAATGTTATAGCCAAGATAAGAGTAAACAGCGTGTAGGCTAGTCGGTCCGCACGTAACATCGTCTGGCTGAGGGAGTATTTTCAAATCCATCGAGTGCCTCGTTATTAACCGTGGCGGTTTGATCATCAAATCGTCAATCCGCACGCAAATATAGAAATATTATCTTGGTTTGACATGTCATTCCGGCCTACCTGTCCTCGCTTGACGGGGACGAGCCGGAATCGCCATCTTGTAGTGCGAAAAAATCGTTTATTATATTTGATAATATGAGAGATTTTTTAGGGGCTTTCGTTTCTGTCTTTTTTGCAATCGCGTTTTGGGCGTGTTCGGATTCTTCGGTGGGCTCTGCGGACGAGGATTCCCGCACAGGCATTTTCGTTGACGCTCGCGACTTACAAAGCTACAAGACCATTGAAATTGGTGGCCTAGTCTGGATGGCTCAAAACTTGAATTATTTTGATGCTTCGGACTCGCTTTACAAAAGAACGTCTTGCTATAACGACAGCGCAGAATATTGTGAGAAGCAGGGGAGACTTTACGCCTGGAATGTAGCGATGGTTGCTTGCCCGCAAGGTTGGAAAATCCCATCAAAAGCAGATTTTGACAACTTGATTGAAACTGTAGGCGGTTTTGATTTTGCCGCAGATTCATTGATGTCATTGGACTTTGTTTCAGAAATCGGTGGCGGTTACCATTTCTTGGAATACTATAATTATTTTGACGAATACGCCTACTTTTGGACAACCGATGAGGTCCGTGCAAATTATGCCCGCACCGTGATGCTCGAAAAAGGCCGTTCCAGCGTATCGTACGATGAAACCTACGAAGAATTTGCCCTCTCCGTCAGATGTGTGAGGAAATAAAAATGCGACTTTGGCTTTTTACTTGTCCTGATGATTTTGCTGCAGAACATGACGATATCGAAGAAATGTTTCGCCGTGGTTTAACCCGTTTGATTCTCGACAAGCGTGGGCGAGGAGGGAATGCTCGTGCGACATTCAACGATTACGATCGTTGGCTGCTAGGTCTCCCGATGGAATTGCGCGACCGCATTTGGGTGCGTGGAACGCCAGACATGGCCGAAGAGCTTGATGTTCGCGGTTGCGTCTGCGATGCACAAAGTTTCATGGGCGAGGTCCCTGAAAGCTGGAAACGCATCAACTGTGTAGCCCTTTGCAAAAATGCGGAAGAAGCCGAAAAGCTCCCGGAATGGGTGACGGGCGCTCTCGTTGGCCCGATGATGCAACCGCTTTCGGCGATTGAACCTGCTGAAACGCTTGGAACTTCTTTAAGCATAAACGCAAAAGCCTCCCTCATTTTATGGGGAGGCGTCGATACGGATACGATTGACGATTTTAAGAAGTTATCGCCTGCCGGAGTCGCTTCGCTTGGTGGCGTCTGGAATTACGCAGACCCCGTGAATGCGTTTATAAAGCTTAATAGATTGGTCAATAGCATTTAGTCAATGGTCATTGGTTTCTGTTAGGCGACTCTGCCGTGATTCTTTAACTAATGACTAATAACCAGTGACTAACGACTATTTTACTACGAACATTCCGTTACGCGGCTTGCCAGAAAGTCTGTTGCCGAGCAAATCGAAATAAACGGGGTTGCGGTTCAAACGTAAATCCTTGCGGCTTTCGCGCATTCCGCGATTACCAATGCTTACCGGAGGCTGTTCTTCGTACGGATGGTCTGGATCGTCTACGACAATTTTGATTTTAGCAACACTCTTGCAGCCTGTTTCGTTTGTGTACGTCACAGAGTAGTAGCCGCTCTTGGTGCCATCCAAATTCTTAAGAGTGTTTTCACGAGTTGTGGACTTGAATCCGTCCGGACCTTCCCAGCTCCAAATTTTGCCATCCCACGGGTGCGGGCCAAGTTGCACTGTAGCGCCTTTAGCGACTTTCAAATCAGTCGATTCTTTCCAACCTTCATCGCCAACTTTCACGTACGGGATAATCTTTGTCGGGCTGCAGGGACCCACAACTTTTTTGCCATCGCAGACGCCAATCGAATCTGGAATTTCAATCACTTTTGGCTCGAAATCCGGCGTGGGGAAGACCTTCATGAGTGCAGCCGTTTCTTGAGCGGTAATCGGGAGAATTGTGCCGTGGCGTGGCGTGAACGCGCCGCTCGTCTTTGTATCTTGCACGAACTTGAAATTCTCGAGGTCGGTACTGCTCGTGAACTGGTAATGCCCATTCATATAGCAATCGTACATGAGCACCCAGGAATTCTGGTTGATGAGCTTGAACACGCCAGCACCTTCGACAGCTTCGGTCGTCTGTTGCAATGCTCCACTGCGCTTGTACCAGGTCGGGGCTTTAGTGCCGTTTTCCGAGGTTAATGTCTGCGCCTGCACCTTGCAGATGCCGCCGTCCCCTTCGTTTTTGTAAAACGCGTGATAAAGCTTATCTACAGGATTGTAGACAATATCCATGTCAATGGTCGATTTGCCACGGTCAAAGAAATGAATCGGGTCGCCTTCAAGGTCAGTAAAGTCTTCGTTGGCGTAATTGAAAAACACCTTGTCGTAAGGAATGGTCCCGTCATTGGTCAACAGCGAGTAATAAACAAGTGGCCTGCCCTTGCTCCCGTCCTTGTTCACATAATTTGCGTCCCAGATGGTTTCGGGCGCCCACACGCGCGTGACGTTTGCAAAGTTCTTGCCTTTGTACTTGTCCGGGAAATGTACTGTGCTGTGCTTCCAGTTGATAAGGTCTCGGGACTTCATCAGCACCATACCGCGGTTGCTAGCCCAGCCTTCGGCACTCTTCATGTCGGTATTCACCATGTAGAACCAACCATCAGGTGCACGCAGCACATGCGGGTCACGGAGGCCTTTCTTGTAACTCACCGTATCGGCAGCCACGACGCGTTTCCCGTTATTCATGGGTGTAAAGTTGTAGCCGTCATTGCTCAAGGCGTAATAGATATTTTCGTTGTCGTTTGCCGGGAAATACGCAAAGAGGTAGTTGGAGTAAGGTTCAAAGCCGTGGATGGAAACTTTGAACAGTTTTTTCTCTGTCCGGTTATGCAAATCATCCGTAATACTTGCTGTAAGGTCCACTACCTTATTTTCTCCGACAAAACGTCCATTGATATGCCCGTCGTGCCCTAAAAAAAGGGTATCGCTACTGGTCCAGGTAATCGGATATTTTTTGTCCGTTGTTACATAGGAAGGGAGCTTGAGGTCTTCGTAAAGGTCGTTTATTTGGTTGCCTAGCTTAATGCTGTCGTATGCGGCATAGAATGGGGTTACTTCGACAATCTCCTGCGCTTGTGCTCCTAGAGCTAACAGGGCTACTAGCGAAACAAATTTCTTCATAAAGTCTCCTTAGCAAGGAATAACGACCATTGACTAAAAACTATTGACTAATGACCATTTTAAATATACTTTCACCCGTGATAAAAGTCACAAAACCGGGTATTGGAACTCTTGAAAAATAATCCACAGCGAAAATAAGTCTATTTTATGTTCTATGGTGTAATAAAATGAGTTGTAATATTTGGTATTTTAAACGTATATTATAATTGTATGAATATGGAACGGTCGCGTTTAAAAATTTTAGTTGTTGATGATACCAAGACGAATATTGACGTGTTGGAAGGTATTCTGTCGAATGACTATGACGTTTGTGTTGCACTTAACGGGAAAAAAGCTATTGAGCTCACCGAAAAGATTCGCCCAGACTTGATTTTGCTCGATGTGATGATGCCTGAAATGGACGGCTACGAAACATTGAGAATCATGCGCGAGAAGAATATCCTTCAGGGTATTCCGGTGATTTTCTTGACCGCCAAGGCCGATAGCAAGAGCGAACAGATTGGGCTTGATTTGGGTGCAGTCGATTACATCACAAAGCCTTTCAACCCGGCACTTGTGACGCTCCGTATCAAGAACCAGCTCCAGCTCAAGCAACAGCGCGACCATTTGCACGAACTTGTCGATGAAAAGACTGCGGATTTACGAAAGACCTTAAAGGTCATGCTAATGAGCCTCGGTTCGCTTGCAGAATACCGCGACCCGGAGACGGGCGAACATATCAAGCGCACCCAGATTATTGTCCAGCGCATTGCCGAGGAACTCCGTAAGAATCCGAAGTATACCGATACGATTTCACCGGAATATATCGAAAATCTCGCTACAGCCGCGCCACTCCATGACATTGGTAAAGTCGGCATCCATGACCGCATATTGCGAAAGCCAGGATCGCTCACACAAGACGAACGCAAGATTATGATGCAGCACCCGCAAATGGGCTACGATGTCTTGCAAGAGGCGACCAAGGAACTGCACGATAGCCCGATGGTGCGTATTGCAGCCGAGATGGCACTTGGCCACCACGAGCACTGGAACGGGGAAGGATACCCCAACCACAAGAAACACGACGATATTCCAATCGGCGCACGTATCATGGCCGTTGCCGACGTTTATGACGCTCTTGTCTCGAAACGCCCGTACAAGGAACCGTATCCGCATCAGGTTGCCGTAAGCGAAATCATCAAGGGCCGCGGCACGCAGTTTGACCCCGATGTTGTCGATGCGTTCCTCGCCATAGCCGACCAACTTCCCGAAATTTACGAACGGTTCAAGGACACTTCTTCTTCTGAGGAATGTAGGGATTGACACCAAGTCCAATAAATGAAAAAAAGCGCCACCTCGGTTGGCGCATTTCGCTCGTTTATACGATTCCGATGCTTGTCTTCACCATCGTGTTGGTGGTCGTATTTTCCAATTTTTTAAAATCTACTTTAATTACGTCTTCATACAGTTCGTCCGAATCCAAATTTCAGGACAAGACGATTCAAGACCTTGAGCTCTTTTTCTCCAAATTTGAAAAACAGTTTAAGCCTCTTCCTCAAATTCTCCAGCATACAAAAGAATCCGACATCAAGAAAACGCTCAAGAAGCATTTGCAGTCTTCGCCGTTTATCGTCGATGCCTATTATGGCAACCGAAACGGCAAGTATATCTCGGCTAGGGATTTCAAGCTGGACGAAGGCAAGAAGGAATTCCGCATCAGGACTTGGTATTTGGAAGCGTCCCGACACAAGGGGCTTGCCATTACAGGTCCGGAAATCAACGAGATGGCAAAAAAGCGTGTCCTTACGTATTCGTATCCGCTGTGGGACAAAAATCACTCGTTCATAGGGGCCGTTGCTACAGATATCGACTTGCAGAAAGTTCGCCAGCTAATGGGCGAGTTTGCAAAAACCGAAGGCGGCATTACGATGCTTGTCGGTTCCGAGAACGATAGCCTTTTCACGTATTTCCCGTATGAAACGAGCCTCCATAAAATTGTTGTAGATACGGTTGCAGGACTTTTGCACTTGGTGCAGGACGACATCAACTTCGAAAATCTTGATCACGAAAACGTGACACGATTCGAAAAGACCGATGTCGAAAATCGCAAATTGATTTTCATGGTCATGCCGTTAAAGGACGTGCCGTTCTATGTAGTCCATGTCGTCCAGAAGAACAAAGTCGTTGCCAAAGTCCAAGAAAATCTGAACGCCATCATCTTTGTCGTTGCGCTTATCGTCTTGGCGCTGATATTCCTGACCTGGTTGATTGTCCGATTCCTTTTCAAGTTCTTCATCCAGAAAGACCTGAATGAAAGCGTCAGCTCGAGTACGATGTTCGAAACGCTTTTGGGAAGCGACAACTTTAGAATTGTCCTCACGAACGATACGTTTGACATCCTCCATGCGAGCGCCTACATTGCAGAATTTTTCAACAAAGGTAATGACATCCGCGGTGAGATTCTCTGGAAGTTCTTCCGTTCGGAGCAGTTTAAAAAATTTGTCTATAAGGTGTCGAAAGGCGGCGAAATGCACGCCAGCGAACGCCAGATTATCATCCCTGTTCGTAGCTGTACTGGTGAAGACGCTTGGTGGAAGGTTATTTTCCAGTTCCTTGTCGAAGACGATGGCTCGATCCGCTATCTGTTCCTGATTTCCGATGAAACGAGCGGCATCCAGAAAGATACGATTCTCGATACAATTATGCTCTCGGCAGGGAATTCCATCCTTGTGATTTTTGACAAGAACCGTAAAGTCATGTACATGTCCAAGCTGCTTGCGGATTACCTTGTCGCCGACTGGAAAGATGTCATTGGACAGTCTTTGGATAACCTGCCCAAATGCGGAATGCCCGAAGACGTTGTCGAAGCGCTCAAGAAAACTTTTGACGAGCAAGGCGTGTGGAAAGATACGTTCATGCTCCAGACGCTTAATACGCATACCGACACGTGGTTCCGTGGCGAAGCTTGTACACTCAAAGTCCAGGAATCGGTCGTCGGCTATATGCTCTCGATGATTGATATTTCTGAAGTTGTTGCCGCCCGTGAAATTGCAGAACACGCTACACAGGCAAAGAGCGAATTCCTTGCAAACATGAGTCACGAAATCCGCACGCCGATGAACGCTATTATCGGTATGGCGCACTTGCTGCAAGAAACGCAACTTGACGAACGCCAGCAAGGCTTTATCGAACGCATTAGCCATGCGGCTACATCGCTTTTGGGCATCATCAATAACATTCTTGATTTCTCGAAGATTGAAGCCAACAAGCAGGATTTGGAAATCACGCAACTTGTACTGCAAGATATCATTGGAGAGGTGGCCGCTTTAGCCGAAGTTCGTATTGCTGGTAGGCCGATTGAACTCATTGTCGATGTCGACCCGGAAATTCCAGAAGTCCTGATGGGCGACCCGTTACGCCTCTCGCAAATCTTTACGAACCTCATCAACAATGCGACCAAATTCACAGAAAGCGGCAGCATAACGCTCCAGATAAAGCAAGAACAAGTTATAGGAAATAACGTAAAGCTTTCGTTCAGCGTCATTGATACCGGTATTGGAATGACGGGCGAACAGCTGCAGCACCTGTTCAATGCGTTCACACAGGCAGACGGTTCCATTACGCGCAAGTATGGTGGCACGGGGCTTGGACTTGTGATTTCTAAGTCGCTTGTGGAACTTATGGGTGGAGAGCTTCAGGTCGAAAGTGAATACGGGAAGGGCTCTAGGTTCTTCTTTACGATTACGCTTGCGATGGCGCCACAGACGACCGTGCCGAAATGGAAATCTGTCTCGACGTTCAGAAATAAGAATGTTTTGCTTTTGGATGACTGCGAAAAACTTCGCGATGTGCTAAGGCATTATTTGACAAAACTGCGCTGCGTTGTAGAAGAGGCTGCATCAGTCGATGAGGCTTTGGACCTGATTCAGGCGCACGAAGAAGCGGGGGAGACGCCGTACGATCTCTTTATTGTCGATTACCAGATGCCGCTGATGACCGGTTTTGACTTTGTGCAGGGGCTCCCGGTCAACATGAAGAAAATCCCGAAAGTCTTGATGCACCCCATTCACTTTGATGAACGCAATTATCACCTCGCCGAAGAAATTGGCTATGATAGCTGTGTGGCAAAGCCGTTGCAGATAAGCTCTTTGCTTAGCGCGATGCAAGAAGCGTTTAACGAGAAACTCACGTATCAGAAGGCTATCAAAACCGAAAAGAACAAGATTTACTTCAAGGAAGCAAAGATCCTGCTTGTCGAAGACAACGAGATGAACCAGGAACTCGCCGTATCGCTATTGAATAGCGTGGGCCTTACGACAATGGTTGCCGCCGATGGTAAGATTGCTCTTGACCTGCTCAAGAAAAATGCATTTGACCTAGTGCTGATGGATATCCAGATGCCTGTGATGAATGGTCTGGATGCAACGCGTGCAATCCGCAACCGCTCCGATGAGTATTTTAGAAATGTACCGATTATTGCCATGAGTGCAAAGGCCTTCCAAAAAGACAAGGATGATTGCCTCAAGGCGGGCATGAACTCGTACATCGCAAAGCCGATTGATCCGATGATGCTTTATGCTGAATTGGCCAAGTATTTGCAAGTTGCCGATAAAATGCCGATGGCATCAAGCGCTGGTGAAACGGAATCAGCACCTGTAAGTGCGGATGATAGTGTTGTCGCCTTGTTCCAGAAGGTGCGCAATTTCGATGCCGCTGCCGGGCTATATCATGCAAATGAAAACAAGAATCTTTACTTCAAGATTATCCAGGGATTTGTCCGTGATCATAGCGGAGAAACGCTAAAGCTCAAGAAAGCATTTGAATCTGCAGACTTCGAAGAATCCTCTCGAATTGTACACACGATTAAAGGACTTTGCGGGACCATTGGTTCGTATCACGTGCAGGCCCTAGGCGTGATGCTTGAAAATTCGCTCCTCAAGAAAGAACATAATTACAGCGAATACAATGCGTTTATAGATGCTCTTGAAGATTTAATTGATGACCTGAAGATAGTGTTACAGAATATCGCATCCGAGCAGTCGAATGCAGCCGTTGTCATCAAGCACGTGGACCCTGAAGCGATAAGCAAGCTTACTCAAGCGATTGAAGAACTCAAGCCCGCTGTGGAATCTTGCTCGCTTACAGCCTGCAAGCGCATTCTCGATACGCTTGACGAAATCATGTTCTCGCAGGAACAGGAAACGCTTTTGCAGAAACTGCGTAACCAGATTGATGATTACGACTTCACGGAAGCGGAAACGAGCCTCAAGAGTCTAGAAGAGACGATTAAAGAACCATCGCAGCCATAAACGCAAGCGCGACAATCACTACCGCGATAATCGTGAGCGGGCTGGACTTTTTCTTCTTTTCGCCGAATTCATTTTCGACAATTTCATCGTAGTCGGGGAGGTCGAGGTCGCTGTATTCAGCGCCTTCTTTCCAGCCGGTATTCTTGTCGCTCCCGCAGTGGGGGCAGAAGGTCGCGCCTTGTTTCAATTCGGCGCCGCAATGAGGACAAATCATAGTTTTAATATATAAAATAAAACCGCTAGGCGATTGCCCAGCGGTTTTGCAACTTCGTTGCTTTGTTCTGTGGCTCGGCAATGCTCAAGCAAGCTTGAGCGCTGCACTCGCCTTGGAACAATTTAAAGCTTTTTGCGAGAGTGTACGCTATCACATATTTCTATGGATTCTAGGCGCGAACGGTCTCCTGTGAGCAACAAAGCCCTCGGTATTAACCGAGGGCGGTTGCGAGAGCGAGGCGATATCACATTTTTAATCTGCGATAGAGCCGAGCGGTCTCATTAGAGCTTGTCGTTGGAGCCGAGCACATCCACGATCTTGTGCATGTACATCTTCTTCATGTTTTCACGAGCCGGCTTGAGGTACTGGCGCGGGTCGAAGTGTTCCGGATGTTCGTCGAAATACTTACGGATAGCGGCAGTCATAGCGAGACGGCTGTCAGAGTCGATGTTGATCTTGCAGACAGCAGAGCGAGAAGCTTCGCGGAGCTGTTCTTCCGGAATACCGACTGCATCCGGGAGCTTACCACCATGAGCGTTGATCGTGTCAACTTCGTCCTGCGGCACAGAAGAAGAACCGTGGAGAACGATCGGGAAGCCCGGGAGCTTCTTTTCGATGGCGTGGAGCACGTCGAATGCCAGGGGAGGCGGAACGAGCTTGCCAGTCTTCGGGTCGCGAGTGCACTGTTCCGGCTTGAACTTGTATGCACCGTGGCTGGTACCGATGGAGATAGCGAGGGAGTCGCAGCCCGTACGGGTAGCGAAGTCGATCACTTCTTCCGGCTTGGTGTAGTGGGATTCTTCAGCCTGGACTTCGTCTTCCACACCGGCGAGCACGCCGAGTTCAGCTTCGACGGTCACGTCGTGAGCGTGAGCGTATTCAACAACCTTCTTGGTGAGGGCGATGTTTTCTTCGTACGGAAGAGCAGAACCGTCGATCATCACGGAAGAGAAACCGTTGTCGATGCAGTCCTTGCAGAGTTCGAAAGAGTCACCGTGGTCGAGGTGGAGCACGATCTGCGGATTTGCGCAGCCGAGTTCCTTGGCGTATTCAACAGCACCCTGAGCCATGTAGCGGAGGATGGTGCCGTTAGCGTAGTTACGAGCACCCTTAGAGACCTGCATGATCACCGGAGACTTGGTTTCAACGGCGGCCTGCACGATAGCCTGCATCTGTTCCATGGTGTTGAAGTTGAAAGCCGGGATAGCATAGCCACCCTTAACTGCCTTAGCAAACATTTCCTTGGTGTTAACCAAGCCGAGTTCCTTGTAAGAAACTGCCATTTGTTTTACCTCTTGTTTTGATTGGCGACTTGCGCCGCCGGTTTAAAAGTTACATGCCTAAATCTAGAAAAAATAGGCTCGATTAAAAGGCTTTTCTATCAAAAAGTTGATGAATTTTAGATCATTTGTCATGCCCGATTTAATCGGGCTCCTCCTTCTCGTATATAAAAGGAGATCCCCGCACAAGGCGGGGATGACAACAAAAATAGTTCTTAATCTTGAACTACTTCACCTTCTGCGTACGGTCCGTGATAACGAGGTCCACGCGACGGTTCTTCTGGCGACCTTCCTTGGTGGAGTTGTCCGCAATCGGCATAGTCATGCCAAGGCCCTTAGCGGTGAGGCGGGTTTCTGCGATACCCTGTTCCACGAGGAATTTCATCACGTTTTCAGCACGCTGCTGAGAAAGCGTCATGTTGAATTCTTCGGAACCGGTATTGTCGGTGTTACCTTCGATGGACACGTCAAACTGCTGGTAAACGGAGAGGATACCGGCAATCTTGGCAAGGCTTGTCATGAGGTCGGTCTTCAAGGTGGCACGGCCCACGTCGAACAAAATGTCGGACATCGAGAGGATGATACCGCGAGCGTCCTTCGTCACCTGAATCATCTGGGACTGGAGGGCGTTTAACTTGTCCATAGCTTCGTTCTTGCTGGCTTCGAGCTTGTCCTTCTGGGCCTTGATAGCCTGCTTTTCGGCTTCGAGGTCAGAGACCTTACCGCTACGGGCTTCGCCAATCTGTTCCTGGATGGCTTCGATGGTGCGGTTTGTGGCGGCTCGCTTTTCCCAGTTTTCAGCAATGTGGTTCTGGATTGCCTGAGTTTCGCTCTGGAGTTTGGCGATTTCTGCGTATTTTTTGCAGTTTCCCAAGAATGTCGGAATCAACTTGGAATCGTCGTCGTCAGCATAAATTGTTTCAAGAGCATTGAGAGTGCCATAGCCTTCGGCAAGCGTAAGCTTTGCGGCGTAAGCATTGGATGGCAAATTTGTTTTGGCGTTGTCGAGAGCGAGTCTGCACTGGTCAACAGGGGTGACGGAGGATGCTTCTGCTGCAAAGCTCATGGAAACGGCGAGCGCGCCGAGAGTCAAAATCTTAATCGTCTTCATCTTTGCGGCTCCTTACTTCTTGGTTTCCTTTTCGAGAATGCTCTGGTACAAGACCTTGCGTTCTTCATCAGCACGGAGAGATTCTTCGAGTTTCTTGTCTTCGTTCTTGACCTTTTCATTTTCAGACTTGGCTATGGCGAGTCGCATTTCGAGTTCGCTCTGTTCTGCAAGAGCCTGGGCTTCTTCGATTTTACCATCTTCTTTCAAGGCTTTGGCGGCAACAAGCTTAGCGTATGAATCCGACGTCATGCTTGCATCGAGCTTGTTTTCGTTGACGAGCGAGCGCGTTGCATCGGCTTGTCCAAGGGAACGGTTGATTCCGCTCTGGCTTCCCGAACAGCCTGTCAGGGCAGCAAGAGCGATGGCAGAACAACATGCGAATATTTTAGCCTTCATTGGGGCTTCTCCTATGATTGATATTCCGCGGTAAAATTACATTTTGGTTTATTAAAAAGTTCTTGCATCCTCAAAAAAACTTTTTTACTTGCTTATATATATGGAATAGTGTAAATTAAAATTGTGTATAGGAAGGTTTTTTATGAATCATTTTCTAAAAAAATCAAGTTTTATAGGAATTTTCTCCTTCCTGCTTCCGTTGTCAAGCGCTTTTGCTGGCAACGTTGAATACCATTTGAATAAAACTGCCAATCCGACCCAAGATGAACTTGACGCTTATGAGCTCATTACGGCGGCGATGGATTCGGCGGTTTTCCTATACAACAAGTATTCCGACCTTTCGAAGCATATCGAAGTTTACTACAGTACGGGAGTCCCGACGGCTGAGGCAAGCAGCAATGGCGACCTACGCTTTGGCAAGGACCGCAATTATATGTACGTGGGCACCGCCATGCACGAAATGGCCCATACCATGGGCATGGGCACGACTTCGGAATACAAGGCCATGTTTAAGGACGGCGTGTTTCAAGGCGAAAAAGCCCAGGCGCTCATCAAGGAAATTGATGGTCCAGATGCCGTGCTCAAGGGCGATAGCCAGCATTTTTGGCCATATGGCATCAATTACAAGAGCGAAGTCCATTCCGAACAGGACTTGATCAATCACGTGAAAATCGTGAACGCCATGTACCAAGACATCTTTAAGGAAGCGTTCTTCAAGCAGGGGAGGATCAAGTCCCTATCCGAGAAGAAATGCATGGGGATAACATCCTCGAATACGCTTGAACTTATGGATTGCGCCGATACGGCGACATTTGTGAAGATTTATTCGATGGGCGACAAGCCCGTTACTTACCGTTTCCAGCTTGGCAACCGAGTGGTCGATATCCCAAATGAGTCTACCGCTGCGGGTGTAACCGCTTCGACATACGGCTACAATGGCGGTGCGCACCAAAAATACCAGCTCGAAGATGCCGGAGTGAACACTCCAAATGCTTTCCTTCTCAAGAATTACAAGAGTGGGCTTTATTTGCAGGCGGTCGGTAAAAATGTCGTGCAGAACCCCATGCCATCGCGCTCCGATGATTTCATCTGGAAGATTGAAGAACAGCGAGCCGATACTGCGGATAAGCCTGTATCCATTTCAAAGCGCCGAATTCCAAACAAGAATTTGGAAGAATCTATGCCAGAACGATTGTTTGACGCTCTCGGGCGTGCCGCTAGCAAGATTCGTCGCGGTGTAACGTCGAAACTTTTGAAAAGCAATTAATTGAAAGGGTGATGCCTGTAATCTAAAAATCCCTACTCTCCGGAGTCGTTTTTTTGTCATTCCCGCGAAAGCGGGAATCTCCTTCTCGTTAATAAATGGGAGATGCCCGGTCCGTGCCGGGCATGACATTGTTCAGCTTTGGATACTTCGCGGCTGTTCGCCACTCAGTATGACGATGAAGCAAAAAAAAGACCGCTCGAAAGCGGTCTTTTTTGAATTCTTATTTTTCGAAGATTAGAATGCATCTGCAGCTGCATCGCTTGCTTCAGCAACAGCTTCGGCAGTCGGAGCAACTTCTGCGGCGGAAGCCTTTACTGCTTCTTCAGTCACGTCATTAACGCCTTTTTCGATCATCGTAAGCTTATGTTCCTTGAAACGGTTCATAGCAATCGTTGTCGGCTTTTGAGTGAGCTGAATGTAACCCTGTTTGGCCTGATTGTTAATGAAGCGGGCTTCGTGAGCCATCATGACAACAGCACGGAAAACCGAACCCTGACATTCTTCACTAGCATAGATATCATCAAGATAAACTCTTTGAGATTCAGCCATTAGGTACCTCGAAAAATTTTTAGAAGAGGGAGAGGGATTCGAACCCTCGTTACCGTAAGGTAAACACGCTTTCCAAGCGTGCGCCTTCAACCACTCGGCCATCCCTCCGTTAGGATGACCTCCATTGAGGAGGTGCGCCAATAATAACTTTTATTTTTTCGTTTGTCAAGTCTTACGGCGCATTTTTTTCATTTTTTTTGAAATTTATCAAAAAAAATTGTAATTAAGAGCTAAAAAAGGAGATGCCCGCACTATGGCGGGCATGACAGTAGGCGAAGAAGCTGAGTTTACGCCCTACAACTTGCTCAGCTCATCCCATACAACTTGCATCAAGGGTTCCAGCGTTTTCGGCGTGAAATCGAACTTGATGTTTGCTGTTGCGAAGAGCTCTGGAATCGGACGGCTGCTACCCAGACTTTCGGCCTTGAACAAATCGTCGATTGCCTTCTGCGGATCCTTCTTGAAGTTTGCCCAGACCTGCAAAGCGCCAATCTGTGCGATGCCATATTCGATATAATAGAACGGGCATTCGAACAAATGAAGTTGCTTTTGCCACAAGTTGCGGCGAACGGCTTCAAGTCCACTGTAATCCACACCGGCATCGTAGCGGTCCATAATTTCGCTCCAGATATCGCTGCGATCTTCGGCGGTATGAGTCGGGAAGTTGTACAGACGATGCTGGAAACTGTCGATGCTTGCGACCCACGGGAACAGCCAAATCACATCGGCGAGTTCGCCTTCAGTGCTGCGGACTATCGCTTCGTGATTGTCGCCGTAGAACGGCTTCAGATTCGACATGCCGATGAGTTCCATGCTCATGCTTGCGACTTCGGCAAATTCAGCAGGAACATCGCGGTAGGCAAAAATCGGCTGGTTTGCGAGAGCAAACTGATGGAACGAATGGCCGGATTCGTGCAACAGCGTGTAAATGTCGCGGTCCGTATTCGCGGAGTTCATGAAAATGAAGGGGAGACGGCTTTCGTCAAAACCGATCTGGTATCCGCCCGGAGCCTTGCCCAGTCTGGAATCCGGATCGATAAGCTTTTTCGCCTGCATTTCACGAGCCCACTTGCCGGCTTGCGAATGGATGCTTTCGAAAATGGAATCGACTTTTTCAATGAGTTCGTCACCACTCTGGTACGGCTTGAGAGGCGGCCTGCTCAGCGGGTCGACATCCAAGTCCCACGGGCGCAAACGTTCAAGTCCCATCTTCTTGGCGCGACGCTTGTACATTTCCTTCTGCAACGGGAGCACCAGCTTCTCGATGCTTTCGTGGAAAGCTTCGCAATCGGCAGGAGTGTAGTCAAAACGATGCTTCGCGAGGAAGATGTAGTCGATGAAATCCTTGCAGTTTGCATTCTTGGCAATCTGCTTGCGAATTTCAAACAACTTATAGTAAGACTGATCTAACGCATCTTTGTCCTGGAGGCGGCGTTCCCACATGGCTCGCCAGGCGCGTTCGCGGAGGTCACGGTCGGTCTTTTCCATGTAGGCAGCGAGCTGTTGCATGGTCTTGACTTCGCCGTCGAACTCGACGCTCATGCCACCGGTGATTTTCTGGTAGGCCTGAATTGCCTTGTTTTCTTCGGTTTCAAGCGGAATGTTATCGGGGGAGAACAAGTCTAGAGAAACTTGAACGCCCTTGAGCCATTCGCCAAATTCGCCTTTGAGGGCGTCCTTGGACGGGTGGGCCATCAGCTTTCTATTCAGCTTGTCGTCGTATTCAATCATGATTGGCTGAATGTTTTCGACAAAATCCGAATAAGCCTTGGCGGCCTTTTCGTCGCGGGTATCGCAAGTCATGGCGACATAGCGCCTACAGCTCACTTCGCCTAGAACCGATTCCAGTTCGCTCCAGTCTAGAATCCATTGACGGAGCTTTTCGACGTTTACAGGAATATCGCGCTGCAAAAGAGCGCGATATAGTCTAGAGATTTCTTTTTCGTCATCCGGATTTAAATTATCCGGAACAAAGTTGCGTTTTTTCATGTGTTATTATTTAATAATTTTTCCGAGCCACTTGTTCACGAGAAGATCGAACAATCTGTCGCGGACGAGGTTCTGGAGCTTTTCGACATCTTCGGGCTTCACGTCTCTCTTGATTTCGAAGTCCTGAGAAACCGGTTCTCCGCCTTCGGTGAGGGATACGTCGATAAAGCCAGCAATGCCGTAGTACGTGATTTGGTTAATCTTAAAGACGTTTGCATCAAGCGGGAATGCGGCGTTGAAGTGCAAGTCGTTGTCGCCCGGAGCAAGTCTGATGGTGTCCTTGAGCGTGAGCGGAACCGTAACAAGCGTATCGAACTTGATTTCGATCTGGAGCTTGTTGATCCACAAGGTGTCCTTAGTTGTGTTATTGGCGTTCAGGTAAACGTCAAAGTTTGCATTACCGAGGCTCTTGTTGATGATGTTCTGGGACAAGTCCTTGACCAGCATAACGGCCTTCGGGTTCGGCAAGAATCCATCCATTCCGTTATTCACGAGTTCCATAACGTCGTCATAAACATCGACGTTATCAAAGGTGAGGTCCTTATACTCCATTTTGGTCTGGATGAGGACTTTAGCAGCCTGAAGCTTCTTGATGATCGAGCAGCCGGTGAATGTCGTTGCTACAAGTGCGAATGCACCCGCAACAGCGAGCGATATTGCGAAGCGTGAGAATTTGGTTTTCATATTTATCTCCTTGTTTTTTTCTTTATTATAATAATTTTTTTGATACTTTGTCAGTTCAATCTGAAATTCGTGAGCGTTTGGATTAACTTTTGTGCGTCAATCGGCTTTGCCAAGTGCCCGTTCATACCTGCATCGAAAGCGTTTTTCTTGTCTTCTTCAAAAGCATTTGCCGTCATGGCGATAATGGGAATGCTTGCTTTTTGCGGATTATCCAGTTTGCGGATGGCCTTTGTCGCCTCGTAACCGTTCATGCGGGGCATCTGGACATCCATCAAAATGAGGTCATAATCACCGGGGGCAGCCTTGTTTAGTTTATCAACGGCGATGTCGCCATCTTCGGCCATGTCGACAATTATCCCTTGTTCAGTCAGGAGTTCTTCTGCAATTTCTCGATTCATCTCGTTATCCTCGACGAGAAGTACTTTCATGCCCTTGAGAGAATGGGTCTCCACGTTTTTTTGGTCGATTGCATCAGGAACAATGTCCTCGCACCATTTCATGGGGATAGAAACTGTGATCTTAGTGCCCTTGCCCTTTTCAGATTCGATCTTGACCGTACCGCCCATCAGGTCCGTCAACTTCTTGACGATGGTCATACCGAGGCCGGTCCCCTGAATATGGCTGACCGTGGTAGAACTTTCGCGAGCAAATTCATCGTAAATGTGTTCCAAAAATTCGGGAGCCATGCCGATACCCGTATCTTCAACGACCATGGTATAAAGTCCATAGCCTTTCCGGTCGCATATATGCTCGTTCACGACGCAGTCGATGCTTCCGCCTTCAAGCGTGTACTTGATGGCGTTCCCGATGATGTTTGCCATAATCTGGTTAATGCGGTCGCTGTCGACAGAAACAAACCTGTGCTCCACATTTGCAATTGTTGCGGTAAACTTGATTCCTTTGGATTCAGCATGAGTGCCATAAGTCGTCATCAATGCCGTAATCACGTTTCCGATATCGCTTTTCTGTTCCTTCAGGACAATCTTGCCAGATTCAATGCGCGACATTTCGAGCACCTGGTTCACAAGCGACAAAAGCTGCTTTCCGGCGATGTCAATTTTTTCAAGATATTCCTTGACCATTTCTGGTTCATCGATGTGCTTTTTGGCCATAGCCGTAAAGCCTGTGACCGCATTCATCGGAGTGCGAATGTCGTGGGACATGTTGAACAGGAATGTCGTCTTCGCGTTGCTTGCTTCGCGGGCGGTGGCCAAGGCTTGCGAAAGCTTGCGGTTTGCCTCGAGCTCCTTCGATTTTTCAGTCGTGATGTTTCTGAATAAAATAATTCCTTTGTAGACAACATTTTTCTTAACGTCAACAGGAATGTAGACCATTGCTATGTATTCTTTCTTCCCATCAGGTTTTGTGCTACAGAAAACAACACTGGGAATGTAGTTCAAAACCTTACGTTCCTTTATGGTGACGTTGAAAAACATTCTAAAGTCATCGCCGTTCTGCATGTCGTCGTTGAACTGGATAAATCCTTCAACGAGATTGTCCAAGATTCCTTTTTTCGGGAACGGCATCGGCATAGAAGAGAGGTCTTCAAAAGTTCCTTTTTCGGCATCGACAAAAATCATCGCCCTTGCGATGGCGTTTTCTGCTTTAGCGATGTAATTGGCCAAACGGTTTAGGCGCGCTTCGTGACGTCTGATGATGAGTTGGACAATCAACAAGTAGATAATGTAGCCCGCAAATATGATAACGAGCAGAAACTGCAACATTCGACCGGCCTTTAATCCCATGGAATAAAGGCTATTGGCCGCTTCGGTCGGAAAGTTCGAATAGACGCTCAAAGGAATCGTGTGGAGCGGAGCGATGTAGCCTTGAATGTCATCTGTTTCTCCTTGAAATTCGTAGTCCGACGGCATTCGCATCGTGTAGGCGCGGATGATTCTATTGCGGTTTACTTCATCAAACTGCGAAGTGTAGAGGAAGCTTTTGAAATTGTAACGGGGGAGACCTTGGATCGAAGTTAGCTGGATTTTCATGGACTCCAAGGCGATAAGGCTGACGCCGTCGGTGTTCACGATGCCAGCAGAGGCGTGTGCGCCGTAGACCTTGTAGTCCAGAAATCTCTTGATGGTGTTTTCGTCATACGACGAGGAGAGGATGCCGACAATTTTGCCGTTCTGGAATACGGGCGCATAGAAGACGATAAACGCCATGGAAGAGTTCGTCGGCATTAAGACAAATATGCCGCTTGTGCCCTTCATGCCCTCGGTAAAGTACCACTTGTCGCCAGAATAAATCTTCTCGCCAGATGAGTTTTGCGTTATGCCTTGCGTATTCGTGAACCGCAGGTGGTCGAACTGTCCCATCTTTTCGAGTTCGGCAAGATAAACGACATCTATTTCGTCATTTTTGATATTGTCAGAACTGATTTTTGTGAGGGCTTCGATGGACTTGAGCGAGTTCGTGAAAATGTCGTCTAGCTTGTTGGCCATGGCTAGGGTAATATCCTTGATGTAATCCCTATTACGTGCCGTGACCGCTCTTTTATCTTCTTCCTGAAATGCAGTAAAAGCCTCGATGACCAAATAGACAACGAGGATAAGGGGCGCAAACCTTATAATTGAATATTTAAGGCGATTGCTCTTCTTATTTACTTTTTGGATACTCTGCACATTGCTCCCCAATCGTACTTTTATCAATAATAATATAAACAAATACAATAAATAGAGAACGTAAATGCGCAAAAAATGGCAATCCACCCTTCTGAGTGACGAATCTCATACGAAAATAGCGACTAAAAATGTCTTTTTTGGGATGTAAATCAATTTTTTTCTGATTTTTTTAAAACGGGCTATTTTTTTTGCGAAAAAAATGTAGTTTTCTGTTAAGTCAATTATTCCAATTTGGAATACTAGCAAAATCAAGGAATATAAATGAACCGTTACGATCTTGTATTGCTCGGCCTCATTCTGGAGCACGAACGCAGTGGGTACGATATCATCACGGAAATTCGTGACAGAGAACTTGACCGCTGGGCGAAGATTAGCACTTCGACCGTTTATAACAGACTGATAACGCTTGAAAAGAACGAATGCATTGTCGGTCATTCCGAACGCGACGGAAACCGCCCGGAACGCATGGTGTTTAACATCACGGACAAGGGTAGGGAAGTCCTTCGCAAAGAAGTCCTGAAGCATTTGACCGGATTCAACGACGATCCTCGTACGCTTGGTTTTGCTTTCCTTTACGGTGCCGAAAACAAGGAAGTTATCCGCACGCTCGAAGTACATGAACGTAGACTGGTTCAGGAAATCGAAAATCTTGAAAAAATGATTGCCGAAGAACCGCGCCCGACGCTTTACCCCGAAGGCCCGTTCCTCAACTGCATGAGCCGTGACCACATCTTGGTGGAACTCAAGTACGTGCGTGCCGCTATCGGCATTTTGCGCGACCCGGTCCGCAGCAAGAAACTCGGCGGATACTTCTATATCAATTTCGGTAACCGTGATTTCGAAAAGTTTGATGAGTAATTTTTTAGTAAACTCTAGACGGTAGGAAGTAGACGTTTTTCGTCTTTTCACTTCCTATCTCCTACTTGCTATTACTAACTAATTTCTAAATTTACCCCGCAAAAGTTTTAACGGTTTCTGATGACGGTTACTAACCGTGAATCACCAGCCACTAATCACTTTTTATAACACCCCCTCTCTAACGGAGATAAAATGGCTACAAAAACAGTGAAGAAGAGCGCTGCAAAGAAGGCCCCGGCAAAGAAGCCCGCAAAGGCCGCTGCCCCGAAATATGGCTACTTTGATGACGCTGCAAAAGAATACGTGCTCACCACCCCGGCTACCCCGATCAAGTGGTGCAACTACGTCGGTACTCTTAACTTCGGCGGTATCGTCGATACGACCGGCGGCACTCTCGTTTGCAAAGGCGACCCGGCACTCAACCGTATCACCAAGTACATTGCACAGATGCCGTGCTCTGACTTCAAGGCCAGCACTATTTACATCCGTATCAAGGATGGCAAGAACTACAAGATTTTCTCCCCGTTCTACGTTCCGACTCTCGTCAAACTCGACAAGTGGGAATGCCACGTGGGTCTTTCCTACATGCGCTGGATTGCCGAAGTTTACGGCCTCCGCGTGCAGGTCACGATTTTCGTCCCGACGGGCTCCAACACTCTCCTCCAGGACATCCAGGTAACGAACATTGCCGGTGGCGCTAAGGAAGTGGACATCATCCCGGTTTATGAATTCAGCCACTTCGAAGCTGAAAAGCAGCTCACGAACGCCGACTGGGTTCCGCAGACCATGACCCTCAAGGGCCACTGGGAAAAGGACGGCCACGTCGTTTTGGAACAGTACGCTTACATGAAGCGCGACTACGCCGTGAACTACGTTACTGCTGACTGCAAGGTTGGTTCCTTCGATGGCGACCGCCGCGTATTCCTCGGCCAGAACGAAATGGGTTCCTGGGCAAATCCGCTCAGCCTCCAGAACAAGGAACTTGCTAATAGCGAATGCGACCGTGGCGACAACATCGCTGCTCTCATGATCCACGCTGGCAAGATCGCTGCCAAGAAGACTTTCCGTACCTGCACCCAGCTCGGTCAGGAACAGAGCCTCAAGGTTGCAGCCAAGGCTATCAAGAAGTACCGTGACTTGAAGAACGTCGACAAGGCTTTCGACGAACTCGCAAAGTTCTGGGAAAACTACCTCTCCACGATCCAGGTCAAGACCCCGGATGCATCTTTCAACACGATGGTGAACGTGCACAACCCGCGTCAGTGCCACACCACCAAGAACTGGAGCCGCTACCTGTCCCTCTATCAGTTGGGCTACGGCACCAGCCGCGGTATCGGTTACCGTGACTCTACTCAGGACCTCATGGGCGTCATGAGCCACATGCCTGAAGAAGCTCTCGTTCTCACCAAGAACCTCATCTCCGTGCAGCGTCCGGAAGGTAACGCTATGCACCAGTACGCTCCGCTCGCCCTTGCTGAAGACACGGGTAACGAAGCTAACGCCGGTGACTCCCGCGAAAAGGCTGGCGTTCTCGACGCTAACGGCAATCCGGCATACGCTGACTGGTACGGCGATGACCACCTCTGGATCGTCCTCACTGTCGCTACCTACCTCAAGGAAACCGGCAAGATGGACCTCCTCAACGAAGAAATTCCGTTCTACGTTGCAGGCAAGAAGCATGCTGAACGTCCGAAGGGCACTGTCCTCGAACACTTGAAGCGCGCTCTCAAGTTCACTCGCGAACACCTCGGTCAGCACAACCTCCCGCTCCTCGGCTTTGCCGACTGGAACGACTGCATGAACCTCCCGCTCGGTGCAGAATCTACGTTCAACACAGCTTTGTACGCAAAGGCTTTGCTCGAAATGATGGGCATTGAAGAAGCTCTCGGCGACAAGGAAGCCGTTGAAATGTACAAGGGCTGGTACGAAGATGTCAAGAAGGCATTCAACGACAGCGCTTGGGATGGCAAGTGGTGGACTCGTTGGTTTGACAAGGACGGCAACGGCTACGGCGTTTCTTCTGCCAAGTACGGCAAGATTTACTGCAACGGCCAGTCCTGGCCGGTCATCGCTGGCATCGCTTTCGGCGACCGCGCAGTGCAGGGCATGGACAGCTTGAACAAGCTTCTCAACACCAAGTACGGTGTGAAGAGCTCTACTCCGGGTTACCGTGGCTTTGAACCGGCTGTCGGAGGCATCTCCACCTATCCTCCTGGAGCAAAGGAAAACGGCGGTATCTTCCTCCACACGAACCCGTGGGTGATGATCGCCGAAACGATCCTCGGCCGTGGCGACAACGCATTCCAGTACTACAACCAGATCAACCCGGCTTCCAAGAACGGCATCCTCGACGTGTTCGAATCTGAACCGTACTGCTATCCGCAGAACATCCTCGGTGACGAACACAAGCAGTTCGGTATGGGCCGTAACGCATGGCTCTCCGGTACTTCTACTTGGACTTACCAGGCTGCAACGCAGTTCATCCTCGGTATCCGCGCAAGTTTCAACGGTCTCGTTGTCGATCCTTGCATTCCGAGCGCATGGAATGGCTTCGAAGCTACCCGTAAGTTCCGCGGTGCTACTTACCAGATCACGGTGAAGAACCCGGATCACGTCTGCAAGGGCGTCGCAAAGATGGTTGTCGACGGTCAGGAAATCGATTCCAACGTCGCTCCGATCTTTACGAAGGGAATCCACAAGGTCGAAGTGACATTGGGTTAATTTACCCGGTGTCATGCCCGCCATCGAGCGGGCACCTCCTTCTCGGAGAATCTTGAACATTTCAAAAGCGCCAGTCTCTTACGAGGCTGGTGTTTTTTTGATCCATAGATTTTGTATATATAAATTATGGCGAAGTCTTTTAGAAATTATTTGCGTAAGTTTGCGATTCTAGCAACATCGGTGTTGTGGGCAAGTTGCAGCGACGCCGATAAGAATGCGGATAAATCCTCAATAGTTGATGACAAGCCTAGTGTTTCTTCGTATGAAGAACAAAAAGTTATTGATAATGTAAAAGAACTGCAGAACGAAACTCCAAATAGCAACAATGTTTCAAATCCAATTTACAGGTTTGATCAAACTCAATTTAGTGCAAATGGTGTTGAAATAAAAGTATCAAGAGCTGTTCTAATTGACGACAGCGTCTATAACGATGATGTAGAGAAAATTGCCGATATCCTTCGTGAAAAATCAAACGCTTTGTTTGAAACTTATGATTCATTTTACAAGAAGGATGTTCACGAGCAATGGAATCATCTTTTTTTAACTGTAGACATTTTCATAAATAAGAACGGTTTTGTTGATAAGGTAGAATTTGATAAGGTTGATAATAAAGCCAGCAAAACATTTAAAAAGAAAATTGCGGAACATCTGATGCAGACTCGTTTTAAAGATGTTGGTAAAAACATTGTTTCGCTGTCATTTGACTTTTATCATGATAGACTTGCTGGGATTCTTGACGGCTCTCCAGTAATGCTTAAAACAAAAGTGAATAGTGCAGTAAACGCCCCGACGGGTGACGAATTAAAAATATCTAATGGGGTTATATATGATAAAGCTCCGATTTTAAAAGTCTTTCGCATACGGACCCCTGGATTGCATCACATTTATAACAAACATTTAAACAGAAATCGCGCAATATCATGCCAAAAGAATAATCAAGACGATGTCGATCCTGATTTTAGCGGAACTATAGTTTTTCAGCTGAATATTGGTTTAGATGGCTCTGTTCAAAAAATTGAAATTCAATCCTCGAACACCGGCAATAAAGATTTTGATGACGAGATCAAGAGAGCTTTATGCAGATGGTATTTCCCGAAGTTGAAATCAATCGAAGTCGTCACATTCCCGATAACATTCTTTAAAAATGTTTCAGAGTATAAATAAGATAACGTCTTATCCCGAGATTCGCATGTAGATGCACAGTACGCGGCTCACGGTATAGCCGGACTTGAGGAGCGACTTGAGCATCGGCACGACATTGATGGTGCAAATCAAATCGCTATCGTCAAACTTGCCTTTCCAACTTTTGGGGGAGCCGTTGTCAAATACGTCCTTGATCATGGAATCGTAATAGGGGAGGTACTTGACGGAGATGACATCTTTCAAAGATTGATTGACGACTTCGTCGGTGCTTGCAAAACCGCTGTCTGTTGCAAAAGCGTTGTTGCATCCGAGAATAGTGAAGTTGCGATCGACCCAGAAAATACCAATATTCGGAAAATTGAAAAATGAATTTATTAGAGATTCTTCGACGCCGCTCTTCATGAGGAACGGAATTTCAGGAGATGTTTCAACGCGGCGTGCAGAACCCATCATCACGATGCGGTCTTCGTCATCGGGGGCGAGGTGTCCACGGAAGTCGTACCACACGAGGTTCTTTTCGCTGTTCCAGCAACGAATCTTGAGCGTTCCAAAACGTGCGTTTTCATTGGCGAGGCGATTGAGCTGGCTCTGTTCGTCGAGCAAGTGGCCTTTGTCGTCATAGGCGGCTTCGCCACCGGCTTTCATCATGCATTCGTTCATCACGCGTTCGAGCAACTTGAAGTCGTCTTCTGGCATGAGCGATTCAATGTCAATCACACCTCCAGAGCGCGGGACGTCGCGATAGTCATCATCCATCATCGGCGTGAGCAAAAAGAGCTGACGGCTTTCGAAATCGAATTTCCACAGGAAGTCACCCGTGTTGCGCAAGAGCGATTTGAGCTTTGTTTCGGCTTCATCCAAACGATGCTGGTTTTCGACCGTGTTAGAAATGTTCTTAATCAAGCAGATGTAACGAGACTCGTCCATCGAAAGGCGTTGGTGCTGGCAGCGCATTTCGAACCAGAGCATGGTGCCGTCATCACGCTTGTACGAGAACATGAACGGCATTTCGGGGTGCTTGTCGATATCGTCAAAGTAAAGCTTGAGACGAGCCCAGTCCTTCGGCGGAAGAATATCTCGGAACAAGCGGTCCTTGCTCAAATTGTCAAAGAGCGGGTCCGACATGAACTGCGGAAGCGAACTGATAAATTCAAACTTGTCCGAGAGCACAACGATGAACTCACCGAGGTTGCCCGCGAAAAGCGTATAAAGCTTTTGCCTTTTCCAGTAGTCGAGCAACAGCAAAATGGTGACAATCAAAAAAAGCAAGAGCACGGTGCAGACATAGCACCAGCCCACAGACCAGTCAATAGAGTTCATCATATATTTATAAGATAATCAATTTTACAGGGATGGGGCAATAGAGCAAAGAAAAAAGCCTGCTTGTAAAGCAGGCTTGCAATTTTTAAAAAAGGAGATTCCCGCTCAAGGCGGGAATGACACGTTTACTCAGCGAAGTATGCCTTGGCCTTGGCGATGACGTCTTCGACCTTGACCATGGTGAACTGCTTTTCGTTGCGGAACTTCCATTCAACTTCGCCGTTAGCGAGGCCCTTCTTGCCGATGGCGATACGCACCGGAGAACCCCAGAGGTCAGCGTCCTTGAACTTCACGCCCGGACGTTCGTCGCGATCGTCGACGAGCACGTCGATGCCGGCAGCTTCGAGTTCCTTTTCGAACTTTTCTGCAAGTTCCATGAGTTCTGCTTCCTTGCCGATCGGTACGATTTCCACCTGGAACGGAGCGATGGACTTGGGCCAAATCGGTCCGAAGTCATCGTGGCTGTTTTCCACGACGGATGCCATCAAGCGGCCCACGCCGATGCCGTAGCAGCCCATGATCGCCGGAGCAGTCGTCTTTTCGGCGGTGAGGAACTTGGCGCCCATGGATTCAGAGAACTTGGTACCGAGCTTGAAGATGTTACCCATTTCGATGCCGCGAGTTTCGGTGAGGAGTTCACCGCAGCAGGGGCACTTGCAGACTTCGGAAGCTTCGGCGATGTCGGCCACTTCGAATTTCGGGAAGTCGCGCTTCGGGTTGCAATGCTTGAAGTGGAAGCCTTCTTCGTTTGCGCCCGTGACGAGATCGAAGGAATCTGCGATGGCTTCGTCCACGATGATGCGGGTGTCGTGAGAATTGATCGGAGATGCAAAGCCCGGAACCATGCCGCAAGATTTGATGAGGCTGTCTTCTGCCGGATAGAGTTCCTTGGCCTTCAAGAGGTTGTGGAGCTTGATTTCGGAAACGTCGAGGTTGCCCGGAACCACGACCGTGATGAGCTTGCCTTCGAAATCGAAGAACACGCACTTGGCTGTAGATTCTGCCGGAACGTTCAGGAACTTGGTGATTTCTTCGATGCTTTCGCTGTTCGGAGTAGCGACCTTTTCGAGAGCGGCATTTTCGTCGCCCTTGAACGGCACGCGCTGAAACTTTGCGATTTCGCGGTTGGCCTGGTAGCCGCACTTCTTGCAGAGAATCAAGTAGTCTTCGCCGTTTGGAGTATCGAGCATGAATTCGTGAGCGACCTTACCGCCCATGATACCCGTATCGCTCTGCACCACCACCGGTTCAATGCCCACGCGACGGTAGATGCGGAGGTAGGCATCGTATTCTTCCTGGTAGTGACGGTCGAGGTCTTCCTGGCTGGTGTGGAAACTGTAGGCATCCTTCATCAAGAATTCGCGGACGCGGATAAGACCGCCACGGGCACGGGCTTCGTCACGGTACTTGGTCTTGAACTGGTAGAGCATCACCGGGAGCTGCTTGTAGCTGTTGAGCACGTAGCGCACGAGGTCGGTCATGGCTTCTTCGTGCGTCATGGCGAGCACCATGTTGTGGTTGTTGCGGTCCTTGAAGCGGAGGAGTTCTTCGCCAATAGCCTGGTAACGGCCAGATTCGCTCCAAAGTTCAGCGGTCTGCACCACCGGCAAGTCCACTTCGATACCGCCAATCTTGTTCATTTCTTCGCGGATGATATTTACGATCTTCTGGATGACGCGGTAACCAATCGGCATCATGGAATAGATACCGGTAGAAACAGGCTTGATATAGCCGCCGCGCATAAGGAAGATGTGGGAGGGCATGGTGGCATCGCTCGGCGTTTCGCGGAGCGTGACGTAAAAGTACTTGGAGAGTTTCATTGTTTTTGCCTTTTAAAATTTTACGGCTTAAATTTAGCTAAATCTCGTATTTTTTGTATTTTTCGGTCATGGAATTTTTAAACCATTTGCGGGAAAAAGCCGCAGTGCAAAAAATCGAAAAGTTCATCCCGGCGATTGCTTTTTTGGGCGGGTTCAGCTGGGATTCGATGACCATAGGACACAAAGTTTACGGAAGGGACTTAATCCTATTGTCATTTTATTATTTGGTTGCTCTAGTCTCGATATTTTTCATTGCGACAAAAAGCGTAGTCCATGAAGAAGATAAAACCGAAGTCGAATCATCTTTTTTCAGCAGAGTCTTAAATCGCGAATGGCCTTCGTCTTGGATAGACCGATTGACCTGGGCCGTGCAATTTTGCTTTGGGAACCTTTACAGTGCGCTAGTCATTTGCTATTTCAAAAGTTCTGGTTCCATAGCGTCATTTACCATCGTCTTATTCCTAGTTGCGCTCCTTGTGGGCAATGAATTCCTGAAACAGAAATACGAAAAATTTGGAGTCAGCCTTGCGTTCTTTTGTTTGCTCGGAACAATGTTCTTCAACTTTTTAATTCCGCACTTGGCTCACGAGATGGGGGCGTTCTGGTTCTTTTTAAGTACAATCATTTCTGCAGGAATATGTTATTTACTTTGGTTTAAATCAGAGCGCCATAAAAGGACTCTAGTTGCGCCTATATCCATAAGCGTCATCTTATCCGTTGCGTATATCGCCAACTGGATTCCTCCAGTGCCCCTAATTGTAAAACAACAGGTTGTGTGTAAAAATTTTGACAACGAAACATACTCGTGTGATGCGGATAGGCTCAGTTTTTGGCAGCGAAATGGTTTTTCCAAAGCTACAATCCATAAAGACGATGGGGATGAAATTTACTTTATGTCCTCTGTTTACGGACCGGCAGAACTCAAAGCTCCTGTTGAATTCCGATGGTACTACAAAGAACCTTCCACCGGAAAGTTTAAATTGACGGACAAGATTTCGTCAAGCAGGATGGTCATTCGCGGTGGGCGAGATGCTGGGTATCGCAGCTATTCCAAAAAGAAAAATATACCGACGGGGGATTATCGCGTAGAAACAGCATATAAGGATGGGGCTGTTATCGGCTCGACTTCGTTTAAAGTGCTCGAAGGAATGCCTAAAAATGGTTTTGTCCGTGATTCCCTACGCTAAAAATATGTATATTAAGACGCAAAATAGGAATGGGTGCATTCCTAAAGATTTTTTTGACTTAGGAGTCTAAAAAGATGAAACTGAAAAAGATTGCTCTTGGTGCTGCAGCCCTAGCCCTAGTTGCTTGCGGTGAAGCCCAGAAACCGATTGCAAAATCTGCCGCTATCACACCGGATTCTGCAGACGACCAGAAATTTGCATACATGCTTGGTGCCCAGTTCGGCCTCCAGAACTTTTCGAATCTCCCTTGGCAAACTGGTGAAGGCATTGATGAAGATGCTACAGTCCAGGGTTTCCGCGATGCTCTTGCTAACTTGAACGACACAACCGCCAAGCTCCAGCTTCCGCAGGATACTCTCGCCGCTGTTAGCAGACGTATCCAGGGCAATATGCGTGAACGTTACTTCAAGACGCAGCCGGATTCTACCGCCAAGGATTTAAGTGACGAACAGCGCCGCGCTCTTATTGATTCCCTCCGCAAGGCTTTGCCGATCAATGCAGCTCCGGCTGTCAAAAATGAAAAGGTCACGCTCCAGGCCAACGCTTCTGAACAGCAGAAGTTCTCCTACCTCGTCGGTGTCCAGTTTGGTAACCAGTTCTATAGCATTGGTCGCCAGTTCCAGACCGATTTCGATGGCGAATACTTTGTGCTCGGCATTCGCGATGCCGGTAAGAAGCTTCGCGATACAACGTCTGCTTTGACGCTCCCGGAAGATACCCTCAAGGCCGTTGGTGACCGCTTTAACGAAAAATTGAAGACGATTCGTGAAGAAATGACCAAGAAGCAGCAGGCCGAAGAAGAAAAGCTCAAGGCCGAGGTCGCTTCTCTCCGTGGCGATACGCTTGCAAACGGTATGCCGGCCAAGATGAACTTCAAGGTAAAGGCTTCCGGTATTACGGTGAAGAGCGAAGACTTGAGCGATTTTGCTGGTAAGCCGCTCCTCATGTTCTACTTCTCTGCAACTTGCGGTCACTGCGCTCACGCTGCTCCGCAGATTCTCGAAATTGCAAAGGAATTTGCACAGAAGGGCCTCACGACTGTTTCTATCGCTAGCGGTGGCAACAACAAGCCGGGTATCCGTCGCTTTATCGACGACGCCAAGTTCGACGAAACGATTAGCGTTGTTTGGGACGAATCCCGTCAGTTCGGTGAACTCTACAGCGATGGCTACGTTCCGAAGGTCTACCTCGTGAACCCGAACGGCACTTACAAGCAGTATGCCGCCTTCGAAAAGGAAAAGGAAGACTTGAAGAAGGAAATCGCTGAACTCCTCAACGGCAAGAACGTTGAATGGAAGATCGAAGTCAAGAAGCCGGCAGCTGATTCCGTCAAGGCTACTGAAGCAAAGCAGGAAGCCAAGAAGGACGCCAAGTCCGCTAAGGCCAAGAAGTAAGCCAAATTTTCTTGTGCCAGACATTGTTTCGGCATCGCCTTTGAACACATCTCGCATTGCGGGATGTGTTCCTTTTTATAGTACGTTTTTCTATAGCCGTATTGCCCGTTATTTTTTAAATTTGGCGCATGATTATCGCAGAATTTGATGTTGTCGTTGTCGGTGGCGGTCACGCCGGTATTGAAGCCACGCATGCAGCATGGAAGATTGGTGTCAAAACCGCCATGCTTACGATGGATTTGAACGCAATTGGCAGAATGTCGTGCAACCCGGCAGTCGGTGGCGTTGCTAAAGGCCAAATTGTTCGCGATATCGATGCTCTCGGCGGCCTCATGGGGCTTTTGACCGACAAGGCGGGCATCCAGTTCCGCATGCTCAACATGAGCAAGGGCCCTGCAGTTTGGGGACCGCGAGCACAGTGCGATATGAAGTATTACAGCGAAGTTGCCCGCGAGACGATGGAAAGTTTGCCGGGACTCACGCTGATTCAAGGCGAACTTGCATCGTTTGAACGTATGAACGACGGTCGCCTGGAACTGATACTTTTGAATGGCGACCGCTATATCACTCGTGCGATTGTGGTGACGAGCGGAACGTTCCTTGCCTCCAAGATGTTCACCGGGCTTGAAACGAGCATTGGTGGGCGAGTGGGCGAGCCGAGTGCAGACAAACTCTCGGAATGTTTGGCCAAGAACGGCATCCGTCTGCGCCGCCTAAAAACAGGCACGCCGAGCCGCTTGGATCCAGATTCTATTGACTTTAACGAATGCGACGTGCAGCACGGCGACGAGCATCCGTGGCCGATGAGCGACCGCCATTTTGACGGAGCAACGCCTGATAAGTTCTGGGGTGACCAGATTAACAAGTTTATCCGCAATGATTGCGTCTGCTGGATTACGCGCACGAACATCAAGACGCACGATATTCTGCGCAGTGGCTTCAAGGATAGCCCGATGTTCAGCGGCCGTATCCACGGCAAGGGCCCGCGCTACTGCCCGAGTATCGAAGATAAAATCAACCGTTTTGGCGACCGCGACGGGCACCAGCTGTTCCTCGAACCGGAACAGGCTGACATCGGGCGTGTGTACATCAACGGTTTCAGCTCTAGCTTGCCGGCAGACATCCAGCTTGCGGCCATCCACACGATTCCAGGCCTTACCCGCGCGAAAGTGCTCCAGATCGGTTACGCTGTGGAATACGATTCCGTCGATGCCACACAACTTTACCCGACGTTCGAATGCAAAAATGTTCCGGGACTCTATTTTGCAGGTCAGGTCTGCGGCACAAGCGGTTACGAAGAAGCTGCGGGGCAGGGCCTTATGGCCGGCATCAACGCAGCGCTTAAGGTCAAGGGCGAGGAACCGTTCATTCTCGGGCGCTCCGAAAGCTATCTCGGCGTGATGGTCGATGATCTCGTGAATATTCTGCTCGATGAACCGTACCGCATGTTCACTAGCCGTGCCGAATACCGTCTGTTCCTCCGCAGTGACAATGCCGAAATGCGCCTCAAGGAAAAGGCCCGCAAGATTGGCATGATCAGCGACCGCGATTGGGAAGACTGGACTCGCCGCCGCGACCTTATGGCAAGCCTCAAGACGCAATTTACGGAAACATCTGCAACGCCGGAAGAAGCGAATACGATTCTTGAAGCGGGCGGTCAGGCTCTTGCCTCCGAACGCACCCGCTGGATTAACGTGCTCCGCCGTCCGGGAATCGACCCCGAAACCTTCTTCAAGGTGGCTGCACCGGATGCTAAAATCACGCGCCGTGACCAGTGGTACATGTATGCCGAAGAGCTCTATGCCGGTTTCTTTGACCGCCAGGAACGCGAAATTGACGACCAGAAGAAGATGGAAAAGGTCAAGCTCTCGCCGGACTTCGATTACATGTCCATTACGGCTATCAGCATTGAAAGCCGCCAGCGCCTCAACGCCCACAAGCCGCTAACGCTTGGGCAAGCTAGCCGCGTGCCCGGAGTGCGCCCCGCCGACATCACCGTCCTCGCGCATTGGCTGGAGAATCACTAGCCCTCACTTGCTTTTTCCCGATTTTTTACTATCTTTGCGCCCGTCAACTTAAACAATTTTCCAAGAGGTATATATATGGCAGAAGAAGCAGAAGTCAAATCCACAGAAGAAGTTAAGCCTCAGGAAACAAAATCCCAAGAAAAATCTCAAGTAAAGAAGGCTCCGTCCAAGAAAAAGCGCCCGTTCAACGGCAAGCGCAAGGGTGGTGCTCCTGCTGCTGCAAAGAAGCCGGCTGTCTTTAGTGATTCCCTGGAAGATCGTTTCCCCAACCTTGCTGCAAAGCTCAAGAAGTCCATCGAAGATGGTATCAAGCAGAAGATCAAGGACGCTCAGAACGATCCGAAGGTCAAGGCCGCCTCTAAGAAATTTGCTAAGGACAAGTAATCTTACTTCTCAAAATCTTTTGAAAATGCTCCGCGCTTGCGGAGCATTTTTGCTTTTAGAAAAAGCGTGGCAAAGCCCCAAGTTAGTTGCCAAATACATCTCCAATAGTTAATTTTATGACGCTTACGGGAGCTCGTAAAACGGGCTGAGAGGAAGTTGAAAACTTCGACCGAACCTGATTTGGATAATGCCAACGTAGGGAGGTTCCATTGAACTCAAATCCAGTCAAAATCAACGGTGAAAACGTCGCAGCGGCAGGCATGACCATTGCCGAATATTTGGCGTCCGCAAATTACGATACAAAGCGCATCGCCGTTGAGCGCAATTTGGAAATCGTCCCCAAATCAAAGTATGCTGAGGTCGTCCTCGAAGCGGGGGATGTCGTCGAAGTTGTGAACTTTGTTGGAGGCGGGTGATGGAAAGCGTTCGAATCCCGAGCAGGGAAGAGTTCCGACGCGCACTCGTACAAAAGCAAGGCGAAGAAATTGTTCAAAAATTGGAACAGGCCACAGTTGCCATCTGTGGTGTAGGTGGACTCGGCTCAAACGTCGCCATCAATCTCGCTCGCGCAGGCATCAAGAAGCTCATTCTCGTGGATTTTGACCGTGTTGACGTGACGAACTTGCAACGCCAGCAGTACAAGGCATCTCAAGTCGGAGAGCCTAAAGCGTTTGCACTCGTCGAAAATTTGAAAGAAATAGCACCTTACACAAAGCTTGAAGCGTACGATGAAAAAATCACGGAAGAAAACATCGACAAGTTCGTGGCAAATGCCGATGTTGTATGCGAAGCGTTCGACAATCCCGAAACAAAGTCGATGCTTGTAAACGCTGTGCTTGAGAAGTATCCGCAAAAGTATCTCGTTGCCGCCTCTGGAATGGCTGGCACGGATGATGCGAATTCTATCAAGACGCGTAAGATTTCAAAACATTTTTACCTCTGTGGCGATGGCAAGAGCGACGTGACTCAAGGACTTGCACTCCTCGCTCCTCGCGTGCAGATTTGCGCAGCGCATGAGGCGCTCACGATTATCCGGATTATTGCCGGTCTAGAAGTTTAACATAAAGGACATGCAAATGAATTCTGACAAACTTGTTATTGGCGGTCATGAATTTGATTCTCGTTTTATTCTCGGTTCTGGAAAGTATTCCCTCAAGCTCATTGAAGCTGCGGTCAAGGATGCGGGCGCTCAAATTGTAACGCTTGCCGTTCGCCGTGCAAACACGAAGGAACACGAAAACATCCTCGACTACATTCCGAAAAACGTCACGCTTTTGCCGAACACATCGGGCGCCCGCAATGCCGAAGAAGCAGTCCGCATCGCAAGACTCTCCCGTGAACTCGGTTGCGGCGACTTCGTGAAAATCGAAATCATGCGCGATACCAAGTACTTGCTCCCGGACAATGCCGAAACGATCAAGGCCACCGAAACGCTTGCAAAGGAAGGCTTTGTGGTGATGCCTTACATGTACCCGGATTTGAACGTGGCTCGCGACCTCGTGAATGCCGGTGCTGCCGCCGTGATGCCGCTTGCATCGCCGATTGGTTCGAACAAGGGACTTTGCACAAAAGAATTTATCCAAATTTTGATTGACGAAATTGAACTCCCGATTATCGTGGATGCTGGCATCGGTAAACCGTCCGAAGCTTGTGCTGCCATGGAAATGGGCGCAGCCGCCATTATGGCAAATACCGCTCTTGCAACAGCGGGCGACATTACGCAGATGGCATCTGCATTCAAGCTCGCCATTGAAGCGGGCCGCAAGGCTTACCTCGCCGGGCTTGGCCGAGTGCTTTCCCGTGGTGCATCGGCATCCGATCCGCTTACAGGATTCTTGAGGGATTAAGATGGCTGAACGCAAAGACAACAATTACTTTTTTGATTCTGGAAATCTCTCGCCGGCGGCTCTAGAACGCAAGCACAGAATTGAAACGGATCCGTCTGTCCGTACGGACATCATGGAATACTTGCCGGGAATGGAAGTGATTCACTCCGACATTCGCGACAAGGTTCTTGATGCATTTGAAAGCTATGATGCTTCCAAGTACACCGCACGCGATGTGCAATTCGCCTTGCAGCACGACACTTGCTCTATTGAAGATTTCAAGGCTTTGCTTTCTCCTGCTGCAGCTCCGTTCCTCGAACAGATGGCTGCCAAGGCTAAGATTGAGACAGGCCGCCATTTCGGCAACAACGTTTATCTCTTTACGCCGCTCTACATCGCGAACTATTGCGAAAACTACTGCGTCTATTGCGGTTTCAACTGCTACAATCACATCAAGCGTATGCAGTTGAACATGGAACAGATTGAGCACGAGATGAAGGTCATCGCCGACAGTGGCATGGAAGAAGTCTTGTTGCTCACAGGCGAAAGCCGCGCCAAAAGCAGTGTCGAATACATCGGTGAAGCTTGCAAGCTTGCCCGCAAGTACTTCAAACTCGTAGGCGTTGAAGTTTACCCGGTAAATGTCGACGAATACAAGTATCTGCATGAATGCGGTGTCGATTACGTGACGGTATTCCAGGAAACGTATGACCGCAAGCGTTACGAACAACTTCACTTGCTTGGTCACAAGCGCGTGTTCCCGTACCGCTTTGATTCTCAGGAACGCGCCCTCATGGGTGGCATGCGCGGCTGCGGATTTTCGGCACTTCTTGGACTTTCGGACTTCCGCCGTGACGCTCTCGCCAGTGCCCTGCACGTTTACTACTTACAAAAGAAGTATCCGCATGCCGAAATGAGCCTCAGCTGTCCGCGTCTCCGTCCGATTGTGAACAACGAAAAAATCAGCCCGCTTGACGTTCACGAAAAGGAACTCTGCCAGGTGCTTTGCGCCTACCGCATCTTCCTCCCGTTCGTGGGCATCACAGTATCTAGCCGCGAAAGCAAGGAATTCCGCAATGGCATCGTGAAAATTGCCGCCACGAAGATTTCCGCAGGCGTCTCTACCGGCATCGGCGACCACGAAAGCAAATACAGTGGTCACGATGATGGGAAAGGCGGCGACGAACAGTTCGAAATCAATGACGGCCGCAGCATCGACAAGATGTACGCCGACATGAGCAGCGAAGGTATGCAACCCGTGCTGAACGATTACTTGTACGTGTAAAGCATCGTCGGCGCTTTTCTTAACGAACTATTAAAAAGAAAAATGCCTCGGAATTATCCGAGGCATTTCTTAATTAATTCTTCTTCGAACATCCTCTGCTGCCATAGGTCGAGAAACACGTTCCGTTGTCTGACATATAAGCCGTTTCCCATGTACCTTTATTTGGACTAAGAAAGACTTCAACAGAATAAGGATCATCAGGACTCGTCCAACGAATATTCAACGTATAACGAGTGTTGTCGTCAATCGGTCCTATGTTAAGAGCTTTACTTTGGAATAGCTGTTTTTTGGGCGTCGTGCGGTAAAAAGTACCTCTAGAGCTTTTATACTGATAAGCCGTGTACGTATCGCCTCCATTCTTGTAGTTATTAACGTTATTTGATAGTCTTGCTGCAATAATTTCGGCAACACCATCAAAGTTCGCCTGCTTAAGTGCAGAATAGAATGTACCGGCATCACCAATCATTTGGCACACGTTAAGATTGATTGTATAGCTTTTTCCTTTTGAATCTTTGTATGTGTATTTGTCATTAGCCTCACCATGACTTCCTTGTACGTTCATTGAATAATTTTGGTGCAATTCCATCACAAATAAAGTTGCACCCGCATCAGAAGCAAGCGCCGTATTAAGGCGGTTTGACAAACTGGCTCTATCGACGCCATAAACAGGATCGTAAGTTTCCATAGCTCCAATATCCTCAATAAGCGCTAAGTTGATAGCGTTTCTGAGGTCATAAAGCTTCATCAGGTCAATTTTTTCGCGAGCCTTTTCGCCTGCCCCGAAGAGCTTAGGTACTGCTACGGTGGAGAGGATGCCCATAATTGCGATAACCACCATAAGCTCCATGAGGGTAATACCCCTCTTTGAATTCATCGGTTTCATAGTATCGCTCCATATGTCTGTAGGACTTTTCGTCCCGGTTTTTTATAAAAATAGATAACTAAAACGACCTGCGACATATTTCTGTGATAAAAATGTAATAAACGTGAGAAATCGCACAGATTTCAAGCTTTAAGGTGTTCTATTCCAAACTAGAGCATTTTTTTCTACCTTTAAAAACATGAAAAATCTTGATACTACGCTCTATTTCATTACGGATAGCACTAGCGTGCCCACAGAACGTTTTTTGCCTACTGTAGAGGCGGCTTGCAAAGGTGGAGCAACGCTGATCCAGCTTCGTGAAAAGAATCGTTCCACACGCGAATACATGGAACTAGCGCAAGCTACACACGAAGTAACAAAGCGTTACAACATTCCGCTTATCATCGATGACCGTGTCGATGTGGCGCTCTCCATTGATGCAGAAGGAGTGCATGTCGGGCAGACGGATATGCCGGTAAAAATCGCACGTAAGTTGATGGGTGCAGACAAGATAATTGGAGCGACGACAAAGACTGTTCCGCAGGCATTGGAAGCATACGAACAGGGCGCCGATTATTTGGGAGTCGGTGCAATTTACCCGACAACGACAAAGGTGGTAACAATCCTCACCAGTGTCGATACGCTCAAGGCCATTGTAAAGGCCGTGCCAATCAACGTAAACGCCATTGGCGGGCTCAACAAGGATAATATCGATGTTCTCAAGGACTCTGGGATCTCGGGCATTTGCGCAGTATCTGCCATTATGAAAGCGCCTGATCCAGAAAAAGCAACGCGTGAACTGAAAGACGCATTTTTGAATTTGAATAAATAGCTATTTTTATTCCCGATGAAAAAGAATTTAAAGCACTCCTTGTCGTTTGTAGTCGATGTAGGCAACTCGCACACCGTCCTCGGCATTTACAAGGGCGACAAAGTTGTCGATCACTGGAGACTTACCACCCGCAAAGAAACGACTTCTGACGAAGTGATGAACCGTGTGGGAGGCCTCATTCATCTTTCGAAAATCAAGCTTGAATCCGTAACGCACGTTGGGCTTTCGACTGTGGTGCCATCGCTTGAACGTCCGTGGGTCAAAGCCCTGCAGACGCTTTTGAAGCGCCCGGTGCAGGTGGTGAGTTCTTCGAACTGCCTCAATTGCCCGATTGCATACCCGAACCCGAGCACGCTTGGTGCCGACCGTCTTTGCAATGTCATTGCCCTCAAGGAACGCGGATACACAGATGCCATTGTGATTGACATGGGTACAGCAACGACGTTTGACGTAATGAAAGATGGCGGTTTTGCGGGCGGCATCATTATTCCGGGCATTAGCGCAAGCCTTGATGTCCTTACGCAAAAAGCGGCAAGACTCTTACCGGTGAGCATTGAATGGCCAAAGCACCTCATCGCCAATAACACCGATGACGCTATCCGAGCAGGTCTTTTGTTCGGCTTCATGGCAGAACTTGAAACTCTAGTTGCCAAAATTAAACAGGAAATGGGCAAAAAGAACATCCCTGTTTTTGCAACGGGTGGTTGGGGTCGCACGATTGCAAGCCATACCAAGATTATCGATACTTACGATCCTTACCTGACGCTTGACGGCATTCGCCTGGTGGCCCTTCGCGGGGATTCTGCGGCCGAAGTCATCGACAAGGATGCAGAAGAATAATCTCTTTAGTGAAAATTGTAGATGGTGTATCGAGAGCCCGCCTCCTTGCGAAGCGGGTTCTTTTTTCGTGTGGACTGGAAAATGACAATTAGTCAATAATTTTTTGTATTGGGGTATCCGTTTTTCCATAAAATAATGGATTTTTAGAGAGTAATGAACTACGCACTTTGAAATGCGCCGAGACATGGGGTTGAGAAATTGAAGAGTAAATTGATTTTTGTTGCAACAGCTGCTGCACTCGCTTGCGGTGCCGCCCAGGCCCAGACGAAGGTCGTTGTGGATCCGGGCAAAAAATACCAGCTTTTTGAAGGCTGGGGGACAAGTCTTTGTTGGTGGGCAGAACTCGCCGGTGGTTGGGACAAGGCGAACTACACAAAACTTTTGGGTGCCGTGGCCGATCCGGACACGGGTCTTGGCTACAATATTTTCCGCTACAACATCGGTGGAGGCGATCAGCCCGGTCATAACCATTTGACCAAGGGCGATGGGGGAGCCGCGGTTCCCGGCTACAAGCCAACGGAAAAAGGCGATTACGACTGGACGGCAGATCCGAACCAGCGCAACATCGCATTTGCTCTTGCAAAAATGGCGAAAGACCCGATTTTCGAAGCGTTCTCGAATTCCCCTCCGTGGTGGATGACAAATAGCGGTTGTGTTTCGGGCGGTGTCAATGGCGCCGACAATCTCAAGTCCGATTACTTTGACGATTTCGCCGATTACCTCTCCGAAGTCGCTAAGCACTTCAAGGATGAATGGGGCATCACATTCCGCACGATTGAGCCGTTCAACGAGCCAAGTGCAGGCTGGTGGAAAGCTAACGGCGATCAGGAAGGCTGCGGCTTCAAGAACAAGCAATCTGAAATGATTGTGGAGCTTGGCAAGGCTCTCAAAGCGAAAGGTCTGTTCCCTGCAACTTCCGTGAGTGCGGCCGACGAATCGAACATTGGCGACGCTTTGGCGCGTTTCAATAGCTATAGTGCCGAAGCACGTTCTTACATGTTCCAGGTGAATACGCATAGCTATTCCGGTTACGATTCCCGCGCAAAGCTTTACAATGCAGCGTTTGCCGCAGACAAGCGCGTTTGGCAATCCGAATCGGGACCGCTCCACCGCAGTGGAAGTCTCGATATTACGCTTTGGATGGCGGATGTGATATTGCATGACCTCCGCGATATGCATGCGAGCGCTTGGGTCGATTGGCAACTTTCAGACCCTGCCGAGAACTGGCGCACCATTGCTGTTGACCATAAGAAGCAGACATTCTCTTATGCGCCGCGATTCTATATGCACGCCGCGTTTAGCCGTGCAATTCGACCGGGTTCTCGCTTTATCGATAGTGACAACAGCAACACACTTGCCGCCATTCGCGAAGATAGCTCGCTTGTGCTAGTGGTGCTGAATACGGGCTCTAGCGATGCAAAATACACGTTTGACTTGAGCAATTTTACGACGATTGGTAAGAAGGCTAAAGTTCATCGCTTTACGCTACCGGCTGCGCTCAAAGCCGATTCTGATATTGACGTTACGAACAATGCAATTACGGTCACTGCAGGTGCGCAATCCATTGTTACTATGGTCATTGAAAATGCAACTGGCGGCGCATGCGAAGCTAGCTCAATTATTCCGTATGCAAAGATTCACGATGGCGGATGGAATGAGACAACCGAAGTCAAGGTGAATCCCGGCGATTCGCTTGTGATTGGCCCGCATCCGTACGATGGCGGCCGCTGGACGTGGAAAGGTCCGAATGACTTCTATTACTTGGGTCGTGAAGTGCGCTTCAAGAATATGCAATGGCAAAGTAGCGGTATTTACACGGGAACGTACGTGAATCCGTATGGCTGCGAAAGTACGGTCGACATCAAGGTCATCGTCGATGATCCGGAGCATCCGTATGTAGAACCGGAAAAGTCGAATCCTGGCACAACGCGAATTGCTTCGAGAGTCGCGCAAAGTGCTGCGAAAGTTTCGGTCACGAGAAGCGGGGGAGACCTGCTAGTGAACGCTGGGAATGCAGCGTGGAATGTCGGGAAGTCTGGGATGTCCTCGCTGTCTGTGAATGCGCCGCTACAGCTCACAATACACGACTTGCAAGGTGTACTCCTGATGCGTCGCTCCATTGATGGTTCTGCAGTTGTGCCTGTCGCGCACTTGGCGAAAACGCCGTTAATTGTGCGAATCAAGAGCGCTGGGAAGACCGTTTATCAGAAAAAATTCAATTAACTTAAAAATCCTCGCGAATGCGGGGATTTGTTTTTTGCATTAAACTTTACGATTCCTTATGATGAAGCTTGTTTGCAAAGCTACGGCATTTGGCGATTTCACGTGAGGTGAGTTCTTTGTTCTTGAGTGTGCCGCCTTTTTGCAGAACGCCAGCAATCTTGAATCCGCTCCAGCAAAGAACTTCCTTGAGTGCACGAACAGTACCTGCAGATTGCTTGAATAAAATGTTGAACGGCCATGGGGTAGAGCAGGTGGTGATAATGACAGCCTTTTTGCCTTTGAGAAGCGGAATTGGATAGCCGCTTTCGCTATGGTCCATCATGCCATAAACCCAGCGGTCAAAAAGCATTTTGAGTTGCCCCGTCATGTTGCCCCAATAGCACGGAGAACCTACAATTAGCGCATCGCAATCTTGTACGAGTCGTAGCACTTGCTTGGCATCATCATTAGGCATAACACAGTCATGTGTGCTACGGCATTTCATACAGCCGATGCACGCGCGGAATTGCAATTTGCAAACATCGATGTAAAGGACTCTGTCGCCGCAGGCCAACAGTTCATTGCGAACAATTCCAAGCATTTGGCTGATATTGCTATTCGGGCGAGGGCTTGCATTCAAAATAACGTACTTCAATTTCGGACTCCTTAATAAATTCATAAAAGCTATTCGAGATTGCCGCGCTTCTGCGACGTTCGCAATGACATATTTTGCATGTGCTTTCTAAGCTTTTACTTATTAAACACCTAAGGAGCGGAAATGTGTTACTATAAAAAATCCCGAACGCTTTTTTGAACGTTCGGGAGATTACTGGATCCTTCGACTTCGCTCAGGATGACAAGCCCTTACTTGAACAGATTCTTCATCTTTTCAAGGAAGGATTCTTCTTGGGCGGTTTCCTTGTCCTTGCGGAGTTCAGCGAGCTTCTGGTAAAGCTCTTTCTCTTCGCGGGAGATGTCCTTCGGAATGTCCACGCCAATTTGCACGTAGAGGCTTCCGCGATCGCCCTGTTTCTTGAGAGGCCACAAGCCCTGATCGCGCAGACGGAGAACGCTGCCAGCCTGAGTGCCAGCGGCAATCTTGATCTGCACCTCTTTACCGTCAAGCGTCGGAATGCGCTGAGTCCCGCCAAGGACCAGTTTGTGGATAGGCACCTTGACTTCGCAGTGCAAGTCGTCGCCTTCGCGGCTGAAGAAGTCATCGGGCTTTTCGGCAATCACCACCAGCAAGTCGCCGCAGGCACCGCCACGGGGGCCGCAGTTGCCTTCGCCGCGCAGGTTCAGGTACTGGCCCTCGGCAACGCCCGCCGGAATCTTGATGGAAATCTCTTCCGTTTCCTGCACACGGCCTTCGCCATGGCAGTTGCTACACGGTTTCGCGATAACTTCACCCATGCCGTTACAGGTGGGGCAGGCGCTCTCGGTAATCATCTGGAAAAATCCGCCCGTAGAGCGGCGCACACGACCCGTTCCATGGCAGGTGCTGCATTCCTTGATGTCCTGGCCGCCATTGCCGTTACATTCCGTGCACGGCGTGTAGCGTTTCAGGCGAACCTTCTTGGTGCAGCCCTCGAAGATTTCCTTGTAGCTGAGCGCCACCTTGATCTGCAAATCGTTTCCGCGCGGAGGCCCGGCCTTGCGACCGCCACGACGGCTGCCGCCAAAACCACCGAATCCGCCACCGAAAATATCGCCAAAGTTCGAGAAAATATCCTCGAAACTGAATCCCTGACCGCCGAATCCGCCGCCACCAAAACCGCCACCGGGGGCGTTAAAGCCGAACTGGTCGTACTGTTTACGCTTTTCGGGGTTGCTGAGCACGTCGTAGGCCTCGGCAGCCTCCTTGAACTTCTCTTCGGCTTCCTTGTCGCCCGGATTCTTGTCCGGGTGGTACTTGATGGCAAGCTTCTTGTACGCGTGCTTGATCTCGTCAGCACTCGCGTCCTTGCCGACGCCCAAAACTTCGTAATAATCTCGTTTTTCAGCCATTTTGCCCTCCGGGCAAACTCATCATATAACAAATCAAAAATCGTTATTTTACAACAAAAGGATTGCCCCCTTTTGAGAGGCGAATCCTATTTGTTTTTTGAAGGTTGAAATTAGTCAACCACTTCAGCATCGACGACTTCCGGACCGTCGCCCTTCTTGTCGTTCTTCGGCTGTTCAGAAGCGCCCGGCTGCGGACCCGGCTGAGCCTGGTTTGCACCGGCGGCCTGGGCCATGGAGCTGATCATGCCCTGGAGCTTGTCCATAGCGGCCTTGATCTCTTCCTTGGTGCCGTTGTCCTTCTTGGCCTTGATGTCGTCGATGGCTGCTTGCAGCTGGCTCTTGGTGTCGGCCGGGAGCTTGTCGCCAAATTCCTTGAGCTGACCTTCAGCCTGGTAAGCCATCTGTTCGGCCTGGTTCCTGATGTCCACAAGTTCGCGCTGTTCCTTGTCCTTGGCAGCGTTAGCTTCGGCATCCTTCACCATCTTGTTGATTTCGTCTTCAGACAAGCCGCTAGAAGAAGTAATCTTGATGGACTGTTCCTTACCGGTTTCCTTGTCCTTGGCGGACACGTGCACAATGCCGTTCGCGTCGATATCGAAGGTCACTTCGATCTGCGGCACGCCACGCGGCTTCTTCGGGAGGTCGGTCAGGTCGAACTTGCCGAGCGTACGGTTGTCGCGGGCAAATTCGCGTTCGCCCTGCAGCACGTGAATCGTCACGGCCGGCTGGTTGTCTTCGGCGGTAGAGAACACCTGGCTCTTCTTGGTCG